>JBEBXJ010000036.1:0-19811 GCA_040391685.1 Paenimyroides baculatum
ATAATTATGGTTAAAACCGTTATTTTTGATATGGACGGGGTGATTGTTGATACAGAGCCTGTACATAAATATGCTTATTTTAAGCATTTTGAAGAACTGGGAATTGATGTTTCGGAAGAACTGTATGCTACTTTTACAGGAAATTCAACAAGAAATGTTTTCCAGAAAGTGAAAGATCAATTTGGGCTACATCATGAAGTGGAAGATTTGATACACAGAAAACGATCGTTATTTAACGAAGCTTTTGATACAAAGCCCGATTTGGAACTGATTGCCGGTGTTGAAAATTTAATTAAGGACCTGCATGCAAACGATGTAGAATTAATTTTGGCATCGTCGGCTTCTAAAAGTACCATTAGCAGGGTTTTTAACCGCTTTAATTTGAATGAATACTTTGCTCATAAGGTTAGTGGTGAGGATTTTGTGAAATCGAAACCCGATCCTACTATTTTTATACATGCGGCTTCTTTGTCTAAGCATAAAATAGAAGAATGTATTGTTATTGAAGACAGTACAAACGGAGTGAAAGCTGCCTGTGCTGCCGGAATTTATTGTTTGGGATACAACAGTGAAAATTCTAAACTGCAGAATTTGGAAGGTGCCAGCGTTTTAGTTGATGACTTTTTTAAAGTTAACGCCGATTTTATAAAGAATTTGAAATAAAAAAATCCGAAAGTTTACTTTCGGATTTTTTTATTAACTATTTCATTCTTTCAAATTTATCGATACTTTCTAATAGATAGTGTGTACCATCCGATTCAAATTCAGTTTTGGTATGCAAATTCATGTTTTTATCGTCTAAAAGTAATATGGTATATGGCTCTGGGTAATTTTTAAGAATTAATTGGTTACCATTTCTCTCATAAGTTGTTTCTCCATGTCTATCAACTTCTTCTGTATTTGCACCTGCTGGGATATATGTGTAATGTTTAACAGTATTATCATCCTTGAACTCAAATTGTCTAATAATACCATGCATGGTGGTTTCTTTATCAAGTTCATCTAGTAATATTTCACCGTCAATTACCAGTTTCATATGTGTAGATGTAGCATTCCATTTACCTAATAAATGATTTTTCTCTTGTTCTATTACAGGTGAACTGTCATCTGATGAACAGGCTGTTAGCGAAGTGAAACCAAGTACTGCCATAAACAGTAAAATACCGATTTTTTTCATAATGTTTGTTTTTAATTTAAAATTTACGAAGTGCGAAGGTAGTTAAATTTAACAAAATAAAAAATCCACCTTTATTGGGTGGATTTTAAATATCTGTATCAATTGATTAGAACTGCTCTCTTCCTGCAAAGTGGAAAGCTGCTTCAATTTCTGCATTTTCGTCAGAATCTGAACCGTGAACTGCATTTTCACCGATTGATTTTGCATATTTTTTACGGATTGTACCTTCAGTAGCATCAGCTGGGTTTGTAGCACCAATTAATGTACGGAAATCTTCCACAGCATTGTCTTTTTCTAAGATAGCTGCAACAATTGGTCCTCTTGACATGAACTCTACTAATTCACCATAAAACGGACGCTCTGCATGCACTTCGTAAAATTTCTTTGCATCAGCAACTGTTAATTGCGTTAATTTCATTGCAACGATTCTGAAACCGCCTTCAGCAATCATATTTAATATTCCACCAATACTTCCAGCTTCTACAGCGTCTGGTTTAATCATTGTAAATGTTCTTGTACCTGCCATTTTTTTAAGTTTAATTTGTTTGCAAAAATAACTATTTTATAAAAATATAAATCATTTTAATTTAAATACTTTGTAAATTTATAGAAACTTATTTACGAAATGAAACACGATGTTGAAAACAGAGAAGATCTAGAAAAACTGGTTCGGATTTTTTATGATAAGGTACGGAAAGATGAAGAAATTGGTCCGATTTTTAATTCGATTATTACCGATTGGGAGCCTCATTTACAAAAGATTACCGATTTTTGGGAACAGCATATTTTCGGCGTTCAAAAATATAAAGGCAACCCAATTGAAGCACACAATAAGGTTGATGCAGAAATGAACCACAATATAACGGCTCATAATTTTGGAACGTGGCTTTTTTACTGGATGCAGACTTTAGACGAACTTTTTGACGGACCTAATAAAGAAGTGTTGAAATTTAAAGCCCGCAAAATGCAAACTGTGTTTTTTGTAAATATGGTACAAAACAGAAAATGAATAGCTTATAAATAAAAGTTGTTAAATTAAATTGTTGTTTTTTAAACCTGATTTCTTATATTAATTAAATTGACTGTTATTAACTTTACAACAAGATATGTTTAGGTTCGTCACTTCGTTGCACTACTCGAAGTGAAGCCTTTCGCAACTGTCACATCGAGCGAAGTCGAGATGTCAAGACAGGCTATCGACAAGCTCGAACTGACGAAAATTTTAATTATATTCTAATTTAGTATAAACTTCGTGATAATCATTTTAATTAATAACCAATATTTTTCAGCTTTTAATGACTAGTTTTTTATCTCTTGAAGTATGATTCTATCAATGATAATTTCTCATCATTCTTTTTAATGTGTAGAATCTAAATAATAGTCGGTCGTACCATAAGATAAAGAGTAATAATCCTACAGGAAGTAAAAGTGTTTTTAAACCAAATAAAGGCGAAGCAAACCCTCCGATTATACCTCCAATAAAAAATCCACCGATAATAGACAATTTCAAAAAAATACTTTTGTTAATCAACATTCTTTCAGAACGATCTTTATAAAAAAACAATCGAGATAAATCAATTCCAAGGTCAGTGAATAAACCTGTTAAATGTGTTGTTCTTACTACTGACTGGGATACGCGAGTTACTAAAGCGTTTTGTAACCCCATAGAAAAAAGTAACGCAACTGATAGGAAGATAGAAAAAGGAAAATATTCTTTTGTTAACAAGGAATCAGATAAGCTGATTGTTAATAATATACATATTTCGATGGATATGGGCAGGACATAAGATGTTTGTGGTTTGTATTTTGAACGCCATTCTATAATAAAACTGGAAAAAAATGCCCCAAACAAAAAATACATGATATACAACAAATAGAAAAAAGCCATATCATAATTCTTTAAAACAAGTTCTTCAGAAAAGAAAGCAAAATGCCCTGTAATATTTGTTGTTAGTGTATGTAATTCTAAAACGCTTGTAATATTTACGATACCTGCCACACCTGATAATATTGATGCTAATTTGAGATTATGGGAATAAGTTCGACCTTTCCCTTTATGTCTTAACATATATGATTCTTTTATTGTAAAATTACAAAACTGTTATCTTCTAATGTTATAATACCTAGTTTATAAATATTCTTTCTTATTTGATTGTTATTATTGCAAACGGATGTGATGATGTGTTTGATCATTTTATTATTTATCTAATAAATACAAAGTTGTTCTAAATTAAAATATCACTTTCAAGATCCGATTTTTCAATGGTGAATTCAAAGCCAAGTCTTTCAACAACTTCAATGACCAATTTTTTGTACCAATTTTCTGATTTAGGGTGAATGTACAGTTTTTCGATCATTTGATTAATGTCAATTAAGACTTTTACACCTTCGTTTACATTCATTTCTAAATGTGATACATCTGTAATTACACGTACTTCATGTTCGTACTGAAAACTTTTTCGTTTAAACAGGAAAGGAAAAAAATCATCGTCAAACGGAATGTGTTCTTTTTTGTAATCGATATAATTTACTTCGCCTATAAATTGGTTTGCTTTAGGTTCAATCAAAGCTTTCTTTAAACTACCGATGGTTGACTGTATTGCCAAACCTTCGTTGTTTTTCGTGAAAACCTGCCACATAGCATAACTTTCGTACGAATTGGCATGCCAGCTACTAATGACAATATTTTTTCGTTTTGATTTGTAGGCATCTAAATATTCGGGATTGTCTGCCAGCAGTTTTTTAATTTCTTCGTAAGTAGGTTCACTAAAAGTTCCTTCAAACTGATCTTCGAACTTGTCAGACCGAGCCATAAACATGCGTTTAGAAAGTAATAAATCCAGGAATTTAGAAAGATCTAAATACTTCCAAACAATAATATCGTTATCCGGAATATGTAGTTTGTGGTTTTCTTGATACATTCAACGTAATTTTATTTTAAAGATAATATTTACGCATGATTTTTTACAATGTAAACTATGATTTTAATAAAAACAACCTGTAAAGACAGGTTGTTAATCGCTATCAGGAATATACTCTAAAATATCGGCAGGCTGGCAGTTCAGTTCTTTGCAAATGGCTTCTAAAGTAGAAAAACGAATGGCTTTTGCTTTTCCTGTCTTTAGTATAGAAAGATTGGCGGTTGTTATACCAATTTTGTCTGCCAGCTCTTGCGATTGCATTTTGCGTTTTGCCAGCATAACATCAAGGTTTACTATTATTGCCATTTGTTATTTTTTTGAATTGTGAAATTAACTGCTGTTGCATTTCGTAAATTGCTTCCACATGTTTTTCATCGGCAGCGTTTGCAAAAATCGTGATTCCTAATTTATTTTCAGGGATTAAAATTGCGTGAGTATAAAAAGTGCCCGTAGTACCATCATGAAAGCTTAACTTTTGATTTCCCTGAACCGTATTTCCCCAACCATAGCTGTAATTATCCACATCAAAGTGCATTTTTTTAAAGTTTTCTTGTTTTAAAATGCCTATTTCAGAGTTATACCCTTTTAAATGAAGTTGTAACCATGATGCATAATCAACAATATTCATTGATAAATCACCTGCCGAAAGCATAAAATCTTCTAATTTGTACGAATGTGTTGGTGGTAAGGCTGCCAATTCGTTATTTTCAATCCAATGTCCCCAAGCATGATTCAAGCTTTTTTTGTTTGGAAATCCAAAACTGTAATCCCAATTTTGTTTCTTTATGAAATCTGCCAATAAATCCTCGAAGGATTTTTTTGCTGATTTTTCAATCATCATAGCTGCTAAAACATAGCCCGCGTTAGAATAAGTTCCTTTTTCTACCGTTGGTTGTGCTAAAACTTGTTGTGCAAATTCAACTCGTTTTGTTTCGGTTGTCTTTGCATCTATTTTTAATGACAGAAATTCCTCACCTGCTGTGTATGGCTGAACTTGTGCGTTGTGCGATAATAAATCTTTTAATTTCATGGAATGATATGCCGAGTTTTTTTCGTTTTTTAATTCAGGAAAAAGCGAGAAAAACGGAGTTTCTAACGATAAATTTCCGTTTTCGATTTGTTGAAATGCCAGAAATGATGTAAACGCTTTGGTGTTTGATCCTATATGAAACAAGGTTTTGTCAGTAACCGCCTCGTTACTTTTGTTAGAAATTGTTCCTGCTGTTCCGTAAAATACATTATCGCCATTAATTACAGCGGCTGTCATTGCAGGAATGTTATTTTCTTTTATGGATGCGTGTAATAAACTGTCGATAATTTTACTGTGTTGTGTATTTTGTGCTAACATTATTATTGTAGTTAATGTAAAACAAAGTGTGATTATTTTTTTCATGATATTATATAGTTAGTTCGTTTTCTTGTTGTTGTTTTAAACCTAATTCAAAGGCTCTTCCAATAGATAATAATAATAAGCCAATCATACATTTATAAAATGCAGCTAAAAAAACTTCAATTAAGTTGATATCAGCTAATAAGTTTATTGAACCATTGTTGTTAATGAATAATAAGAGGTATTCACATAAAATATGTTCAATTATATAAATTGAAATAAAAATATAACCAATTTGCTTGATGTATTTAGAGTTTTCTAAAGAGAAATATTCTTTTTTAATAAAATTAAAAACCAAGGTTCTCATTTTTTTTAACATAATTAAATACAATGGAACGGCTGTCATTCCAATATAAAATTCTGTTGAAAAAAAATAATCAAAATCTTTTCCAAAATCTTTTCTTATTGCATTTGTAAATATTGGAAAAAAATCAAACCAAAGGAAACATGTAAAAACAAAAAATAAACTAAAAAAGAAAATGTAGAAATAGTAGTTTGCGGATAATAAAATTCTAAGTAAGTTCATAAGTTATATAGTTAATTCGTTTTCTTGTTTTAGTTCTATGTTTTCTTCTTTTTGAATTTTAGCTATTTGAAATACCTTACTTAATACTAAAAAGAATAAACCGATGATTAATCCGTTTAATGGGAAATTAAAAAAATCTTTATCTTGACCAATTTCGATTTTAATATCTTGCCTGAATAAAAGAACAATTAATGATGATATAATATAACTTGCTATATAAATAACCCCCATAATCTTAAAGTTTTTTATAACTTGATTTGTAAATAATTTAAATTTAATAAAGGATGAGATATTTTGTTTGAACAAAAAAATAGAATAGACATAAGACGAATAAAAAATAAATATGCTAAATAACAACAAATACATAGTTACTTTGCTTTTATCTGAAAATGTTATTGAGGTTTTAATTCCTAAATCAATTCCAAATAAATAAAGAGTAAATATGCCAAAAGTTATTATTCCTATTCCTAACATAGAATAGAAAAGAATTGTAATGATTAAATCTAATAAACGCAAAGATCTCATAGTTTGAATTTTAATAATTAAATATCGACAAAGATATATAAATTATCGAAAAACAATAATTTGTATAATAAAAAAATCACTCAATTGAGTGATTTTTTACTTTTTTATGTGTAATTGTTTAATTTTCAAAAGATTGAAGCGAAACTAATTTGGCGTACGTTCCGTTTTTAGCCAAAAGTTCGTCGTGTGTGCCTTGTTCGGCAATTTCTCCGCGGTGCATTACTACAATTAAATCGGCTTTTTGAATGGTTGACAATCTGTGCGCAATAACAACCGATGTTCTGTTTTCCATCATTTTTTCCAACGCGTCTTGTACCAAACGTTCGCTTTCGGTATCTAATGCCGATGTAGCTTCGTCTAAAACCATAATCGGTGGGTTTTTCAATACCGCACGCGCAATGGAAATACGCTGTTTTTGTCCGCCCGAAAGTTTACCGCCACCATCACCAATATTTGTATTAATACCTTCAGGTAAATTCTCAACAAACTCATATGCATTGGCAATTTTTAAGGCATCGATAACTTCTTCATTGGTAGCATTTTGTTTTCCAATACGCACATTCTCTGCAATACTTCCGTTAAACATAATGCTGTCTTGCGTAACCAAACCTAACTGATCGCGTAACGAAACCAAGCGGATATCTTTAATATCTGTCCCGTCAATTAATATTTCGCCTTGTTCCACATCATAAAAACGCAACAGTAAATTGGCAATAGTACTTTTACCGGAACCAGACTGACCAACCAATGCAATGGTTTTTCCTTTAGGAATTTCCAAATTAAAATTCTTCAACACATTGTATTCGCCGTTGTAAGAAAATGTAACATTTTTAATGGAAATACGGTCGTTAAATGTATTCAGACTCAAAGATCTATCAGTATCTTGAATAACGTTTGGTGTATCCAATATTTCAAAAACGCGTTCTGCGGCTGCCATACCGTTTTTAACCTGATAACTTGCTTTTGAAATAGCTTTTGCCGGCGTTAAAATGTTATAAGCCATACCAATATAACCAATAAATGCACCACCAGACAATGTTCCATCTTGTAAAACCAACGTACCGCCATAAATTAATAAAGCTGCAATGGTTGCAATACCTAAAAATTCAGACATTGGTGATGCCAGATTGTTCTTCTTACCGATTTTATTAGTTAGAATATACAAACGGTTTACCGATTCATTAAAAATTCGTTTAAAATAACCTTCTGCATTGTATCCTTTAACAACTTTTAAACCCGATAACGTTTCTTCTACAACAGAAATCATGTAGCCGTTTTCTTGTTGCGCACGTGTTGATTGCGATTTTAAAGATTTACCAATTTTTGAGATGATTAAACCTGAAATAGGAATAAAGATAAAGACAAACAAGGTAAGTTTCCAACTAATTGAAAACATAATACTTAACGTAATAATAATTGTAAGAGGTTCTTTTACAATTAATTCCAAAATAGCAAAAAAGGAATTTTGTACTTCGTTTACATCGCCCAACATACGAGCCATAACGTCGCCTTTACGTTTTTCTGAATAATACGATACAGGTAAATCGACAATTTTGGCATACATTTTATCTCTAAAATCACGCAAAACACCTGTTTTTAACTTCATTAAGTGCTGCAAACCTAGAAAGCCAAAAAGATTTTTTAATAAAAAGATTAAAATTATGATGCTAATTATAAGATATAAAGCATACTCCGCACCTTTTACTTCGGTTAGATGATTAATATAGTAGTAAAGTGTATCGTTAAGATAACTTTTTAATTCCCAAATGCCTTCATATTTAGGCAGTTTGGTTACTTTTTCTCCTTCGCCAAATAACACATTCATCACAGGTATAATCATTACAAAACCTAATGATGAGAAAATGGCATACAGTACGTTAAAAACTACATTCCAAACAATGTTTTTTCTGTAAAATAAAGCGTACGGAAGAATCTTTTTTAAATTATCGTCCATTAATTTAAATTCATATCGTTAATAATGCGCTGAATTTTATCGGTTAGATATTCATCGGCATCTTTTATTTCTTCAACGTTTTCAATAGGTGTGTTGGTGCTGAAATAAAATTTAATTTTAGGCTCGGTACCACTTGGTCGAGCGCAAATTTTTGATCCGTCTTCTAAATAATAAATCAACACGTTTGATTTTGGTAAGAACAACGGCTCTGTTTCATTCGAAAACAAATTAGTAGCGATTGAACTTTGATAATCTTCCACAAAAACAACACGTTCACCTGCAATTTCTTTTAATGGATTATTACGTAATTCGGTCATCATTGTAGCTATTTCTTCGGCACCGTCTTTTCCTTTTTTGGTTAACGAAATCAAATGTTCTTTGTAATAACCAAAATCGGCATAAAGGTTTTGTAATTCGTTGTAAACCGATGAGCCCGATACTTTTGCAATGGCAGCAATTTCGCAGATTAATAAGGTAGAAGCAACAGCATCTTTATCACGAACGGTATCGCCTACCATATAGCCAAAACTTTCTTCGCCACCGCCGATAAATTTTTGCTCAGGAAAATCTTTAATGAATTTAGCAATCCATTTAAAACCGGTTAAACCAACTTTACAATCAACTTCATAAGCTTCGGCAAGTGCTAAAATCATTGGAGTTGATACAATGGTTGAGCCTATAAAATGCTTTTTACCTTCTAATTTTCCATCGCGTTTCCATTGTTCCAGCAAAAAGGCAGTCATAACAACCATTGCCTGATTTCCGTTCAACAAAATCATTTTTCCTTCATTATCGCGAACGGCAATTCCCAATCGGTCAGAATCAGGATCAGTTCCAATAACAATATCGGCATTTGTTTCATTTGCCAGATCAATTGCCATTTGCAACGCTTCTGGTTCTTCGGGATTTGGCGATTTAACCGTAGGGAAATCTCCGTTTGGTTCCGCCTGTTCCGCTACAATATTCACATTGGTGTAACCCGCTTTTTCTAAAACATTTGGAATTGCTTTGATCGATGTTCCGTGTAACGATGTGTAAACGATTTTTAAGTTTTCACGCGCACCTTCAGGAAGATTAAACGTTGCATTTTCTATTGATGATTGTGCAAACGCTTCATCGATTTCTGTGCCGATATATTCGATCAATTCCGGATTTGAATCGAACAAAATATCCGAATAATCTAAATTGTCAATTACCTGAATAATTTCTTTGTCTTGCGGTGGAACCAATTGTCCGCCATCTTGCCAATAAACCTTGTAACCGTTGTATTCCGGTGGATTGTGCGATGCCGTTAATACAATTCCGGCATGACAATTTAGGTATCGAACTGCAAAAGATAATTCAGGAGTAGGACGTAAGTCTTCAAACAAGTACACTTTAATACCGTTTGCAGAAAAAACATCGGCAACGATTTTTGCTAGTGATTGACTATTATGACGACAATCATACGCAATGGCTACTTTTATTTGCTCGTCCGGAAAACTTTGTTTTAAATACTGCGATAACCCCTGTGTGTTTTTACCTAAGGTGTATTTATTGACACGGTTGGTGCCAACGCCCATAATACCACGCATTCCGCCGGTTCCGAATTCTAAATTGCGGTAAAAAGCATCTTCTAATTCTTTTGGGGAAGAAGTAAGTAATTCTTTTACCAGAGTTTGAGTTTCAACATCGAAAGGATCTTGAATCCATTTGTTGCTGTGTTCTAATATATTTTTAGGAATGTCCATTTCTTGATTAATTAAATTATAAGTTGCTTTTTGTGGAAATTTTATAACGCGGTTCGTTGTTTTTTGTTCGAAGGATAATTTCACCCAAGAAACCTGCCAAAAACAGTTGTGTACCTAATATCATTGCGGTGAGCGATATGTAAAACCACGGATTGTTTGCTACCAAAATTGCGGGTTCGTGCATAGAAAGTTTGTACAGTTTGTAAATACCGATAAACGCCGCGCTGCAAAAACCGACAATAAACATGATAACGCCCAACGCGCCAAATAAGTGCATAGGACGTTTACCAAATTTAGATAAAAACCAAATGGTAATTAAATCTAGAAACCCATATACAAACCTACTCATTCCAAATTTTGAAACACCGTATTTACGCGCCTGATGCTGTACTACTTTTTCACCAATTTTATTAAAGCCTGCATTTTTTGCCAAAACGGGAATGTAACGGTGCATTTCGCCATAAACGTCGATATTTTTTACCACTTTATTACTGTAAGCCTTTAAACCGCAATTAAAATCGTTTAGTTGAACACCCGATGTTCTGCGTGCTGCCCAATTGAACAATTTTGATGGTAGATTTTTTGACACGATAGAATCATAACGTTTCTTTTTCCAACCTGAAACCAAATCGAATTTTTGATTGACGATCATGTGGTACAAATCGGGAATTTCATCGGGACTGTCCTGCAAATCGGCATCCATCGTAATAACAACATCTCCATTGGCAATTGCAAAACCAGCGTGCAACGCCTGCGATTTTCCAAAATTTTTCTGAAAACGGATTCCTTTTACATTGGCATCATTGGTAGAAAGATTTTCAATAATATCCCAAGATTCGTCGGTGCTTCCGTCATCAATAAAAATAACTTCGTACGAATAGTTGTTCTGCTGCATTACTTTTGTAATCCAACGGTACAATTCGGGCAGCGATTCGGCCTCGTTCAATAAAGGAATTAAAATGGTAAGGTTCATTATTGGTTTCTTGGTGTTGAAAGTTCGGATCTGTTTTTAAATGTCAATGCAATTAACAAACCTGCAATTGATGAACCCAAAATGGTTTGAGCGTAACTGAAAAATAATGTTTTTGGCGAAAAATTATCGTCCGCATTATTATTTACTGCCTTAATTTTATCGTTAATTTCAGCTTCGGACAAATTTAAATCTTTACCAATTTTCTGTGTCATTTCAATCATCAGATCATTAGTAACTATCTTTGCTTCGGGATTTACAAAGTTGAACAATATATACTGTATAATGTAGTTTGCCAGAAATCCTAAAACAATCATGATAAAAAATGCCGTAAAACCTTCTTTAAATGTTATAAGGTTGTTTAGCCTTCTTTTAGTAATCCAAACACAAGCAATTCCTAAAATTAAAACAACAACCATATTAACAATGGTAAGGTACGATTTTACGAACAACGTATAATCTGCAAAGAAAACAATTAGGTTTACAATTGCATAGTAAGCCATTAAAATGTAGCCAAAAGTTAAACCAGTTGTTTTGCTAATAGTATTCATGGGTTTGTGAGTTTTATAAAATCTTACAAATATACAAAAATACGTTTTAGAAAATTTTGCTGTTTCATGATAAAAAAGTGTAAAGTAATGTTTGCAGATTAAAAATATGTTATTAAATTTGCAATCTGAAAAATAAACAATTATTTAAAAAAGCTGTTGTTTTGTTTATACCTTTTTGAAAGATAAAAGCATCAGAATAAAAAGCAGCCAATAATTTAAAAACCGATTTACAATGAAACAAGGTATTCACCCAGAAAATTACAGATTAGTAGCGTTTAAAGATATGTCTAACGATGACGTATTCATCACAAAATCAACAGTTGATACAAAAGAAACAATTGAAGTTGATGGTGTAGAGTACCCAGTTTATAAAATGGAGATTTCGCGTACATCGCACCCATTCTACACAGGTAAATCTAAACTTATTGATACAGCAGGTCGTATCGATAAATTCAAAAACAAATACTCTAAATTCAAAAAATAATTTTGGATTTACACAAATAGCAAAGCCTTACTTTTTTAGTAGGGCTTTTTGCTTTGTTTAAATTATTAAACTTTGTAACTTTAAACCTTTAAAAAATATTCAATGAACTACATATTATACGACGGATCTGTGCGTAACAACCTGCTTCCGTTTACATTTACCCGCCCTGTTGCCGATGTCCGCATTGGAATTTTAACCATTCGTGAAAAATGGGAAAAATACCTGGGAACTACAACGACTACGGTTACCGAGGAATATCTGTCTGATAAATTCCCAATGGTTGAAATGGCAGAAAATGTGATGATCAACGCATCGTTTTGTCCGAATGAGGTTTTGGTAGAAATGATTCAGTTTTTACAGCCCAATCAGGCTATTGTTAAAAACGAAGAAATTATTGCGTTTTATACCACAGATGAGCAGGAAGAAGTAGTGTTTGATGATTATGAATTAATTGAATTTGAAGAAGATTGCTTACAAATTGAACATACATGGGATATTTTTCAAAAGAACGATCAGGCAATTCGCGATGATTTTGAATTATTGACTCAAGAACGTAAATCACACCCCATTCCTTCAACAGTGAATGTTTTAGGAGCCGAAAATATCTTTATTGAAGAAGGTGCCGTTTTAAATTTTTGTACCTTAAATGCTGCAACCGGACCTATATATATTGGTAAAGATGCCGAAATTATGGAAGGATCTGTAATTCGTGGTCCGTTTGCATTGTGCGATCATGCGCAGGTAAAACTGGCAACTAAAATTTACGGAGCAACAACGGTTGGTCCACATTCACGGGTGGGTGGAGAAGTAAATAATTCGGTACTTTTTGCTTATTCAAACAAAGGGCACGATGGATTTTTAGGAAATGCCGTTTTAGGCGAATGGTGTAATATTGGTGCAGACAGTAACAATTCGAACCTTAAAAATAATTACGAATCGGTTAAGTTATGGAACTACGAAACCCAACGTTTTGAAAATACCGGTTTACAGTTTTGTGGTTTAATGATGGGCGATCACAGTAAATGCGGCATTAACACCATGTTTAATACAGGAACAGTTGTTGGTGTGGCTGCAAATATTTTTGGCGCAGGCTTTCCGCGTAATTACATCGCTAATTTTACATGGGGCGGTGCACAAGGAACACAAGCATATTTACCGGCTAAAGCTTTTGAAACTGCTAAAATTGTAATGAGCCGCCGAAATGTTGATTTTACCGATTTAGATGAAGATATTTTAACCCACATTTTTAACGAGACAAAGGAGTGGCAGAAATAAATAAAAGCAGCGATGATTCTCTGCTTTTATTTATTTAAACTTTGTTTTATAGAAGAAAATTCAGGTTCATTGGTAAAATATTCTTTACCAAAATATTCATGATTTTCATCTAAAACATAATTTTTAGAAACAGGATAAATACCGTTCATTTTAGCAAATGAATGATAGTAATATTCAATTTGTAACATATTTGTAGCTTCTGGTTTTTCAATGAAATGTTCTGGCTGTAAATATCCTTTTAAGCTTTCTATTTCAGTGGGGTTCATACCTGAAAAATCAAATTTAGAAAAATGCTCAATTAATTCTATTTCGTTATCTTTATTTAAATGATAGATTGATTTGTACCACATTTCACAATCAGTTGCAACAGGAAATTCATTAGATTGATAAAGAATTTCCACAATCATATTCTCGTAATACTCAAAAGTTACTTTATTTGGCAGATAACATAAGTAATCTTCTAGAAGTTTGTTATCTTTTAAAAACTCTAATGATATAACTTTTCCTTTAGAATCAATAGTTTCTTTAATTATGTATTGTTTTGTATCAGGATTTTTTACGTTCCATTCAATTACATCCCAACTTGATGCTGTGGGCGAAAATTCGTGATATAATATTTTTTGCCCGTAAGAATTATATGCTGTAAATAAGATTAGAAAGAAAAGGTAACGTACATTTAAACAAGTCATAATTGGTGTTTTTTTAATTATAAGGAACTAATTCCGGTCTGCCGTAATCAAACTGTTGCAAACCAAGATTAGTATTTCTTAAGTTATTGGTTTTAAAAATGTTGTGTCCGTTGCCCGGAATGCTTGGGTAAAAAGCCAGTGAAAGCTGAAAGTTGTTAAAAACCAAATAATCGTTACTTATAACAACGCCCAAACCAATTTTGCTGTACATGTCTTGGGTTACAAATGTATTATCGTTATCGCCCATAAAACCTACCGATGCACTTAAAAACGGGCTGAATCTAAAGCCTAACAAATCGTACGGAGCATAAGACTGTACCTGAAAATTCAACAATACTTTTTTTGTTCCCCGCAATTCATAACTGTCAAAACCATCAATACCATAAGTTCCGTTTAGGGTGATTTTATCCATGGCATAATCCCACCTATTCAAACCAATAACGATTTCGGGATTAAAAAAATGCCTGAACCCCCATCGTCCCAAATGATATAGTTTAGAAAAATACAAGCCTTCCATTCTAAAAACACCTTCTTCGAATCTTTTGTTGTTAATGAAAGTTCCCCACTGAATTTCTCCCCCAAAATAACCGTGTTTAGTATATTTTCCCAATGCAAATTGTGCACCAACATACGGACGGTTAATGTTGTTTTTTTGTTGTATTCCGCCGGTAAGCATAAAGGTTTTACCTACGGCTATATCTTCAATCATATCATAATAAAAAATATAGCGGTCCTGCACATAATTGACTGATGCCAAGCCAACCGTTGCCAGATACAGTTTTTGATTGGTAAAATAGTTGTGCGGGTCGTATTCGCCCACAGGATGCTCCAGATAATTTTTAGAATAATATCTTAACGATGTAATCAGGTTGGTTTGTACTTTGTGCAGGTTGTTGTAATTATAATACAAAGGTTCGGAATGACCAAGCCACACATCAAAATCGTTTGATTTAAAACTTTGCAGTTTCCGAATGCCTTCTAAATTGGGAACCGAATCGCGGGTGGATGACTGATACATGGTAGCACCACCTGCCCAACGGGTCATAGGCGTATAAAACCTACGGTTGGCATATATCTGTTTTACGTAATTTTCGGCTAAATCTAAATTATAGTAAATACCGGCATCTATAAACGTTTGGGCAATGTTGTTTACCTGATACTGCGTTCTGTACGCGTGTCTGCCTTCTTTAAAACGGGTGCGGTATTGGTTGTTAAAGTAATGACCCAATCCACCAAAGTTACGCGTAGTAAGGCTTAAACGTGCACTTGATGTAGATAAGGACCCAGTTGGATACCAGCTCCACGCATCTAAAACTTTTATGTGGATATCTACCGAATCTGAGTTTTCTGAAATACTAGCTGGTTTTACTGAAACCCTACGAATGTAACGTTGCGTACGTAACAAACGCTCGGATTCTTTTACTTTTATGGAATCTAAAAGTTGATTACGTTTAAAAAGTAACAAACTGCGTACGGTAAACTGTTTGGTTTTTAAATGCAGCCGGTTACCTAATTTTTCTATCTGTTTTTGTGGAATACGGGTAGAATCTTGGATAGAAAATCCGAAAGGGTCGTACGTGTCAATAATTATTTTACGAATGATTTTTCCCTGAAATTTTTCAAAATCGTAATCAATATCTGCTTGTTTTACGGCTTGTACATTTGTATTTACATTTGTTGTTTTTTTGCGCACAAGCAATTTGTGAAGCTGTCTTGTGAATTTTCCTTTTTTAGAATAATTCTCCAATTTTTGCATTTGTTGTTCTGTTGTTGTAATACTGTCTTTCGTTTGCGAAAAAGCATTACAACAACAAAGGCAAATTAATAAAATAAAAAACTGATGGTATCTTTTCAAGGCTGTGTTTTAAAAAACATTAAAGTACTAAAAGTTTTTAAATGTGGAGATTTGTTAAGTGTTAATTTCCAAATCTTTAATATAATCTTCGTATTCGTAGAAAAATAGTTCAAAATTATTCATTTTCTCTGCAAAAAAATCATAAATTTCCTGCCAGGTGTTTTTGTTGTTTACGCTTACACTTTTATCGATGTCAACCCAAATTCTACTAATTAATTTACCGTTTGGCAGGTAATAATTCTTCTCAAAAATGGCATCAGGCAAAAATTCTTCAAGTAAAATCGCTTTTAACGATTCTACTTTTTCAAAATAAATCTTGCGTTTTTCATCCTCTTTTGGTTCAATTTCCAATGCAACCTGAGCTGTTTTGTTATCCACAAAAAATTTAAAAGCAACGTCTTTTATTTTGGTATTGTGCAGCAACCATTTGCGTGGATGGGCATCGGAAAAACCCGTCCAGAAATCTTTTTTTATTTGTAGCGCTTCTTGTTTACTAAACATTGATTATATTTAAGAATATTTTTGTGATCTATGCAATTTGAACAGTTTTTAGATAAAATAAATAATGTGGTTAGTCAACCCTTATTTGCCTTGGATGCCCATTTAAAAATGGCACCGTTAGAACGTGTTCAATACCTTCAAAATTACGATTATTCTGTGCAAAATCCTAAAGCATCGGCAGTTTTAAGTTTATTTTATCCTAAAAATGGTTTAACACATTTGCTTTTAATTGTTCGGTCATCTTATCCGGGTGTACATTCATCGCAAATTGCTTTTCCCGGCGGAAAGAAAGAATTAACTGATTCAGACCTGAAAGAAACTGCTTTGCGCGAAACAAACGAAGAGGTTGGAATCAGTGTATCTGAAATTGAAATTGTAAAGCAATGGAGCGATTTGTACATTCCGCCCAGTAATTTTATGGTGTCGGCTTTTATGGGGATTTCACAGCAGCCACAATCTTTTATACTGCAACCCGATGAGGTAAGCGGAATTATAGAACTCCCTGTAACCGATTTACTGAACGATTCACTAGTACAAAATGTTCGCATGAACACATCTTACGCAAGCGATATTTCGGTACCGGCTTTTGTAATTAACGATCATGTAGTTTGGGGTGCAACAGCAATGATTTTAAGTGAAATTAAAGAAACCTTTAAAAGTGTTTTTTGAACATTTACATTTAATATTGATTAAAATTGAGCAAAATTTACATTTTTAGCGGTCTGGGTGTTGACAGAAGAGTTGTTTGATAATATAGATTTTTCAAAACAAAATGTGGTTTTTGTCGATTGGATCGATCCCATTAAAAACGAGTCGTTTGAAAGTTATGCCCGCAGAATTTCTGCTGATTTTGAAAAAGATGCTGTTTTAATCGGCTTGTCTTTTGGTGGTATGCTGGCTGTAGAAGTTTCTAAAATCATACCTGTTAAAAAAATTATCTTAATAGCATCTGCAAAGACAAAAAACGAATTGCCTAAACATTATCGTTTGGCAGGAATGTTAAAACTGAACAAAATAATCCCAACTTCTGTTTTAAAAACTCAAAATTTTATAACCCATTGGTTATTTGGCGTTCAAACTAAATCCGAAAAAGAACTGATGCGGAATATCTTAAAAGATACCGACCCTCATTTTTTAAGCTGGGCAATCAATGCTGTTGTAAATTGGGAAAATATCCTGACTCCACAAAACTGCATTCATATTTATGGAACTAAAGACCACATTCTACCATTTAAAAACGTAAAAACTGACTTTATTATAAAAAAAGACGGACATTTTATGACGGTTAACAGGTCAAAAGAAATAGAATGCATCATCAAAGAACAATGTACTTGATAATTTTACATTCGTTTTCACTTTGTTAAAAACTAAAAAACACTAATCTTTAAAATGTATCTTTGTCTTTTCAAAAGAATATATGAGTTTATTTAAAAAAGATCCGTTCGGACATATCATATTTATAAAAAAGTGGCTTATTAGGCTGTTTGGTTTCTTAACCCATAAACGCTATCGCGGTTTTAACGAGTTGGTTATTGACGGGTCTGAAATCATAAAAAATCTCCCGGATACTAACGTATTATTTATATCCAACCATCAAACCTATTTTGCCGATGTAGCTGCAATGTTTCACGTATTTAATGCCAGTTTAAAAGGAAGAACCGATACCATTAAAAACATTATGTATATCTGGAATCCGAAACTTAATATCTATTATGTTAGCGCAAAAGAAACAATGCAAGCCGGTATTTTACCCAGAATTATGGGATACACCGGTGCTATTACGGTTGAAAGAACGTGGCGTGAAAAAGGTAAAGATGTTGCTGAAAAAAAAGCAGTAAACCCCAATGATACCGAAAATATTAAGAAAGCCTTGCAAGATGGTTGGGTAATTACGTTTCCGCAGGGAACTACCAAATCGTTTAAACCTGTTCGTAAAGGAACGGCACATATAATTAAAGAACACAAACCTATTGTGGTACCTATTGTTATTGATGGATTTAGAAGATCGTTTGATAAAAAGGGATTGTGGCTAAAAAAGAAAGGCATTTTACAGACTTTTACTATTAAAGAACCTTTACAGATTGATTACGATAACGAAACGATAGAACAGATTGTAGAAAAAATTGAATATGCCATTGAGCAGCATCCGTCATTTTTAAAAGTAATTCCTACAGAAGTTATTGAAAGTGATAAAAAACTGGATAAAGAACGCCGCTTTCCATTTGGTTATTAATTAAAAAGCGTTCAACGGAATATTAAATCCCAACGAAAAAGTAAATCCTTCAATTGGTTTTAAATCTTGTTTTGTTTTAATGTCAAACCCATAACCAAAACCAAACTCAACAATACTTGCAATCGATAATCCTACTTTTGGCGTAGCAGTGTACGGAGTTAGTTCGCCTTCTACAAATGGAACAATTAAATTATTGAAGGTGGGGTAAAATGTAAAACTTCCTTCGGGAATTACTAGAAATTGATCTCTAAAGTAAGCGAAGTTGGCATTGGCTTCCAATTTTATTCCCACAGCATTTCCTGCCAACGGCTGTAAATAGTAACCACCCACTTTTAAAACATTTCCTGCCTGAGATTGATATGATACTGATGGACCAATCAAAAAATCTTGTGCGTTTGTAAAAAAAGGAAATGCTAAAGTAATGATGAATAAGAATTTTTTCATTTGTAGATATTTAATTTTTGATTAGCCGTTTTTTGTATGAATTATTTAGATAACACCTCACAGGTTTAAAAACCTGTGAGGTTGCTTTCAAAAATATTAAATTCTAAATTGCATTAACAATTGCAGTAAAATCTTCTACATTTAACGCAGCACCGCCAATTAAGCCACCATCTACATCGGGTTGCGAAAATATGGTTGGTGCATTGTCTGGTTTTACGCTGCCACCGTATAAAATGGTAACATTCTCTGCCAAACTACCATAGTGATGTGCAATTTGCTCGCGGATAAACTGGTGCATTTCCTGTGCTTGTTCCGGAGTAGCAGTTTCGCCTGTACCAATTGCCCAAACAGGTTCGTAGGCAATAATTATGTTTTCCCATGCTTCTTTGGGTAAATGAAACAGTGAATCTTTCAACTGATAAAACACCACATTTTGAAACTGTTTGCTTTTACGGTCTTTTAATTCTTCGCCCACACAAAAAATAACACGCATTTTGTGTCGCAAAGCGGTATCAACCTTATTCGCCAGTAAAGACGGAGTTTCCTTAAAATACTGTCTGCGTTCCGAATGCCCCAAAATAACGGT
>JBEBXJ010000037.1:0-19751 GCA_040391685.1 Paenimyroides baculatum
ATAGCTCAGTTGGTTAGAGCACCTGACTCATAATCAGGTGGTCCCTGGTTCGAGTCCAGGTGGGACCACACCGCAAACCCCTTGTGATTCAAGGGGTTTTTTGTTTCCTGTAATTTTAATTAGTATATTAGCGCAGGGCAAAACGCACTTTTTTAAGGCAGTTTTGCAACTTTTTTGCAACCTGTAAAAGTGCTTTTTATGACAATTGAAATTAAAATACTTACCGAAAAAAGTGATACCGGCGAAGGCTTTCCGTTGGTTGTTCGAGTGTCGAACAAAGGGAAACGCAAACAAAAGATTGTTGCGCATTCAAAGTTAAAACATTTTAGCGAGCAAATGCAGCTGGTAACCGAAGATCATCCGGATTACGACGAACTGCTGCCGCGCTTAATGGAAATTAAGCTAAAAGCGCGTAAAATTATTGCTTCGGGTTGCGAAGATGTAAACCAGGCATTAGAGCAGCTTTTTGAAAACCGCAGCAAAAGCGATCATATTTCCTTTAATGACTATTGCAAAAATTACATAAACGAGTTAAAAGCATCTGCAGATATTGCCGAAAAGAAAAAGGACCTGGTAACGCGTAACCGCATTATGGGTAATGTTGATGCTAACCAAACGGCATTAAACATGTTTAATCTGCTCTATTCGTCCGTTAGTTTTGAAACCATGGATTACAATACCATGATGCGCTTTCGTAAGTTCCGTGAAAGTGCCGGTAACAGTAAGGCAACCGTACAGAACTACCTGCGCCAGCTTCGGGCAATGTATAATAAAGGTATCCGGGAGCTGCGTTTGCCTGATAACCGACCGTTTGATAAACTTTTTGAGGGTTTGAAGGTAAAAAGTTTCGATGTTAAGAAAAAATATCTGACAATTGAAGATATCCGCGCCTTTGAAAATTTTAAGCCAAAATCGGAGCGAATTGAAAAATTTAAAGATTTGTTCCTTTTACAGTTTTACCTAGGTGGTTGCGATCTTACCGATCTGTATTTTTTGGAAGCGAACCGGGTGCGTAATGGTCGTGTGATTTTAGAACGTGGTAAAACCGGGCAAATGGCAAATTTAAAGATATACTCGAAAGCCCAGGTGATCATTGATAAGTATAAAGCAAAAACCGGAATATATTTGTTTCCGTGGGATAAGGATATTAAACGGTACGAAACCTTTCGCCGTAATTTGCAGCGTTATTTGGTAGAGTTTCAAAAGCAGCTGCAGATAAAGGTGCTGCCGATCGATGGTAATATAGGTATTAAAGTAGCCCGTCATACGTTTGGTAACCGTGCCAAACAATTGATGATTGATACCGATATCATCCGCGAGTTGATGGCGCAGGAACGTAACGACGTTGATAATTTTTATAAGGACAAGTTTAGTGAAAAGGTACGCGATGAAGCTTTATTTAAGATTATTGATACTGAAAGTGTATAAAAAACGCTCTTGTTACAGAGCGTTTGGCGTTAATTTAAAGCTGCTTTTAAAAAGCATAATTTATGCAAAGTGGTATTGTTTTAATTCGTCGGCTAATTTATGCAATCCGTTTTGTATCTGCAAAGCCTTTTTTTCCGACAATTCAATCGGATCAAGTGAAAGGCGGCGTAGCAGACTGCTGTTAATGCCTAAATATTTAGCTAACTGTGTTTTGTTGAATAAAGAGTAATACTCAAAAAAAGTATTCAGGTCCAGGTAATAATGAACATCGGCAGTTTCTAAAGTTTTTGCTTCATCCGTTTTTCCTTTTTCACGCAGATAATCTGCTTGCATGGTTAAAACCTCTTTAAAGTTCCCTTTAACTTCGTCAATGGTTTCGCCTGCGGTAACCAATCCCGGTAATTCGTCAGAATAGGCGCTGTAACCTGTTCCCGACTTTTCTAAGATTAATTTGATTTTCATAACGTTTGCAATTATAAAGGTTTAAATAATGATCTAAAAAATGTTAATTTAAGAATCTTAAGCTTAGCAGGGTTATTTTAACCCTGCCTGCTTTAAGATTGATTGTTCTGTCCCTTTTTTTAGCTCCGCTGACGGATGCCTGGGCAGAATAACCGTTCCTTCTTTGGTATCGTGTTTGTACATGGAGTGATTTCCACCTTCTCTGTACAGGTACCAACCGTCCTTTTTAAGGACTCGCAGCATTTCTGAAACTTTCATACATACTGTTTTTAAAAGAACTTTAAATTAACACTTCAAAGATAAGTAACATTTTTGTTACTTGCAAGTTTTTTGAAACATTTTTGTTACTTTTTTTGTAGAGGTATAAAAAATCCCGCCAAATGGTGGGATTTATAATTTGTAAGCGTTGTTATGTATTAGTGTGCTATGAAACATGTTAAACGCTTCGTTTGTTGATATGTTTACTATGGTATAAACCGCTAAATCAATATTAAAATAAGGATTTCCAATTTGAAAGTTTGATTCTGTTACCATATAAATATTTTGATTATACATTATTCTGTCACCTTCTAAAATTGGTGTACTGAGTGTTATTAATTCCATAGTTATTTTATTTTTAATTAGCGTTTGTTTCCTTTAAATAATTAATAAATGCGCTGCATGTTACAAGCATATACTTAGCTTCAGCTAATGTAATTTTATCTGAAGTTTCTCCTGGTTTTAGGGCGTGCCTTATTGCGCCAACATTGTTAGAAAATGCGTATATTTTATTGATAGATTCCTTTATTTGCTTATCTAAACCGTGCTTGTGTTCTAGATTATTTAATGCGTCACCAAATTTAATGTTCGGATTATTAAAGAAAACTTTGAAATAGGATTCTATTGCAGAAATAGATTCTTTAATTGAGTTGCTAAAGTCTGGTGCTTTTTTGTCTGATAAAAGCTCCAATGCTTTATTAAGATGTAAGGAAACTGTTTTGAATTCATTAGTGTTGTTCGACGCTTCTTCGATTGATTTTATTTCATGATCGTTGGTTATTGGAATAAATTGTTTATTTATAAATCTGTAACCAGACAAATTTTTTTCCAAAATACTATTTAATTGTGATTCTATTTGGTGGTTAAAATAGCTTTTTTCACTTATTCGATGAAAATCGAAAGTGTTAAAAGTGAATTCTATTAAATCGTATATAAAATACCATTTTTTTGATTTTTCAAAAAAATCAGTTTCTACTAATTTTATGAAGGTGTAAGCTTGTTCTGGAATTTCGTTTATCTTTTTTTTAAGGAAATCAGTCCATAATTTTTTAAAGTATGTCTTGAAATCCTCACGCAATAAGTATATGTCTTGGTATTCTGCTGCTTCTAAATAATTTTTATAATATAAATTCCAAAGATCGTTTTTTAAATCATCATCAATGGATTCGTGCTGAATGACTTCTTTAGGTTTTGTGTAACCCATTCTTTCTGAAAACTTCATAAGTGATGTTCTATCTAGTTATAATCGGTGTAGTTCTGTTTTTAATATTTGCTAATTTCTTCTAAATGCAGTTTTGCTGCTGCGTTTGAATGATTTTTTAAAATGCTTTTTACAAAATATTCTTCAGGTCCTTCGGTGGTGTAAATTGTAATTGATTCTATATTTTCGGTGCTAAATTTCTGAATGTCTTCTTTTGAAATTGGGCACATTGCAGTAATATAATTTGAGCAGTGTGGTAAGTCGCTGTTTTTTAAAGTAAGTTCTGTTTTGTCTTTAAATAAAAAAACAACTTTTGCGTTTTCTTTTATGCAGGTTCTGCTGTTCAGTTTAGAAAGTGAAACGTTTAAATAGTTACCTATGGTTGTTAAGCTGATTTCAGTTTGAAACTGCAAATACAGATAAGATCCAGCTTCTTTGTTTATGGATTTTAATTCTTTAAAATGCGGTTGGTCGGTAAGGTTGGTTATTATGTAGCGTACATTTGTACGCTTGTCTACTTCGTTTTTTACAACACGTTGCGCGCTGGCAATATTTGCAGATAAACCGATAAATAATAATAGTAGTGCTTTCTTCATAAGTGTAAATTTTTAATCTTCGTTATTCTCTAAAAAATCTCTTTTAGCTTCTAAAGTAATATTTATTATTTCGTTTAACAAGAAAATTTGTTCTTCGTAGCTGCTTATGTATTTTTCGTAAGTCACTTTTTTTGCCGGGTCCTGCAAAATTTTATTTTCAAACTTTGAAATTTCTTCTTTAATTTTTTCTATTTCGGTTTTTGCTTCTGCAATTTTTTTATCAAAACCAGTTTCGTAAACCGATTGGGGTTCGTTTACGGTGTTATTATTTTGTGATTTTAATTGTTCAAAAATCATAATTTTTGAGGGTGGAATTTTGCTGCCGTTCTCATAATTATAGATAGTGTTTTTACTTACACCTATCTTTTTAGCGAATTCTTCCTGTGTTAAATTTAATGATAATCTGATTTTTTTTATTTCTTCTGCGTTCATTATCAGTTTGTTACTATTTTTAAATGTTAAAAATCACAAAAATTGTGATTTTGTACAAAAAATTAGTTGTTTATCACAAAAATTGTGATTACGTTTGTGTTGTACAATCAGAACTTGTAATTTTTGTGAGTGAATGTACAAAATTTGTACCAATAATTGTGCAATCGTAATAAAAATAAAATTATGAAACCTTTTGTAATAATACCTAAAAACGAACGAATGCGTAAGCAAACTTGCGCTGTTTGGGTTGTAAATGAGTTTAGACAAAAAGGATATAACACGCAAAAGCAGTTTTTAAATATTGTGCATTTGTGTTTGCCGGAATTAAACAACGAAAAGGATACCAAAAATTTAAGACTTTTTTGGATGTTTCGCAGTTTGAAATTTTTAGATGAGTTGGAAAATTTAGTTAAAAAGTTATAGCCATGCAACCAATTAACGTAGTACCGGTAACAGAATTTGCCGATTTTTTAAAAACCAACGGTTTGGTAATTGGCAAGGCAAGTGAGTTTGTGGGCAACTTAGAGTTTGACCTGCAGGTAAAGCGTGCCAACCTGCGCAGTAAAAAAGCGGTAACACTTAAAGAAATATTAGATGCCCGTATTTGTAAATACAAAAGCAAACGATCGCTTAACCGCCTTATTGAAGATGGTAAAATACGCGAGGGCGAATGGTACAAATGTGCCAAAACAAACCAAATAATGATTTTAACCAGCGTGCTGGTGCGCTTAAACTATTTATAAAATGGGAACAAAAGGTTTTTGGCTTGCAATGATCTGGGTGGCGTTAGCCGTGCTGCCAATTTATTTTTTATACGCATGTGAAGTTTATGACAAATACAAACGCAAACACAGAACCAACACACGTAAGTAACATACTTGCCGTGTTTATGCAGCAGCTGGTTGCTAATGGGAATAAATAAAACAGACCAGTTAATTAACTGATCTGTTTTAAGAAAATCCTTAATTGGAAACTTTCTTTAATGCAGCCACCGTTAGACCTTTCATGCCGTCTAATGTGTTTGTTAAGTCGTTAAACCATGTTACGTCGGCATACTCGTCATTGTTATAAGTTTTAACAATAGTCATTGGTTTGCTGCCGGATTTAAGTTGAACAACGTCGCCTGCTTTAATTTGATCATTCATGATAATTATGTTTTTAAGATAAGATTTAAATATAAGTAAAAAAGTCGTTGGTTTTGAAATAGAAACTTGCTTCGATGTTACAACGGTACAAATCAATCCAGTATGGTTTTAACAAGTCCATTGTTAAGGCAGGTTTTCGCGAAAAGGGTGTTTAAGGATTGGGCACTGCTTTTCACAAGTTCTTTGACATATCGAAATTTTTACAACAACAATTAAAAAATAATATTATGAATCATATTCAGAATAAAGATATTGAACTTATGATCTGGGAAACACACCCGGAGCGTAGAAAAAAAAACAAATTCGCTGTAAATGTGAATATTGTTAAAAATCGAGAGTTGAACGTAGGAGATAAACTCCTTGTGTTAGGTCCTAAACAGGTTGTTATAAGTACTTATACGGTTGAAGAAGTGAAGTCTAAAAGACCAAGTTCTTTAAAAAAGTATGATTATGTTGAAGCTGTCTGTACTTGGGTTTCTGGTGGCGCTTAATAATAATCTAAAAACGTAAATGAGATGAAAGGAACAGATCATTTCAAAAAAATAATAAACGATCATTTGCTGCAATTGGCGGCAAATGATTCTTTGTTCGCTGAAACATTAAAAAAGCCGAACAAAAATATAGACGGTTCGGGTGAAAGTTCTGAACAGCGTGAGGTGAATAACATTCAAAAACGTTTTTCGTTTACGAAAGCAGTTCGCGAAGCGGCTGCGGGTAAATTAGAAGGTGTAGAAAAAGAAGTAAACGATATGGCTTTGCAGGAAGCTGCGAGTTTAAAGTTAGATTTTAAATCTACCGATCGTTCGTTTTCAATTCCTTCGTACATGATGCGCGCAACTACGCAGTCGGTAACCGGTGATGCAGGTGCGTTTGGTGGAGCATTGGTTCCTACCGATATCAGAATGGTTAACGATTTTGTTCCTAAATTGTTTTTAGAAGAATTGGGTGCTAATTTCTTAACGGGGTTAACCGGTAATGTAAAATTTCCGATCAACAAAAGTTTTGAATTAGACTGGTTGGAAGAAAACGAAGAAGTAACGTTGAAAGCCAGTGAGTTTGACGGACCTACTTTAAAGCCTAAAAGAGCCGCAGCAGGTGTAATGATTTCTAATCAGTTGATGTTACAGTCATCGGTTGATGTTGAAGCGTTAATTATTTCAAACTTTAGAAATGCAGCAAAAAGAGCAATCGAACGTGCTGCAATTAACGGTAACGGAATTAAAGCGCCATTAGGTTTATTAAACATTCCGGGTATCAATCTTTCTGCTGTTACCGCTGCAAAAGCACCAGAGTATGCAGATATTTTAGAATTGAAAGGTTTGGTTAAGGATGCGGATTCAACCGATATTTCTTTAGGTTTCTTATCAGATAACGTTTTGGCTTCGGTATTGGAAGGGGTTAAAAAAGATGCCGGATCGGGTCGTTTCTTATTAGAAGACGGTAAACTGGCAGGAATGAAGCATGTGGCTTCGTCTTTGGTTCCTGAATTAGCAGGTAATCATCCGTTAATTTACGGTGATTGGTCGCAAATGACCGTTGGTCAGTGGGGTGGTGCAAACTTTACAGTTGACCCTTATACAAAAGCAGGTGCGGGTGCGGTAATTGTTTATATCAATTTATACGCAAACGTAATTGTTTCGTTACCAAAAGCGTTTGCGGTAAACAAATTCTTAACAGCATAGTATTATGACAGAAGATAAAAAAGAAACAGAAAACACTCAAGAGGGTGTTTCTGTTGAAGTAAACGTTTCGGAAATTCAGATCAAAACTTTAACTGAAGAACTTGAAAAAGCTGCTTTAGAAAATAGGGAATTGAAAAAGGAAAACGAAAATTTAAAAAAGCAGGTTGAAAAACAGGGTGCGAAAATTGCTGAATTAACCGACGTTAAAACGGATTCTAAATCAAACAGAA
The DNA here is from genome assembly GCA_040391685.1 of Paenimyroides baculatum. Lineage (GTDB taxonomy): Bacteria > Bacteroidota > Bacteroidia > Flavobacteriales > Flavobacteriaceae > Flavobacterium > Flavobacterium baculatum_A. Next base: position 7,435 of record JBEBXJ010000037.1, read on the forward strand.
CCGAAAACAAAAAAGGTGAAGTAAAAATTAAATTCTTACTATCGCCAGCGGGTAAATTCCTGCTTCCTTACAACGTTGGGCAAACGGTTTGGCACCCTGCAAATCAGGCAGACGAATTAGTTGACTGCAAATACGCAGAATACGTAAAGTAGTTTTTTATAATTATTTAATTTTTATGTTTTGGGTCCTTTCTTAAGCAATTGGGAAAGGACCTTTTTAAAAACAAGGGTATGCAAGAAGAAATTATAAAAGAAGAAACCGGCGATATTATTGCGCTGGATCTTGTAAAAAAACACCTGCGAATAGAACCCGATTATACCGATGACGATGATCTTGTTAAGTTGTATATAGAATCGGCAATAGAACAGGTAGTTGATTTTACCGAACGCCCTTTAGCCTTGCAGACAACCGTTTACACAACCGATAAGTTTCAGGACTTTGTTTTTGAACGCAAAGCGTTGAATGATGTGATAGAGAAAATAGAATATCGGGCAACTGCCGAAGGTGAAAGTTCGGTATTGCCCGGTACTTCTTATTCGGTTACACAGCAGGGAACCGAAACTTTTAAGGTGTCGTTTAAAGAAAAACCGGAAGCTGTTAAAGTGCAAATCTTTATTAAGCAGGGTTACACGGCGACCGATCTGCCAAAAGTAATTAAACAGGCAATTCTGCTTTTGGTAACCGAAGCGTATGATCGTCGTGATAATACAGCGGCTGTGATCAATTCCAAAGCGAAAAGTTTAATTAAATCGTACCGGAAATGGCGGGTGTAAACAAACCGTTCGTTGGTCAGTTAGACAGGCGAATAACACTTTTTGTGCCGGAAACCATACAAAACGCAATCGGAGAAGAAAAAGAAGTCGATGCAGTGGTTTGTGTTCCGTGGGCAAAGGTAGATGAAGTAAGCGGGGGTGAAGAAGTAGAGGGTAAAGTGTTGCACAGAACACAGCGAAGTTTTATTGTGCGGTATCGCGATGATATCAATGCAAAGAAAAACAGTTTAAAAGTAGATTTTGAAGGCACGCGTTACAACGTAACGCATGTAAAGCAGATCGGCAGGCGCGAATATCTGGAACTTCAATGCATCGTTTATGAGTAGTTTTAGTGTAGAAGTAACCGGTTTTGATGAACTGGTAAACGAACTTAAGAAAATTGCCGACGATAAAACCAAGCGTAAAGAAACGCTGATTATTTTAAGGCAAATTGCAAAATCTACTTTAGAAGTTGCAAAACGGGAAGTGCCTGTATCTAAAAAAGTGCATATAGCTCGTGGTCAAAGAATATCGCCTGATAATCTTAAAAAATCGTTGGGTACCATAACAGGTAAAAACAAAGAAAACCCTACCATTTTAGTTGGTCCGCGTGTTAAAGGTAATAATAAGGGTTGGTATGGACACATGGTACATGACGGTGTTAATGTTTACCGAAAAGGGTTTAAACGTAAGCACAAAAAAGGTGCAAACGATCATGCGGCGGTTAGCAGAACTAGATCAAATCCGTATTTAACACGTGCTTATGATCAAACACAGGGTAAAGTAACAGCTGATGCTGAAGCGAAATTTACCGCATCTGTTCAACGCAGATTAAACAAGCTACAATGATACAGGTAAGCGAATATTTAATAGAAATTTTAAAGAATTACCCGGCATTGGCTGCGGCAGTTCAGGGCAGGATTTTTCCGCTTATCGCAAATGAAAGTGTAAAGTTTCCTTTTGCGGTGTATGGTTTTGGCGAAGTGTCTTCTGAAACAAAAGATGCTTGCGCCTACAGTGTAAACATAGCTGTTTGGTTTGAACCGAACAATATAACCGAAGCCATGCAGATGGCAGACAATTTAAAAGAATTAGCAGAACAGCACGATTGGGAGTTTCAAAATACCAATGTTGATTTTGATGCTTCAACGCAAAAAATATTTAGTGAAATTAATTTTAAAATAATAAAGTAAAATGGCAGCAGGTGATTTTATTAAAGGTAAAAACTTTCGTTTAAAAGTAGAAGGCAAAACTGTCTTTCATGCTACGGAGTGTGGATGGAGTACGTCGCGTGAATTAGAAGATATCGCAACAAAGGATACTAACGGAAAACGCCGGGTGCTTGGTGATTATGATTTTTCCGCAACAACATCGATGATGCTTGCGGAAAAAGTAGCTTCGGGAACGCAGCATGATGTATTTGATTTATTGCAAATGTTTAAAGATGGTGTAAAAGTCGATATTGAATTTACAACCGATATTGAAGGGAGTAAAATTATTTCGGGTTCTTATTTCATTCAGCAATGTGATATTTCTGCATCTAATGGATCTACAGCAACAGGTAATTTCTCGTTTGCTGGAGATGGAGAATTTGAAATTGAAACAGTAGCCTAATGGAAATAGTTATTAATGAACAAAAAATCCCGTTGCGTTTTTCGTACTCGTTAATCAGGTCTTTGGCAGCTAAATGGAAAATGACCGATTTAGAAGCTGTTTTAAACAAAATCATGTCTGCTTTGGCGGCTGCCGAAGAAGATGTTTTTACAGCAGTAGATTTGGTTTCTGAAATAGTTGTTGAAGCTGCTAAACTAACCGGTACCGAAGTAAACGAAAACGATGCGGCTGATGTAATTTTTGCTGATCCGCAGTTTATCGTTAGTGTGGTTGAAGCGTTTGTAAACAGTATGCCAAAGGTTTCTGTAGAAGCCGTAGAAAACCTAAAAAAAAAGACGGTAAAAAAGTAGTAGTTACTTTTGATGAATTAGAGGCGTTGGCGCTTGGCGAAATTGGTTTAAATTATAATGATTTCTATGCGTTAACGCCTCGTTCATTTACCAACATTGTAGAAGGTTTTCGCAACCGCCAATACACAGAAAGTAAGATAAGCTGGGAACAAATTCGTTACCTGTTTTACGCAACATTAAAACCGCATTTAAAAGGTAATCCTTCTTTACGCAGTTTGATGCCTTTGCCTTGGGATAACGAAACCGAAGATTTAGAAAAAGAAGCAGCAGAATTAATAAGTCCCGAAGAAGCCGAAGCAGTTTTACAGCAACAGGCAGATGTTTGGGCAGCTATAGATAAAAAACGCCAACTTAAGAAATCGGAATCTAAAACAGATTTCGATGGGATTAGCACAGATTAACATTCGCTTTAAGGCGAATTTATCAGAACTTTCTACGCAGATGCAAACTGCAGCCCGAGAAATTAAAAAACAGGGCGAACAAATGCAGGCTTACGGCAAGTCGTTAAGTACTTATGTAACCTTGCCGTTAGTGGCTGCCGGAACAGCTGCTTTTAGTATGGCTGCCGATTTTGAAGATGCGCTGGGTGCAACCGATCAAATCTTTAAAAAATCGGCTGGTTCCGTACAAAAATGGGCAGAAGGTTTGCCAACCTATTTCGGTATTGCCAAAAAAGAAGCGTTGGAATATTCCAACATGATGGGTTCCATGTTGAAGAACATTGGAAATCTTACAGAGCAGGAAGCTGCCAAACAAAGTTCTAAACTTATTGAACTCGCTGGCGATTTAACCGCAATGTACGGCGGTACTACTGCTGATGCCGTGCGTGCCTTAACCGGTGCGTTGAAGGGTAATAATACCATGTTAGACAATTACGGTATGGCTAGCGTAGGTTTAGTTTTACCAAGTATATTTAGTGTAACAAATTCGCCTATAACATCTACAGGGAATTTAACAGCTGCTTTAGTAAGTCAAGCAGCTAATACAGTTTTTGCAGCACCTAGCGGTACAGCGGGAACTCCAAGTTTCAGAACGTTAGTGGCGGCTGATATACCTACACTTAATCAGAATACTACAGGAACCTCTGGTAGTTTAGCTGTAGCGCGAATTATAGCTATGACAGGAGATGTTAATTACTCTGTAAGTTTTAATGGTTCTGCTAATGTTACTGCTGTAGGTACAATAGCTACTTCTGCGGTAACTCATCAAAAATATCAAAACATTGCTACAGCAAGAATATTAGGTAGAGTGACTGCAACTTCTGGAAATGTTGAAGAATTAACAAACGCACAAGTATTATCATTTTTAGGGGTTCAGGCAGGAGCTAATAACTATACGCATCCAAACCATTCTGGGGATGTTACTTCTTTAGGAGACGGAGCAACCACTATTGTAAATAATGCGGTTACTTTTCCTAAAATGAGAAATATTCCAAGTAAAACATTATTGGGAAGAGGAACCGTTGGTACCGGTGACGTTGAGTTAATAAATATGGGTGATAATCTTTCTATAAGCGCTTTAGGTGTTCTAGATGCGGTTGACACTATTCCTACTGCTGAATATATAACAATAGCAGGCAATGGTCAAAGTGTTGCTGTTACAAAATCAGAAACTATTGTAGCGATTTTAGGATTTTCCAACACCAACATATCTGCAGGTGCTAATGATGGAGATTTACTAATTATTACATCTACAACAGCAGGTGGGTCTAAAAACATAAATATTTCATTCATAGATAAAGACACATCTTTAAAATCTTCTATTTCTTCTATAGATGGTCAAACGTACAAATTCATTTGGGTTGCGAACGTAGGTAGATGGGTGAATGTAACAGAATAAAAAAAATATTAATTATAAATTTTATATAAAATGAAAACAATTTTTAAATCAAATGAAACTATTCAGGAATGGGTAAATCCAAAAGAAAAAAAAGAGGTAAAATATGTGTCTTTTGTTTCGGGGGTTAGTTTTAGCAATGGAACAATGCACGTAGATGTTGCCGTGAAAACAATTGATAATTCAGTACAGGTATCGAATGAAGATATTGTTGTTAATGGTCACGGTGCTTGGAAAGGTAATTTCGGGTTACAAGTTGATTTGGAATCAGAGACGAATCCGGAAGCTGCAACTTTTCAAGAAGCCTTAGACTTTGTAGCTAACAAAGCATTAGAAAATTATTTTACAAACGATACTGCTTTTGGTATCAAAAAATGGATTAAAAATGAAAGTAACTAAAAAAACAGCAGAGCAGGCGGCTCAACAAATAACAGCAGAGGAACAAAACATTAAAAAATCTAAAGTGTTTCTCACAGAACTGGAAAAAGAAAAATTACAAGAATTGCAGGGTTTAAAGAATAATTTAAATCAAAGCTATTCGGAAATAGGTAGCTTAAAAACTCAAATTCTCATTTCGGAAAACACACTGAAAGAAAAAGAAGTTATTGCGGTTAATACCTCTTTGCAAATCGGTCAAATAGAGCAAAACATCATTAAATCTTTACAAGATAAATACGGTGCTAATTTCCAATTAGGAAACGATTTTGAAGTAATCACAGAAAAGGGAGTTTAAAACCTCCCTTTTCTTTAATACATAATAAAAATGAATAAAAATCCTTTTACAATAGAATTATTAATCAATGCCTTGCAATGGCTTGAAAAAGCTGGGGCGCCATTTGTAATAGGTGGTTTGATAGGTGGTATTATACAGCGTATGAGAAAGAGAATGAGTTTTTGGAAGTTTGTAAACTCGCTTGTAATAGCGATGTTCGTTGGATGGACCATAGGCAGCGTGTTAACGGAATGGTTCGATTTGCCCGATAAGATTATATACGCAGCCTGTGCGCTGTCTGGTGTGTTTTCAGAAGATTTGTTGAACGAGGTAGAAAAGCTTGTGAAAAATCTTAATGTTTTTGTAAAAAGTTTTATCGGTAAAAAAATTGAGTAATATGAGAACAATAAAATACATCGTGGTGCATTGCACCGCTACAAAACAAAATGCAACAATAGAAGCAATTAGAAACTATTGGATCCGCAATTTAGGTTGGAAACAACCGGGTTACCACATTATATTGAAACCTAATGGAGAACACGAACGTTTGGCGTTAGATGAAACTATTTGTAATGGAGTTAAAAACTACAACAGCAATTCAATACACGTTAGTTACATTGGTGGTATCGACGATAAAGGCAAAGCATTGGATAATCGAACCGAAGCGCAAAAACGAACGCTGTTACAGATTATTTGCGGTTTAAAAGCTAAATATCCAGATGCTATTATCCAAGGTCATCGTGATTTTCCAAACGTCGCAAAAGATTGCCCGAGTTTTAACGCAAAAGAAGAATACAAACATTTATAAAAAAAAGAAAAAGCACCTACAAAACAATGCAGGTGCTTTAAAATACCTTAAAAAAACACTTATGAGTTACAAATATAAACAATTTTAGAAATAAAAAAAGAGGTCGATGACTTACCTCTTTTTATTAACTAATTAAATAAATACTATTATGAATTAATAAGTTTTCTAATATAATAAATATTTTAACATGAAAAGAATAATATATATAATCATTATGTTCGCGACATTGATATCGGGAATATCTTGCAAAACAAAAAAAAGCACAACGGATTATAAACAAATAGAAACCGAAAATGTTTCGATTACCGATAATTCAACCGTTGCAAAAAAAGGAACGGTTACCGAAACTACCAATTTGTCGGAATCAGCAAAATGGTCAGATAAAAGTTTCTTTGAAGCGTGGATGAGTTTTGAAAGTGATAAGATTACAATTACCGATAAAGATGGTAAGGTAACCGAAATAACAAACCCACGGATCAACCAAAAATCATCACAGACAAACGAGATTGATAAAACCGAGCAAACGGACAGTGAAACTAATAAAGTTGCCATAAATGAAGAAAATAAGCAGAATGATGTAACATTGAACGCATCTAAAGAAATTCAAACCGATCTGCAGCAAAGTAGTTCAACAAAAGGCAAAGGACCGGTTTGGTTGTGGATCGTAATTGGTTCGATTATTGTTATTTGTTTTGTGTTTTTATTAAACAAATTTTTAAAAAAGTCTAACTAACAAAAGGAGGGACGGTATCTATTAAGCGGGCATTAAGTATGCTTTTTTACCATATTTTTAATATAATATATTAAAATAATGTGTTAAGTTATGTTAAAAAATGTTATATTTATAAATTAACTAATAATTTATAAAACATGAAAAAAACAATTATTGCCCTAATGGGCTTGTTTACGCTGATGGCGTGTAGTGATGATGTTTATGAAGAAATTGATAAACAAAACAAGGACTTGGAAAATGATAACAGTTTCGAAATGCAAACTAACAGTTTTGATGACAGTAATCCTGGATGGATAGATTTAACTGGGGGTGGATCTTTTATCAACATTGGTAATGGCTATCAATCTCCATGGGATGTTTGGTTTAGAAATGCTCCTTTTACACCGAATTATCAATTTTCAAACCAAGGAGGTCCAGGACATTCTAGTCCGTTAACAATACATATTACACCATGGGCAGGGTTAGCATATTATGATGGTATAAATGATGGTATGTACAATGATGATTTTTTATTAGCAAATAGCCCTTCAGGTTTGGTTGCAGATTTTACTCTAGGAGGATATCCAAATTTGTATGTTGGAAATAATGAAGTTGGAAATTTAATTGAAGGTGAAATGATCACCTTGGATGGTACATCCTTAGCAGAATCGGAAATAGGAATAGCATCAGATCCAGCTAATATGTCTGGTCCTGGACCTCAACATTTACTTTCGGCTGTCGGTAATCTAAATCCTGCTGCCTATCAAGGAAAACCTGGAAGTTTTAATTTTCCAAGTTTAAATCCTGCAGAAACATTGCTAATGGAACAATATGGAAAAATATTTATTTTTGAAGTAACAGTTAGAAGAGGGCCAACTGGTCCTATAATAGGAAATTACTTTGTTCAAGTAGAAAATGAAACACTTGATGGTCCTTCTGGGCCTACTAACAATAATTGGAAGTCTACAGGAATTTCTGTATCTGTACCAGGTTTAGCCGGAACAAGAGATGTTTATTATTATCATAACCAAACTCCCGGTGTATCAAACGAAACAATTTGGAATTTTGCATATCCTATTATGTCTACTACGAATAATCCAGACTTTTTTTGCAATTCTCGTGAAGTCGTTATTAAAGATGCTCATCCAAGTAGCAGGCCAATTACTACTTATACTCGACCTTGGGAAGTTAGAGTCGTTATGGCAATAGGTAGCAATTTATGGCGTACCTCGGGTCCATATCTAGTTGTTAGACCAACATAAAATAAGAGCCTTTCAAGGCTCTTTATTTTTTAATAATTTTCTTAACAGCTGTACCATCTTTAGTGGATATATGAAAGAAGTATGTTCCTATAGCAAAGCCCGAAATATCAAATTGTACATTAGTTTCGTTACTAAATGTTTTGGTAGTAATTAATTTGCCGTTGGTATCAAAAACATCTATGTTTTCTACTTTAATACTTTCTGCATTAGTAATATATACAACATTTTTAGCAGGATTAGGGTATAAATTAAATTTATCAGAAATAAAATATTGTGTACTTAAAGGAACTGTATTAACAGCCGAAATAATTAAATTATCATATTTATATACTGGAATAGTAGCTTTACTTCCTATCGAATTACTGTTTTTTAATATTAATGAAATAAGTTCTGTATTTGGATTTAAATCACATCTAAAAATCAAATTTTTAATAGGTATTATAGTATAATATTTTAGGTTTTGATAATCTAAATAAAAATAAATTTTAACCCAGGTTTTTAATTTTAATTCTGTTATTGCAGAAGTATTGGTGGAACAATTACCAGGTCCTCCATTAGCATAAAGTTCAGCATCTGGATAATACGTAAAATTTCCAATATCGTCGACTTTAGGATTACCTTTATAATTATCATTATGTTTTAGAACTAGTGATCCTCCTTGCGGAATTAACGTACCTCCGTTAGAAAATTGATCGCCAGTATAAAAATCAATTTCAATTTTTAGAATGTTGTTTGCAGTATTTCTCTTGCTCCATAAGGCATCAATACCTCTTTTTTGCAAAAAAACCTGTCCTTTACCCGGCGTAGCAGCTAATTCTAAAACTTTTCCCCTATTAGGTTCTGAAACAATTTTAAAATAATCGTTGCTATTTTCAGAAGGAATTTCTGAAGAATCAGATAATGTATAGAATTCTCCTTGCCCTGCTGTTATACCTGTGAAATCAGTTCCAACATTACCAAGTGTTAAATTGTCAAAATTTTCACTGTATAGTATTTGAGCAGAAGTTAATTGCGCTGCAAATAAAGCAACTGAAATTAAAAGTATTTTTGTTTTCATAACATTATTTTTTAGTATATATTTTTAAATTTATAACTTTTTAAATAAAATGACACCATTTTAACCAAAAATATTATAAGGAATAAAAATTTGTCCTCACATATTTTATTGTTTGAATTTTCGTAAAGCTTCTATTTTGTCGTAGAATATTTTATCTATTGGACTTTTGGTGTTTAAATATGATTGTGCTAAACCAGTTAAATACTTTTCAATATCGGAAATAGTTTCACCGGAAACTATTTGAAACGGTACCGTTAAATTCCTTTCACGTATTTCTTTAAAAGCTTTTGCCAGATATTCTTCTTTCATGGTTGTAGGTTTAGTACCAAAGGTATAAAGTAAAAGAATATTTTTATCGGTCTTTTAGCAGATATTTTAAATTATCGGTTAAATAAGGGATAGTGTTTTTGTTACAACTTTTATGCAACTTTTATTTTATTTTATTAATTTAAAACATTGATTACCAATATTTTGATTTTAATTTGTCAGAAATCTCATAATCAGGTGGTCCCTGGTTCGAGCCCAGGTGGGACCACTTTTAGAAGCTTCACAGAAATGTGGAGCTTTTTTTATTGAGTTAAATTTTTGTAAAACAACGATTAAGCTATGATCTGTTGTTTTAGAAAGTTTACACATGATAATTAAAACTTCCGAATTATTGTATTTAAGGTGTCCTATTCGGTGTCCCATTGGTAAAATTCAGGTGTCCCATTACTATTAGATAGTTTACACGTGAGAATAATCTCTCGTAGCACTTGATTTTACTGAGGTGTCCCATTGTTACGCATTGTTTAACTTAATACATTAAATTATGCAAAACGACAGTTTTAAAGTGCTTTTCTATTTACGAAAAGCAAAAACAAATTCAAGAGGTGTTGCACCTTTAACATGTAGAATTACATTAAACAAGAAGCGAAAGGAATTTAGTACAGGTTATTTCGTTCTTGATAAAGATTGGGATGCTTCTAAACAGCTTATTATCTCGAAATCTACAGAGCTAAAAAGTATCAATACCCAACTGAATCAAATAAGTCAACTTTTTTTACAAATTTTCAATACCCTCTTATTAGAGAAAGAAGCTTTTGATGTTGATGATATTTATAATCGTTACAAAGGCGATAATGATAAGAATGTAACTTATCTATTAGAATTCTATGTAAACTACCTAAAACGAATGGAACAGTTAATAGGTATTGATATGAAGAAGCCAACTTGGAAAAAACATGAGAATGCTTACTTAAACCTTAAAGGTTATATCAAATCCTATCATAAAGTTAAAGACTTCAAAATACAGGATATCGATTTGTCTTTCATTAAAGATTACGAATTCTATCTAAAAACAAATCGTAAATTCTCACAGGCTACAGTAAACAAAGTTTTACAGCGTTTAAAGAAGATGTTCAGTTTTGCGATTGAACAGAATGAAATCATACAGAATCCATTTAATGGGTATCGGTTTAACTTACTAAAAAAGGAAGTTGTTTATCTGACCACAGAAGAATTGAAAGCACTTGAAAAATCCAAACCTACTCAACCAAGACTGATATTGGTTAAGGATTTATTTGTATTCTGTTGTTATACAGGATTAGCATTTAATGAAATGGCTAACCTTAAACTTTCTAACATTGAAAAGGGGTTTGATGGTAAATTGTGGATTTCTTTGCTACGTGAAAAGACCAATAAAAGTGTATCAATTCCAATACTACCAAAAGCTAAAGCAATTTTAGATCAATATTCAACAGATAGTGATTTAATATTCCCAAAAGTTACCGGTAAGCGAAACAAATAAAGTTACAGGTACAGAAGAAAATCAGCAGAATGATATTAAGGCAGATTCGTCAAAAGAAACTAAAACCGATCTTAAAACCACCGATGAACGAAAAACAAAAATAGTGTGGTTATGGGTAATTATCGGTGCGGTTATTGTAATATGTTTTGTGGTTTTATTAAATAAATATTCAAAGAAGTCTAACTAACAAAAGGAGGGGCGGTATCTATTAAGCGGGCATTAAGCCTGCTTTTTTTATTATATTTCTATTTTTAATATAATATCTTGATATAAGGTGTTAAGTTATGTTAAAAAATGTTATATTTATAAATTAACTTAAAATACTTTAAAAAATGAAAAAAACAATTATTGCCCTAATGGGGGTGTTTACGCTTGTAGCGTGTAGTGAAGATTCTTATCAGGAAGCTGATAAGATGAATGCAACGGGAACTGTTGAAAATACGGAACCGCAGAATAGTGTTAGAACTGTTGATCCTGTTATTGATTATGAATCTCCTTATGGAACGACAGACAGGTTTGATTATATTTTCCAAAACGATACGGATTTAGAACTTAGATTTGTAGCTATTGTAAATCTATGGCGTTATGATGGAAATCCTGCTGATAATATTCATCATGGTTTCCCTTTAACATCTATTCCTCATTTCACCATGCCGTCTATATCTTGGGGTGAATACACATGGTACCTAGCTTCTAAAATGATTATTATACCGCCACACACAACTGAGACTATAAGTATGAGTGGAGGAACAATATTACCTGTTAATTCAGCCGGTCCCACTACTGCTAGTGGTCAGTATTTTAATTTACATGGCAATCCTGCCTTGGTGCCGGCATTAACTGTACCGCAAATGAATTTTTTAGGTAAATATGGAAAATTCGTTGGGTTTGAAGGTTATGCAGCACATCCGGTCACCGGTGGAGGTAGTAATCTTACATTAAGATTTCCTATTGGTCCTCAATTTTCTAATAGTTTTACCGGAGGTAGTTCGTGGATACCGGTGCCAGGGCTACCGACAGGATATCAAAAGTTATATCATACTTTAACAAAAGAGGTTTGTGAAGTTAATTATACTTCTTTAGGTTTTCCTAGTATGCATGAATCTTCTAAAACTTTTACATACGCGGGAACTAGTTATAATTGTAGTCTGTATACTACACGAAATAGAGTAGTAGTTTTATTACAATAAATATATTTAATAAAAAAAACCGGAGTAACATCCGGTTTTTTTTATTGTTTAAACTTTCTCAATTGTTCAATTTTATCTTGAAACAACTTATCCATCGGACTTTTGGCATTTAAATATGATTGTGCTAAACCAGTTAAATACTTTTCAATATCGGAAATAGTTTCACCTGAAACTATTTGAAAGCTTCTCCACGCCAAAGAACCTTGGAGACCGGTTTTCCCGGATCGGATTGGGC
>JBEBXJ010000038.1:0-19652 GCA_040391685.1 Paenimyroides baculatum
TTTGTATGTTCAAGTTTAGCAGGAATCTTTGTATTCTCAAGTATTCAAATGTTTTTCTATGCGAAAAAATACAATATTGCCGAAGCTTTTTTAGCATACACCTATAGCGTATTTTATTTGTTTACCCTATTTTGGATTACGCCTTACGCAATAATAACCGCAGGTCGCAGTGGTTGGTTAACCCGCGATTTACCTGCAACAGCATAAATACAATTAAACTAACTATATTTTTTAAATCGGTATGTTTTTTAAAGCATATCGATTTTTTTTACAAGTGAAAGTAAAGTTTGTTTTACAAATTGAAAAGTTTATTTATATTTGTAGCAAATAAACTTAACAAAAAAAATATGAACACAAACATTTTATTTCCGGCAAAACTAAGGAAGTTCGCTTTCTGTATTTTACTAATAATATTCGCATTTATTATTATTGCAGGTCAATTAAACCTATTAGCTAATGAACCCCAAATAAAACTACTGGTTAAAAGTATTTTAATGTCTTTAATATGTTTGTCTCTGTTCTTTATTCAATTTTCAAAGTATAAAGACGACGATGAAATGATGTTAGAAATTCGTTTAAGATTGGTAATGAATGCATTATTATTTGGAACTTTATATTTAATTATTTCTCCTATTTTGGAATTTTTTGTTTTTGATGATGAAATTCAGGAAATTAAAGCAGGACAAATAATTATGGTTTTACTATTTTATCAAATACTGATGTTTCAAATGAAAAGATATTCATTGAAAAAAGAATTATCAGAAGAATAATGTAGCATGAAGAATTACATTAAAATAGAACGTGCAAGACACAATTTAACCCAAGGCGATTTGGCGGAAAAAGTCGGAGTTTCACGTCAGACAATTAATTCTATCGAAACTAAAAAATACATTCCTTCTGCTGTTCTAGCACTAAAAATCGCCAAGATTTTTAACATGCCTTTAGACAGCCTTTTTGAATTGGAAGATCATGATTAAAATAAAAACCGGAAGTTATTATAGCTCCCGGTTTTATTCCTTTAATGTAATTATGTGAATTTATACCAAATCTAATTTATCTACTTTTCGTCAGTTCGAGCATGTCGAGAACTTCTCGATAGCCTGTCTTGAGCTTGCCGAAAGGCTTCACTCCGTTTGCTACTCGAAGTGACGGTAATAAAGTAGAATTTATTTTGATATAATTTCAGATTATTAATTAATTTAACTTCTTATAATTGTAATGTTCTTTTAACGGACCTTCAATTTCGTTGCCTTCTATATCCAAACCAACCAATCCGTTTTCAACGACTTTTACTTTAATATCAATGTCTTTTCCTTTTAAATGCGCAACCGATCCGTTGTCGTGCCACATAATGTCGCCCGAATCTTTTGAAGTATAATTCTTATCTAAATATTCGGCATCATATTCAAAAGCACCACTTTCATTTAAGATAATTGTGGTTTTAATGCCTGTACAATCTGCACACGGTAAAGTTGCTTCGTAAGTTCCTGCCCAGTCTAATGCGTTTTGTGCATTATGGTGGTCATCAATTTTATTAACAGTATCTGTTATATGAGTATCTGTAATTGTATGGGTTGTTTCTTTTTTGTTACAAGAAATCATTGTTAAACCCAAAGCCAAAAATGTAAAAATAACTTTTTTCATAACATTCAATTTTAAATTATAAATAAATTAATTCAATAAAAGTGCCAAAGCATCAAACCGCCTGTATTATTTCTTTTGTACATAAAAAAGCTAAAAAAAAACAGCACATTTTGAGTATGATATACACAAAAAACTACATTTTAGGGTGTTTTGTTTTTGGCAATATCAAGCAGTTTGTTAATGGTGTTTAAGTTGCGCCCCGTTGCTGTTACCTTTAACTTTTTTTCGAAAAAATTATTGTTTAGTTTAGAAGCTCCCATTCCTGCAGGAACATAAAAATAAAGCATTTTGTCAATTATTCGAAATTGTTCGTTTCCAAAGTCGATCTTTTCTAAATCATTAATTAGTTCAATGTTGGGTTTTTCGTTCAAAAAAGTAAAAAATAGTTTGTTGGGTTCAATATCATTTACAAACGGATTACTTTCTAACGCTGTTTCCATTTCGGTAAGATCTAAACAAAAAACGGAAATCTGTAAATTAAAGTGTTCGTTTATTAACTGCTGAATTTTTGCTGTAATTTCTTCTTTTCCCGTATCGGTTTCCAAAACAATGTTTCCGTTTTGTATGTAAGTAGTCACGTTTTTAAATCCGGCAGCAGCTAAAATATCTTTCAGTACAGCCATTTTAATAATGTTCTTACCCGAAACGTTTACACCGCGTAAAAGTACAAAATAGGTTTTCATCTGCTTATATTTTTTTAGCTGTGTAATCACTTTCGTTACCCAAACGGTCAATGGCTTTTAAAGCAATGGCTGTACAGTTCTTGCCGTTTTTTGTACGATTTATTTTTTTAGCTGATTCGTTTCTTGGTAATATTTCAATTTGCCAGTCATTGTCATAACAAGTGTAAAGCACCCATTGAAAAACATCTTTTTGAGATCTATCTGTCCAATTTATAGATAGCTGTGTGTTTTCTTCGGTGACTTTAAGCTCGGGTTTTTCTATTTTTTTAGCGGAAATCCACGGACTGTTTGGTATCAAAGCTTTTTCTTTATACGGACCGTTTTTCAGTGCCGAAACCATTTCGCTGCTGTTTGTTAAGCCGGCAATACTGTAATGCACCGCGCCAACACTGTTTTTGTTTAAAACGTTTGCAGTTATTTTAATCTGGTTTACAATTTCGGTTGATCTATTTGCGGCTTTAACTTCAACAGTATTCAAACCTGGCCATAAATGGCGGTTCATGGTGTTTTCACTTTGCCACCATTCCAATAAATCCTGAAAATTCTGACGTTGTGAATTTATTGGCCAATAAAGCTGAGGAGAAAAATAGTCAACCCATCCTTTATTCAGCCATAATTTGGCATCGGCATACAGCTCGTCGTATTGCGAAGAGCCCACTACACCGGTTGGATAGCCTGATTTCCAGATACCAAACGGACTGATTCCGAATTTTACATACGGTTTTTCCTGTTTGATTTCTTTATTGATGCGTTCAATGAATTTGTTTACGTGATCTCTGCGCCAATCGGCTTTAGATAAGCTTCCGTCAGCATTTTTATAGGTGTTCCAAGATGCGTCGTCGGGAAAATCGGCACCTCCATTGTAAGATGCATAAGGATAAAAATAGTCGTCGAAATGAACTGCATCAATATCATAACGTGAAACAATGTCTTTTACCACATTTGAAACATGATCTTGTGTTTTTATGCTTGCCGGATCAAACCAATACATACCGTTTTTAAGCCTTACAATATTACTTGGCGATTTTTTAACCATTGATTCACTGCTTACCGACCCGCCACTTAAATGATGTGCACGGTAAGGATTCAGCCATACATGCAGTTCCATGCCACGTTTATGCGCTTCTTCAATCCAAAACTCTAACGGATCGTAATAAGGTTGCGGACTTTTACCGGTTTCTCCTGTAAGATAATAAGACCACGGTTCGTAACTGCTTTTATATAAAGCATCGGCAGCCGGACGAACCTGAAAAATAACCGCGTTAAAATTGGCATCTTGCACTAAATCGAGCAATTTAATGGCTTCGTTTTTTTGTTCCTGAGTAGATAGGTTTTTATTGCTTGGCCAGTTAATGTTGGCAACGGTAGCTATCCACGCAGCACGAAATTCGCGTTTTACTTCGGGTAAATTTATCTTTAAATCATTGGTTGTAGTTGGTTGTGCACTTGGTTGTGGTGTTTTGGTTTCCAGTTCAACTTCAGAACTTTTTACAACCGTAACTTTTGCAGTTTTTTGCTGTTGCTGTACCGCACAAGATATTAAAGATAACGAGACAAGTGCGGTAAATGCCAGATACTTATTTATTTTCAGTTTCATAATATGTCAATAACGAAACAAAAATAGTAAGATAAATGAGTACTTGGCTTATTTTTAAGATATTCTAAAAATAAACCCTGCAAATTTTTTAATTTTAGCAGGGCTTTTTATAAGATTAAGTATGTACAACAATTACTGTTTTTCTAAAACTTCTTTTAAGTTGGCAGTTCCTTGTACAAAATCTTTGTTCATATCATAACAAAGACTCATTAAGTTAAAAGGGTATGGCATGTTACCGTCAACAACCCAACGCACTTTAGTTTGGTTAGCGTTAACTTCTTCTGTTGTAAAAAACGATTTTGCAGGTTCTGCACTGTACATTAAAAACAGATCAATATCTATACGACTGCCTTCGGTAATTTTTGTTATTACCTGTGAACCATTGCCTACTTCTTCACTTTTCCAGCTGTATTTAAAACCTTCAGTTCCATCGGTTCCATCAGAAGTAGTTTCAATTTTAGGGTCCATTCTAAACCAAACGCCAAAATTTTCCTGATTTTTAATGTGTTTTACATAATTAAAAACCTCTGCATTTGGTTTGTTTATGGTTACTGTGCCTTCTGCATGAAATGTTTTCGGTACAAAAAGTGCAACAATTAGCAATAATGCAATTAAACCTAAAACGGTAAAAAGGGCGTATTTTAAAAATTTCATAGGTACTATAATATTGAATGTTTGTAAATGAAAACTTGTCGATGTTTACCAACAAGTTTTTGTTTGATATTGAATTGGAATGGGGTTTAATTAACTCATTTTTTTATTTCCTTCATAATGAATCATCCAATAAATACCGAATTGATCCTGAAAAGAAGCATATAATTCTGCCCAAAACTGCTCACCTAATTCCATTTCTATTTTAAGAGCGTTTTCACTTAAGGCAGCATATAAATCCTTAGCTTCTTGTGCGGTATCGGTGTCTAGCATTACATAAGTACTATTGCCTAATGTTAATTTATGTCCGAAATTTTCCAAACAGTCCGATCCCATAATCATTGTGCTGTCGTTAACCATAATTGCCGTATGCATGATTTTTTGTTTGTCTTCATCGTTCATTGGGAAATTTGGATCAGCAGGCATATCGCCAAAACGGTGCATGCCAATATTTGACGATTTAAACACTTTTTCGTAAAACATAAATGCTTGTTCGCAGTTTCCGTTAAAATTTAAGTATGCATGAATTTTTGCCATAATTTTTTGTTATTAGTATTAATTTAATTCAAAGTTAAAACACAGTAAAGCAAATTAACTTGCCTTATGACAAGTTTGTGTGCTTATTTTTTCAGAAGCGATTTGTAGGTGCTAATATAATTGTTTACCGATATTTTTTGCATTAGTTCTGTAATTAGTTCAAATGGAATGTCATCGGTTTTTTTAAAACGAATACAGCTTTTACCCATGTCTAACTTACGTTTGCTGTGTTTTGGATATTCGTTCACAAACCAATCATATACGTTCGGCATCATGTAAATGCCCATGTGGTATAAGGCAATATGGCTTTTTTGTGAAGCAAGGTTTATAAATGGCAAAGGTAGTTCGGGCGAGCAGTGATAACCCGCTGGATAAATACTTTTAGGTACCACAAAACCTATGTTTTCGTAAATGAATTTTTCCTCAAAACCTTCAGGAAGATTATTTTTAATGGTTTCATAAAGTTTTGTAAACGCAGTTTGGCGTTCCGGGACCACCTGTTCCAGATATTCTTTTATAGTTGCTGGTTTTTCCATTTTGGTTTTATGATATTTTTTATAAAGGTTATAAATTTTCATCTAACTTAAAAAAAATATTAATGGTTAAGGCACAATATTTTTACATTAAATTTAGATGTTTTTGTTGAGAATTTTATAATTTCAGTAAAAATGATGGACTTTGGAGAAGAGACAAAATTTGCGAAACTTTTTTTATACAGGAAAAACACTTGATTCTAATCATAGAATGAGGTGTTTGCAACAGTTTCAAAAGTTGTTAGATAACCACAAAGATGAAATGATCACCGCTTTAAAAGCCGATTTCAATAAACCCGGATTTGAAACATTGGTTACCGAAATTGTTATGCTGCAAAAAGAATTGAATTTCTTTAAAAAGCATTTAAAAAAATGGATAAAACCCAAAACTGTATTTCCAAGTATCTTAAATTTCCCTTCAAAAGAAACTATAGCATATCAACCTTACGGTGTAGTACTAATTATTGCACCTTGGAATTATCCTTTGTTATTGGCATTGCAACCGGTAATCGCAGCTTTGGCAGCTGGTAATTGCGTAGTTTTAAAACCGTCTGAACTCACGCTAAATACATCACAATTGATTTCTAAACTAATCAGCCGTTATTTTAGCAGCGAAATAATACAAGTAGTTCAAGGTGGGGTAGAAGAAACTACAATACTTTTAAATTATAAGTTTGATAAGATTTTTTTTACAGGAAGTACTTCTGTGGGAAAAATAGTACATCAGGCAGCCGCAAAAAACTTAACTCCCGTTGTTTTAGAGTTAGGAGGAAAATCGCCTTGTGTGGTAACACCAAGTTCCAATATTCCATTGGCAGCCAAACGGATTGCTTTTGGCAAATTTGTAAATGCAGGACAAACCTGCATTGCTCCTGATTTTATATTTATCCACCCAAAAGTAGAAAAACAATTTATTGAAGAAATGCAAAAGGTTCTACAAACGTTCTATGGTGAAAATGCTGAAACATCCCCTTACTTTGCACGAATTATTAACGAACAGCATTACCACCGTATTAAGCAGTATGTTTTAAATGGTGAAGTTTTAATGGGCGGACAAACCAATTCTAAAAAAAGATACATTGCGCCAACCCTTATTAAAGTAACTGATTTTAACGATGAGGTGATGCAAAGCGAAATATTTGGGCCCGTGTTACCTATTTTAAATTACACCGATATTAACGAAATTATTGACTACAATCACCGAAATGAAAAACCTTTGGCATTGTATATTTTCGGGGAAGACACTAAAGAAATCGATAAACTGTTGAACCAATCTAAATACGGCGGTGCTTGTGTGAACGATTGTTTGTCACATATCATAAATAATAAACTACCTTTTGGCGGAATAGGAGCAAGTGGGTTTGGAAATTATCACGGAAAATTCAGTTTCGAAGCTTTTTCGCAAACCAAGGCTGTTGTTTATCGTAAAACTTGGTACGACAATCAGTTGAAATATCCGCCTTATACCCAAAATAAATTTAAGCTGTTAAAAAGGTTATTTAAATTTCTGTAACAGGTATGTAAAAAGTCTTAAAATTGTAAATTTGCAGTAAATAAAATTTTTATGGAATTATACTACACGTTTTCAGTTTTAATAGTACTCGCCTCGATTTTTGCTTATTTAAATGTACGTTTTTTAAAATTACCGGGTACTATCGGCATTATGATCATAGCTATGTTGGTATCGGTAGCGATACGTTTAGTTGGTGACCAATATTTTCCTGAAACTACAAAAGAATTTTTTGAACTGATTCGCGAATTCGATTTTACTGAAATCTTAATGGGTGCCATGCTGAACTTTTTACTGTTTGCCGGTGCACTGCACATTAATATTTCTGATCTGCGCGAACATAAATGGCCCATATTAACCTATGCGTCGGTAAGTGTTGTGCTGTCTGCACTCATTATTGCCGGATTGTTTTACATGGTAGCGCCAATGTTGGGGATGGAAATTCCGTTTATATACTGTTTACTGTTTGGAACACTTATTTCGCCTACCGATCCTATTGTTGTTTTGGGAATTTTAAAGGAAGCCAAAGTTCCAAAAATGATCGAAACAAAAATTACAGGCGAATCGCTTTTTAACGATGGTGTTGCCGTGGTAATGTTTGCCGTTGTATTGAAAATGGCAACCGATCCTTCTTTTGATGCTACTTTTGGATCGATCTCTAAATTGTTTTTATTAGAAGCCGGTGGCGGAGTTTTATTGGGAGCTCTTTTAGGATTTACTGCAAGTAATGTCATGAAAAAGATCGATGATTACAAAGTATCGGTTCTAATTACATTATCAATAGTAATGGGTGGGTTTTTAATTGCCAAAGAACTGCATTTCTCATCGCCCCTTGCTATGGTTATTGCCGGACTAATCATTGGTAATTATGGAAAATCTGTAGCAATGAGTGAAACCACACGCGATTATTTAAGCAAGTTCTGGGAATTGATTGATGAAATTTTAAACGCTATATTATTCCTTTTTATAGGATTTGAATTATTGATGTTACCCGATTTACAGGAACAATTACTGTTAGGTGTTATCGCAATATTTATTTGTTTATTGGCACGAACCTTGGCGATTTTTATACCGGCACGTACCATATTGCGCAAAAATACCTATTCAAAAGGTTCGCTGACAACCATGGTTTGGGGTGGAATACGTGGTGGGGTTTCCATTGCATTGGTTATGAGCATACCCAATTCTGTTGGCGATATAAAAGATGTTTTGCTGGAAGTTACCTATATAGTAGTTTTGTTCTCCATTGTTGTGCAGGGACTAACCGTTGGTACAGTAGCTAAAAAAGTTTTAAAAGACGATGAACCTTCTGATATAAAAGAAGTAGGATAAACAAAAAACAGCAACCATTTTTAGGTTGCTGTTTTTTTAATTATATCAATCCGGCACGTTTTAATAATGCTTTTGGTTTCGGTTCTTGTCCTCGGAATTTTTTATAAAGCGTCATTGGATGATCTGTTCCTCCTTGCGATAAAATAAAATCTTTAAATTTTGTAGCAATTTCTTTATTAAAGATTCCATTTTGTTTAAAAAAATCAAAAGCATCGGCATCTAAAACTTCTGCCCATTTGTACGAGTAATAACCTGCGGCATATCCGCCTGCAAAAATATGCGAAAAAGCAGTGCTCATAACATTTTCGGCTACATCAGGATACAATTTGGTGGTTTCAAACTGCCTGTTTTCAAAATCCTTTAAACTAACTATGTTTTCAGGGGTTTCGGAGTGCCAAGCCATATCTAATAAACCAAAACTCAATTGTCGTAATGTTGCCATTCCTTCTAAAAAGTTAGCACTTTCTTTAATTTTGTCAATATATTGTTGAGGAATGGTTTTGCCAGTTTCGTAATGTTTGGCAAACAACGCCAATGTTTCGGGTTCATATACCCAGTTTTCCATAATCTGGCTAGGTAATTCCACAAAATCCCAGTAAACCGATGTTCCCGACAGCGATGGATACTTTGTATTTGCCAGCATGCCGTGCAGCGCGTGACCGAATTCGTGAAATAAAGTGGTTACTTCGTTAAAAGTTAGTAGCGATGGTTTTGATGGAGTAGGAGGTGTAAAGTTGCAAACGATTGAAATGTGTGGACGTTCGTTAACTCCGCTTTTAATCCATTGCGATTTAAACGAAGTCATCCACGCACCATTACGTTTGCCTTTTCTAGGGAAAAAATCGGTATATAAAAGTGCGATTTTTTCTCCGTTATCGTTGGTAACATCAAAAGTCTGTACATCGGTGTGGTATTTATCAACCGTAAAAACTTCGGTAAAATGCAAACCAAACAATTTTTCGGCAACGGTAAAAGCTCCGTTCAAAACATTTTCCAGTTTAAAGTAAGGCTTTAAAACTTCATCATCTAAATTAAAACGTTCTTGTTTCAATTTTTCAGAATAATAACTTCCATCCCATTTTTCCAATTGATCAATTCCATCTAACTTTTCAGCGTAAGCCGTTAGTTCCTCAAATTCCTTTTTGGCAGCCGGTTTTGCTTTTACCAATAAATCATTCAAAAAAGACAAAACTTTTTCAGGGTTCTGCGCCATACGTTCTTCTAACACAAACGCAGCGTGATTTTTATAACCCAATAATTGTGCACGTTGGTTACGCAATTTTACAATTTTAAGAACAATTTCTTCGTTGTTGTAATCGTTCTTTTGAAAACCTTTTTTACCGTTTGCAATGGTAATTTCTTTACGCAGTTCGCGGTTTTGTGCGTAGGTTACAAACGGCAGATAGCTTGGGTAATCTAAAGTGAAAATCCAACCTTGTTTTTCTTGTTGTTCGGCAAGATTTTTTGCAGCTTCAATAACACCATCGGGTAATCCTGCTAAATCTTTTTCGTTGGTAATGTGCAGTTGATATGCATTGGTTTCTGCCAGAACGTTTTCATTAAATTGTAATGATAAAACCGATAATTGTGCATCAATATCACGTAATTCTGTTTTTTGATCATTGTTTAATAACGCGCCGTTACGCACAAATCCTTTATAAGTTTTTTCTAATAAAGTAATTTGTTCGGTAGTTAAAGTAGATTTGTCAACGGTATCAAAAACCTGTTTTACACGCTTGAACAAATCAGGATTCAGCGAAATATCGTTCCCAAATGCCGATAGCTTCGGAGCGACAATCTGTGCGATTTTTTGTAACTCGTCGTTTGTTTCTGCCGAATTTAAATTAAAAAAGATATTCGAAATACGCTCTAACTGCATACCCGAAAATGCCATGGCTTCAATGGTGTTTTCAAAAGTAGGGGCATTGGTGTTAGTAATGATTTCTTGAATTTCTTCTTTAGCCTGCTTAATTGCTTCATAGAATGCCGGTTCGTAATCAGTGGTTTTTATCTGTGAAAACGGAGCCGTGTCAAAAGCCGACAATAATATATTTTCCATAATTTGTTTAAAAGTTAAAGCCTAAAATTAAGTATTATATCGTTAACGAAGTATTAAATATTCGTTACAAATTTTTATTACTAATACAATTGTTATAAGGTTTTCAAAAAGTTAAAAAATAAAAAGATACACAAGATTTCTTAACATCTCTTTAACTGATTGTTAATTACGTTAAAACACTTTCGTAACATACCGGTTTTTACTTTGCAATAAAATTTTTAAAATCAATTACGATGAAAAAAATCATTGCATTAGTCTTATTTATCGGTACACAGACCCTTACTGTTTTTGCACAAACCAAACAAGAAGTTCCAGCACAAGTACAATTAGAAGGGGCAATTAACTTCAGAGATATTGGCGGATATGCAACCACTAACGGGAAAAAAGTTGTTCCTAACAAAATATATCGTTCGGCAGCCATTGAACATTTGACCGACAACGATATGAAAGAATTAGAAAAAAGAAAAATCTATACCGTAATTGATTTCCGCGGAACAGAAGAAGCCGCAAAAGCTCCGGATAGATTGCTTCCAAATGCAGATTACACACTTTGTCCTGCGGGAAGCGAAAATGTAAGCAACGGAAACTTTAAAGATATTATAGAAAAGCTGAAAGATGAAAAAGGTTCTTTTCTTGATGATTTCTACGGAGAAGCAAGCGTACAATATGCCGGAGACCGTTTTAGAAAAATGTTCTACAAATTGTTGTCATTAGAAGACGACCAGGCATTACTTTACCACTGCACAGGAGGAAGAGACCGCACAGGAATGGCAACCGCGTTGATTTTGTATATTTTGGACGTTCCTATGGAAACGATCGAAAGAGATTATGTGGCTTCTAATGTTTTCCTGAAAGAGAAAAGAGCTGCTTTACCTGATAGTAAAGAAATGTATGCTTCAATGGTAAAAGCAACAGGATTATCACTGGAACAAATCGAGAAAAAATTTGAATTAAGACCAGAATGGATTCGTTCGTTTTTTGCAGCAATAAATTCAAAATACGGAAGTGTAGAGAATTTCTTGAAAGATGAAATGAATATTACTAGTTCAGATATTACCAAACTAAGAGCTAAATACACTAAATAAACTAGCAATTTCAAAATGAAAATTAACACTACTTTAAAAGCATTATTCGCTTTTTGTACGATATATTTCCTAAATATTTATGCCGCAAATGCACAACAGTTGAGAGGAACTGTTGTAACGGATGCCGGAACACTTCCCGGAGTTGTGGTAAGCATAGAATCTTTAAACAAAAGGACAACCACGCAAATAGACGGTTCGTTTGTTTTAAACGTGGATACAACAGGATCTTATGAAGTTAAAATCAGCTTTTTGGGTTATCCCGACCTCATCGAGTCTTTGGATATTGAAGAAGGCGTGAATGACTTGGGAACCATTAAATTAGAACAGGGCGATTCTGTTCTCGATGAAATTGTAATTGTGGGTGCAACAGCAGCTTCGCAGGCAAAAGCATACAGTATTAAGAAAAATGCTTTAGGTATTATGGACGTTATTGCTGCCGATGCAATGGGTAAATTACCAGACAGGAATGCAGCCGAAGCCGTACAAAGGGTTCAGGGAGTTGCGGTTTCGCGTTATCACGGAGAAGCAGATCAGGCAACCGTTCGTGGAACTCCTTTTGCGTGGACATCTACTTTGTTTAACGGAAACCGTTTGCCTAATGGTAATGTGGCATCGGGAAGATCAACTGTTTTAAACGTTGTACCGTCGGAATTGATACAATATGTGCAGGTTTCCAAAGCCATTACGCCCGATATGGAAGGAGATGCCATTGGAGGTTCGGTAAACTTTATTACCAAAACCGCTCCTTATGGTAAAATACTGGGAGGAAGTGTTGCCGGAGGTTATAATGATTTTTCGGGGAAAGAAACTTATAATGGTTCAATTGCATACGGAGACCGTTTTTTTAACAACAAATTAGGGGTTATTTTGGTAGGAGCAGTTTGGGACAGACAATGGGGTGCCGACGCATTTGACGTAAGCTACAACACCGGAGCTGCCGACCCGATGCAGAAAAATGCCATTAACAATGTAATGTTTAAACGTTATATGGGAAAACGCCAAACGTATGGTCTTAATCTTGGTTTGGAATATGAGTTTAATAACAACCACAAAGTTTTTGGACGAGCTTTATACGACAAGTTTAACGATATTCGTCCGGTATATGAATCGTATATAGATTATGCAAGAAGCCGTTATCAATACAACTATCGTTATTCACATTATCAAACAAAATTAAGCGGAGGAGAATTTGGCGGTAACCACAAGCTTTCTGATGCTATTGCATTAGATTGGGCATACAGTGATTATACTTCGGAATTCTATTTAGATACGCCTTCAACAAGCGATAGAAAAGGTTTACCTATTGCAAATTTCTATCAGCCGATTATAGGCGGATTTACCAACAGATCGGCAGACGGATTGGTTTATTGGGATTTTGATGGTGGTAAAGCCGGAAACAATCCTTTGCATTTCAACCCTGCGTTGACAGACCCTTCTGAAGTGATGGATCCAACGAAATTAACTTTGGCAAGCCTTGTTATTATGCAGTTGGACACGAAAGAACACGACCGCACAGCACAAATCAATTTGAAAGCTGAAGCATCGCCAAAATTGTCTTTTAAAACCGGAGTTAAATTCAGAACCAAAGAAAGAGAAAGTATGTATGGTTCTATGTTTGTTTACGGCGGGCAAGGTGGAACTTTAAGCTCAATGACCAGAGAACCTTTCCCAAACAACGGTAATTTCTTTAATCAAATGCAAGGAAATTTCAATTATGGTTCATTAATGATGGATCCATTGACCAAAAATCAATTGTTCGATTTGTACCGTCAGGAATATTTAGATGAGAATGGCTTTCGCGATTTAACTGCAGCAACCAATGCTACAAATATTTATACGGCAAAAGAAAACGTTTATGCCGGATACGCAATGGCAGTTTATAACGCAACAGATGATTTAACCCTTATTGGTGGTGTAAGAAACGAATTTACGCAAACCATAATGAACGGAACCACAGCCAAAACAGAAAACGGGCAAACCGTACTTTCGCCGGCAGAAATCACGAACGATTATAATGCGTTTCTTCCAATGTTACATTTAAAATATAATTTTAACGATTCAAAGTCTAAAGCCCGTTTCGCATATACCAAAACGTTTATCCGTCCGGAATTCGCACAAATGTCGCCAGGAGAATCCATCAATATGACCGGAGCTGATATTGTAATTTCCAGAGGAAACAGCGGATTACGCCCAACATTCTCTCATAATTTTGATTTGATGGGAGAACATTATTTTGACAACGTAGGTTTGCTTTCGGGAGGTGTTTTTTACAAACAAATAACCGACATTGTTTTTACTAACGAAACACGTTTTATTGACAACAATAATTCTTATATCATCAACGAAGCTAAAAACCTGGAAGATGCAAGCCTTTTCGGATTTGAAGCCGGAATAAACAAAAGACTTAATTTCCTTCCCGGATTTTGGGGCGGATTTGGTGTGGAAGTAAACTATACATTTATCGACAGTAAAGTAAACGTTCCGAGACAATATATGGAAAACGGAGAACTAATGACAACCTATGACCAAAGTTCATTGCCGGATCAATCAAAACATTTAGCAAACATTATATTGTTTTACGAAAACGATAAATTAATGGTGCGTTTGGCAGGAAATTACCGTGGACGTTCTGTAAACCGAATCAACCAAAATTTAGGAATCGGTTTCTATACTTGGATTGATGACAATTTCACGGTAGATGCGTCGGCAAGTTATTCATTAAGCAAAAAAACAAAATTCTTTTTAGAGGTTAATAATATTACCAATGAACCTTTAAAAGCGTACATGGGCGATAAACGCAGAATTACATCTTATGAATGGTATGGAATGCGCGGGCAGGTAGGTGTACGTTTTGATTTGTACTAAAAATAAATAATAATCAAAAGTCATAATGATGAAAGTTTTAACGTTAAATGACTTTAAACTACAAAAAGCTCCTGAATTTTCAGGAGTTTTTTTGGTAATCATAAATTGTTTTGTAAAATCTGATTGCTGACGGCAGAAAACTACTTTTTTAAATCTTCCGCTTTATTACAATAATTATGCGACTTGGTAAAAAACATCTCGACTACGCTCGATGTGACAACTTTTCGTAATTATTGTCAGTTCGAGCGTAGTCGAGAACTTCATTAGGCAATATGTTTTATTTATTGATTTCTTTTGCCGCTTTTAAAACCGCTTCTTTTAATCCTAATTTGTAGTCAATCATTTTTTGTAATAACTCCGTATTCTGGCTTGCTAAAATTTGCACAGCTAACAAACCTGCATTTTTAGCTCCGTTTAACGCAACCGTTGCCACAGGAACACCGCCGGGCATTTGCAGAATCGACAATACAGAATCCCACCCGTCAATAGAATTGCTCGATTTTACCGGAACACCAATTACGGGCAGCGGACTCATACTGGCTACCATTCCCGGTAAATGTGCGGCACCACCAGCACCAGCAATAATTACATTAATGCCGTTTTTGTGTGCGTTGTTAGAAAAATCGACTAATTTTTCAGGCGTTCTGTGTGCCGATACAATATCAACATGTGTTTCTACTCCAAATTCTTTTAATATATCTATGGCTTGCTGCATTACCGGCATATCCGAAATGCTGCCCATTACTACGGCTACTTTCATTTTTTTCTTTTTAGTTTTTAGCTTAAAGCATTTAGCTCTTAGCAAAAATATTAATAAACTAATTTAGTTGTTTTTGATACTAATGTCTAAATTCTCAATACTATAATCTACTTACTAACCACTCTAATGGTTTCTTTTACCTGTTGCGCAACTTTACGTGCTTCGGTCATGTTTTCGTTCACAATGGTTACGTGTCCCATTTTACGGAACGGACGGGTTTCGCGTTTTCCGTAAATATGCGGTGTAACACCATCAATCGCCATAATTTTCTCGATGTTTTCGTAAACCACCTGTCCCGAAAAACCTTCTTCCCCTACCAGGTTTACCATAATTCCGGCAACTTTACTGTCGGTATTTCCTAAAGGTAGGTCTAAAATGGCGCGAATGTGTTGTTCAAATTGCGATGTATAACTTGCCTCAATAGAATAATGTCCTGAGTTATGCGGGCGCGGAGCTACTTCGTTCACTAAAATTTCATCATCGGCAGTTTGAAACATTTCTACAGCCAACAGACCAACGTGGTTAAAACTTTCAGAAACTTTCAATGCAATTTCACGGGCTTTTCGAGAAACCGTTTCATCAATACGAGCCGGACAAATTACATATTCTACCTGATTGGCTTCTGGGTGGAATTCCATTTCAACCACGGGATAAGTTTTAATTTCACCGGATGCTGAACGAGCCACAATCACAGCCAACTCATTTTTAAACGGAATCATTGTTTCAGCAATACATTCCGTTTCCGGTAAAGTATTCAAATCTTCAGCTTTACGAACTACTTTTACACCGTTTCCATCGTAACCGCCTTCGGATGCTTTCCAGATAAACGGAAGTTCAATAGCACCGTTTTCTACTTCAATCATTAACGCTTTAAGCGTTTTAAAACGTTTGTAAGGTGCGGTAGGAATGTTGTTTTGAGTATAAAAATCTTTTTGATTTCCTTTGTTTGATATCAATCGTAATGTTTTTGGCGATGGATACACTTTTTTACCTTCGTTTTCCAAGGTTTCCAAAGCTTCCAAATTAACGTTCTCAATTTCAATGGTTAAAACATCTACCTGATTTCCCAGATTTATCACGGTTTCGTAATCGTTTAACGAACCTTGAAAAAACTTTGTAGCTCCAAACTGGCAAGGTGCTTCGGCACTTGGATCCACTACGTATGTTTGAATATCGAATTTTCGGGTTTCGGTCAGCATCATTTTACCTAATTGTCCGCCACCTAAAATTCCCAATTTAAAATCAGAAGAAAAATAATTCATTGTGTTGTTGTTTTAAGCGTCAAAGATACTATTTCGCAAAACATTATGAAAATCTTAAACCGATGATTTTCGTTTGTGCAGCAGTTTCAATATTTTTCTTCCTCGACTTAAAAATGATGGTTCCTGCAACAGTAAATTTTGTTCTATAAGTGCGATTAACTGCTCTTTAATCCAATCTTCTTCATCAACCAAAAAATACAGAATATGAATGGCGTTTACCCGTGTTGCCACTGCCGATGGTAAAATAATCCAGTCGAACATTGTTTGAATAATTGCCTTTTTCTGCTGTTTGCTGTAAATATTTTTATTGTTTTTTAACTGATGAAACAGGGTACGCGATACACAGCGTTTGGTAGATTCGTGGGTTTCGTTCAACACTTTTTCCAGATACAGGTCCAAATAATCGTTTAAATAATCAATATGGCATTCAACCAGCATATCCAACGCATGATAAAGTACAATTTTCTGATTTTTATCAACCGAATAAATCACTTCAATAAACTCATTTGCCGGAATATTCTGATCTAAAATATGATTCATTGCCAAAGTCCGGCTATTGGTACTAAGATTATGATGATGCGTTGAGAAATAGGTAATTACATCCATATAAAATTATTAAAAAGGAAATTTAAGTTAAAAATAAAAATATATTTGGCAAAACTGCGAATAAACTTTAATTAAAGTACACGTATTCGTATATTTGCACGGTTAAAAATAATATGGAAATTCAAATCTTAGATAAAACCTTTGTACCCTACCTGTCGGCATTAGAAATTGATGCGCAGATTCAGCGTATAGCAAACGATTTATTGAACGATTATAAAAATGAAGTCCCGGTTTTTTTAGTGGTATTAAACGGTGCATTTATGTTTGCTGCCGATTTAATGAAGCACTACACCAATGCGGCTGAAATTTCTTTTGTCAAGGTAACCTCTTACGAAGGTACCGAAACATCGGGAAATGTTAAAGAACTTTTAGGTGTAGATATTGATCTTACCAATAGGCATGTAATAGTGGTAGAAGATATAGTAGATACAGGCAACACCATTACCACATTATACAATTTAGTAAACAGATTTAAGATAAAAAGCATAAAAGTAGCCACCTTGTTTTTTAAACCCGAAGCTTACAAAAAAGACTTAAATGTTGATTATGTAGGTTTTAATATAGCCAATAAATTCATTGTTGGTTACGGTTTAGATTACAACAAGCAGGGCAGAAATTTAGGCGAAGTTTATCAAATAAAATAACATACAAAAATGATTGCAATAGTTTTATTCGGAAAGCCGGGTGCAGGCAAAGGCACACAGGCAGAGTTTTTAAAAGAGAAATACAATTTAACGCATATTTCTACGGGCGATGTTTTCCGATTTAATATTAAGAACGAAACAGAATTAGGTAAAAAAGCACAGGAATTCATCAACAAAGGCGAATTGGTTCCCGATGCAATTACGATTGATATGTTAAAGAACGAAGTAGAAAAGAATATGGATAAGGCAGGTTTTTTGTTTGACGGTTTTCCACGAACAATTGCACAAGCCGAAGCTTTGGATGCTTTTTTACAGTCGATAAACTTAGAAGTAACGGCAACCGTTGCCTTAGAAGCCGATGATGATATTTTAGTAGCACGAATTTTAGAACGCGGAAAAACATCGGGCAGAGCAGACGATCAGGACGAAGCGAAGATTCGTACACGTTACGAAGAATACAATGAAAAAACGGCACCGTTAATTAGCTATTATCAAAATCAGAACAAATATTACGCAGTAAACGGAATCGGATCCATTCAGGAAATTACCGAAAGGTTAAGTGCGGTGATCGATCGTTTTTAACGATAAGAAAAATAGTTTAAATAATCTTACTCTTTTTTTGTAATTTAGGGTAAGATTATTTGCATTTAATAGAATAACACATAGTGGAAATTTTAATCATTTTTATTTTAATCATTTTAAACGGAATTTTTTCCATGTCAGAAATGGCACTGGTATCTTCCAGAAAAAACCGTTTGGAAATGGCTGCAAAAAAAGGAAGCGGCAGCGCAAAAGCGGCTTTAAAATTGGTTGAAAAACCCAATAATTTTTTGTCAACCGTACAAATCGGGATTACTTTAATAGGTATCTTAACCGGTATTTATTCGGGCGATAAAATAACCACCGATTTAAAAATTTTTATTTCCCAAATACCCTCGTTACAACCTTACGCATCATCGTTAAGCGTAGGTGTGGTTTTGGTTTTGCTTACTTTTTTTACGTTGATTTTAGGCGAGCTGGTTCCCAAACGTTTGGGGCTTAATTACCCTGAAACAATAGCAAAAATGGTAGCCATTCCAATGACGTTTATTTCTAAATTGGCAGCACCTTTTGTTTGGTTGCTTACAAAATCGTCTGATTTGTTGTTGAATATTTTAAACATAAAACCAACAGCCGACGGAAAGGTAACAGAAGAAGAAATACGATCAATAATTAAAGAAAGTACCGAAGTAGGCGAAGTGCAGGAAATTGAGCAGGATATTGTAGAACGTGTTTTTAATATTGGCGATTTAAAGGTAAACGCTTTAATGACGCACCGAAAATCGGTTATGTATTTAGACTGCGAAGACAGTTTACAGGAATTAAAAGCCAAAGTAATTGAAGATTTGCATTCGTTTTACCCTGTTTGCGAGGGCGGATTAGATGAGGTGATTGGTGTGGTATCGTTAAAAGATTTGTTTCTTTTATTCGAAAAAGGAAATGTTGATTTAAAAGCAGTCATAAAAGAACCAACGTTTTTTATCGAGCATACATCGGCTTACAAAGCGTTAGAGGTCTTTAAATCTTCTAAAAACCATTACGCACTGGTTTCTGATGAATATGGTGTGATTCAGGGAGTGATTACCTTAAATGATATTTTAGAATCGCTGGTAGGCGATGCTTCCGAATTTTACGAAGAAGAATTTAAGTTAGAAGAAGTAAGCGAAGGTGAATGGATTGTAGATGGATTTTATCCGCTGCACGATTTACTTTCGTATTTTGAATTAGATGAATTAATGCCCGATTATGATGTAACAACCGTAAGTGGTTTGGTAATGAAAGAATTATCTTACATACCAAAAACAGGCGAAAAATTAATTTGGAATAAAATGGAGTTTGAAGTGT
>JBEBXJ010000039.1:0-19598 GCA_040391685.1 Paenimyroides baculatum
GCTCCGGTTCTCGACAGGCTCCGGTTCTCGACAGGCTCCGGTTCTCGACAGGCTCCGGTTCTCGACAGGCTCGAACTGACGAGGGGTTGATACATTCTCTTTGGCACAAGCTTTCCGATAATCATTAAAATTAATATCATCAGATTAAATATAAATCGTTGGAAGAAAAATCGACATAGTTATTTTGTCGATTTTTTTAATCTAATTTAAATTGAACAAATAAGATTATTGTAATTTTGAAAAATAAAAATAAATTTATGTGCAACGAATTAGAACTAAGTTTCAATAAAATTATTGAAGGAAATAAAGAATGGATGGAGTTTGTAAAAAACGACACTTCTCAAAGATTTCAACAATTAGCAAAAGGACAAAATCCTGAAATTTTATGGATTGGTTGCGCAGACAGCCGTGTACCCGCAAATGAAATTACCGGCACAAAACCGGGCGAAGTTTTTGTTCACAGAAACATTGCGAACGTTTGTGTACATTCAGACATGAACATGCTTTCAGTATTAGATTATGCTGTAAACGTTTTAAAAGTTAAACATATTATTGTTGCCGGTCACTATGGTTGTGGCGGTGTAGCTGCATCATTAAGCCGAAATCAGTTTGGAATTATCGATAACTGGCTATGCCACATTAAAGATGTGTACCGTTTACATGCTGCAGAAATAGATAATATTCAGGACCAAGAAAAAAAAACCAACCGTTTAGTAGAATTAAATGTAGAAGAACAGGTTTTTAATTTATGTACTACATCTATTGTGCAAAACGCATGGAAAAATAACCAACCATTAGCTGTACACGGCATGGTGATAAACATTGGATCAGGTGAACTTATAAATCAAAACTGTACTTTTATAAACAACGAAAGTTTAGGTAAAGTTTTTGCTTACAAATAAAAAAATCCAGCTTAAAGCTGGATTTTTCTCTATTTCAAACGCACCTTCATCAGCTTGGTTACATATTTTCCTATTACATCAAATTCCAGATTTACTTTTGTACCAACTTTGTAAGTTTTAAACAAAGTATGTTCTAAGGTATAAGGAATAATAGCCACACTAAAAGTGTTTATTCCTGAATTTACAACAGTTAAGCTGGTTCCGTCAACCGTAATTGATCCTTTATCAATAGTAACATGTTTTGATTGTTCACTATATTCAAAACTAAAATACGTACTTCCCCCTACTTCATCAATATTCGTAATCACAGCAGTTTCATCTACATGTCCTTGCACAATGTGACCGTCTAACCTATCATTCAAAGGCATTCCACGTTCCAAGTTAATAATATCACCTACCTTCCATAAACCAATTGTAGTAACATCAACCGTTTCTTTTATGGCAGTAACCTTGTAAAAACCGTCGTTAATTTCAACCACCGTTAAACATACGCCATTGTGCGCCACGCTTTGATCGATCTTTAGCATTTCGGCAAACGAACTTTCTATAAAAAGGTGTACGTTTGTTTGATCGTGTTCTATTTTACGTATAACTCCAAGAGTTTCAACAATACCAGTAAACATAAGTAGAATAATTTTACTAAATTTGTAACAAAATTAGCAATAATTAGCGCAACGCATGTTTAAAAAAGGTGAAAATATTATATTAGGTATTTCAATAGGTGACATGAACGGCGTTGGTCCAGAGGTTATTTTAAAAACGTTTGAAGATCAGCGAATGATGGAATTATGCACACCGGTAGTTTTTGGAAATGCCAAGTTGTTATCATTCATAAAAAAGATAATCAACTGTACAACCAACATACACGGAATAGATTCTTTAGATCAGATTCAGAAAGGTAAATTCAACGTACTGAACCTTTGGAAAGAAGGCGTAAATTTAGATTTCGGCACATTAAACGATGCTGTAGGTCAATATGCAATAAAATCGTTTACAGCAGCAACCCAGGCTTTAAAAAACAACGAAATTGATGCTTTGGTTACCGCACCCATAAACAAATACAACATTCAGTCCGAAGAATTTCAGTTTCCGGGTCATACCGATTATTTAGACAAAGAATTAGACGGAAACGCCTTAATGTTCATGATTAGCGAAGAATTGAAAGTTGGTTTGGTAACAGATCACGTTCCGTTGCACTTGGTATCGCAAAGCCTGACGCCTGAATTAATCAAGCAAAAAGTACGCACTATAAACAAATCGCTTATTCAGGATTTCAACGTAGTAAAACCACGCATTGCTTTGTTAGGTTTAAACCCGCACAGTGGCGATAACGGCATCATTGGCAATGAAGAATTAAGCTTTATAAACAATACCGTAAAAGAATTGTTCGACGAGAACATTATTATTTACGGACCCTATTCTGCCGATGCCTTTTTTGGATCAGAACAATACAAGAATTTCGATGCCGTGGTGGCTTGTTATCACGATCAGGGATTAATTCCGTTTAAAACATTAAGTTTTGGCAACGGCGTTAACTACACCGCCGGGTTGGA
This sequence comes from Paenimyroides baculatum, assembly GCA_040391685.1. Lineage (GTDB taxonomy): Bacteria > Bacteroidota > Bacteroidia > Flavobacteriales > Flavobacteriaceae > Flavobacterium > Flavobacterium baculatum_A. Next base: position 2,456 of record JBEBXJ010000039.1, read on the forward strand.
TAAAATACGTACATCGCCAGATCACGGTACCGCATACGACATTGCAGGTAAAGGCATTGCCGATTTTACCTCATTTAAAAATGCAGTGTACGCAGCAATAGATATTTATAACAACAAAAACGAGTATTTGCAAAGTACAGCAAACCCATTAAAGGTTTCAAATGTTTAACAACAAAAAAACAGTGATAACTATTTGTAATTAAATAATTTTTATATCTTTGCACGCTCAAATAGATGGTTATGGTAAGTGAAAAAGATTTTTTAATTCCGTTTACCGGATTAAAATTGGGAGAACATCAATTTGAATATCATATCGGGAATGATTTTTTTGATATGTATGATTACAGTGAATTCAACAGTTCAAACATACAGGTTAACATTTCAATGTTAAAGAAAACCACCATGCTAGAATTACAGTTTTCACACAAAGGTACAATTAATGTTCCCTGCGATGTAACTAATGAAGATTTTGATTTGCCTGTTGAAGGAAAGTTGAATTTATTAGTAAAATTTGGCGAAGAATTTAATAATGACAATGATGATTTATTAATTTTGCCGCATGGAGAATTTCAGTTAAATGTAATGCAATACATTTATGAAATGATCGCTTTATCGGTGCCTTACAAAAGGATACATCCGGATATAGCAGCAGATTATGAGGAAGAAGAATCAGACGATGATTTGGATTTTCTAGACAGTGACGATCTGGAAATGATAAACGAAGACGATTTTGAAGACGAAGAGTTAAAGAATGACGAAACCGAAGACAATTCGGAAAATAATAAAGATACAGACCCACGCTGGGACAAATTAAAACAACTATTAACGGATAAATAATACTGTAAGATGGCACATCCTAAAAGAAAAACCTCGAAAACAAGAAGAGATAAAAGAAGAACTCACTACAAAGCTGTAGCTCCAACAATCGGAACTTGCGCAGTAACGGGTGAAGCACACTTAATGCACAGAGCACACTGGCATGAAGGAAAATTATATTACAGAGGACAAGTTTTAGTAGACAAAACAGAAGCTGTAGCTTAATTCTATAAAAGAATAAAAAAAGCTCTCGCAATGCGAGAGTTTTTTAGTTTAAAGTAAATTCAAACAAACAGCAAAACTGCTTTTTTCAATAAAAAAAGCTGCTATTTGCTATTTTTTTTGTAATTTTCACCACTTTTTCAACTTTTTTGAACATAAAGTAGTCCCTTATGACAAAAATTACAGCAGCCATCACAGCAGTTGGTAAATATGTACCAGATTTTGTGTTATCTAATCAAGTATTAGAAACAATGGTTGATACAAATGATGAATGGATTACCTCTCGTACAGGTATCAAAGAACGCCGAATCTTAAAAGATAAAGACAAAGGCACTTCTTTTATGGCAATTAAAGCCGCAGAAGATCTAATTGCTAAAAAAGGCTTAGACCCTAAAGAAATAGATTTGGTTTTAATGGCAACTACCACACCCGATATGCCCGTTGCTTCAACAGGTGTATTTGTGGCTACCCAAATTGGTGCAACCAATGCTTTTGCATACGATTTGCAAGCGGCATGCTCAAGCTTTTTATACGGTTTATCTACTGCCACTTCTTATATAGAATCAGGCAGATACAAAAAAGTATTATTAATAGGTGCAGATAAAATGTCTTCTATTATTGATTATACCGATCGCGCTACCTGCATTATTTTTGGCGACGGTGCCGGTGCGGTATTGATCGAACCAAATACGGAAGGTTTAGGGTTTCAGGACGAAATTTTAAAAAGCGACGGTATTGGTCGGGAATTTCTAAAAATTGAAGCGGGTGGTTCTTTACTTCCTCCTTCAGAAGAAACCGTTAAAAACAAACAGCATTACGTTCATCAAGACGGAAAAACAGTTTTTAAATATGCCGTATCGGGCATGGCAGACGTTAGCGAACAAATCATGAAGCGCAACAATTTAACGCACGACGATATTAACTGGCTGGTTCCCCACCAGGCAAACAAACGAATTATTGACGCTACCGCAAACCGTATGGATCTTAACGAAGAAAAGGTTATGGTTAACATACACAAATACGGCAACACCACATCGGCAACATTACCTTTACTTTTAGCCGATTTTGAAAATCAATTAAAAAAAGGCGATAATTTAATACTTGCATCTTTTGGAGGCGGGTTTACCTGGGGTGCAATTTACCTTAAATGGGCATACACAAACAATTAAGAATTAACATAAACGAACAATAAATTTTAGCTTGATATGGATATCAGAGAAATTCAAAATTTAATCAAATTTGTAGCAAAATCTGGAGCTACTGAAGTAAAATTAGAAATGGATGATATTAAAATCACCATTAAAACAACTTCAGAAAACGCAACAGTAGATAACGGAAGTTACGTTCAACACATACCGGTATCAATGCCTCAAATGCAGACTGCTGCACCAGTTGCACAAGCTACCGAAGCTGCTGTACCAGTTGCCGCTGCAAATGACGACGCGAAATACATTACAGTAAAATCTCCGATTATCGGAACATTCTACCGCAAACCTTCACCAGACAAACCTGCTTTCATAGAAGTTGGTGCAACAGTTAAAACAGGCGATGTTTTATGTGTGATTGAAGCAATGAAATTATTTAACGAAATAGAATCTGAAGTATCAGGAAAAATCGTTAAAGTTTTAGTGGACGATTCTTCTCCGGTAGAATTTGACCAACCATTATTTTTAGTAGATCCGTCTTAATTGAAATTTTAAAACAACTTAAAATTCAAATTTATAATTTAAAATTTCAAGAAGATGTTTAAAAAAATATTAATTGCAAACCGTGGTGAAATTGCTTTACGAGTTATAAGAACCTGTAGAGAAATGGGCATTAAAACCGTTGCGGTTTACTCTACTGCCGATGCAGACAGTTTGCATGTACGTTTTGCAGACGAAGCAGTTTGTATTGGTCCGGCACCAAGTGCGCAATCGTACTTAAAAATGCAGAACATTATTGCTGCTGCCGAAATTACAAATGCCGATGCCATACATCCTGGTTACGGTTTCTTGTCTGAAAATGCTAAATTTTCTGAACTGTGCCAAAAACACGGAATCAAATTCATAGGCGCGTCTCCGGACATGATTGATAAAATGGGAGACAAAGCTACTGCTAAAGAAACCATGAAAGCTGCCGGCGTACCTTGTGTACCGGGATCAGACGGATTATTGGAATCTTTAGAACACGCCCGCAAAATTGCCAAAGAAATCGGTTTTCCGGTTATGATGAAAGCAACTGCTGGTGGTGGCGGTAAAGGTATGCGTGAAATCTGGAAAGAAGACGAGCTTGAAAAAGCTTGGGAAAGCGCGCGCCAAGAAGCTGCTGCTGCATTTGGGAACGACGGTATGTACATGGAAAAGCTGATTGTTGATCCACGCCACATCGAAATCCAGGTTGTAGGTGATTCTTACGGAAAAGCTTGCCATTTGTCAGAACGCGATTGTTCTATCCAGCGTCGTCACCAAAAACTGACAGAAGAAACACCTTCGCCTTTCATGACCGATGAACTGCGTTTAAAAATGGGTGAAGCTGCTGTTAAAGCTGCCGAATATATTAAATACGAAGGTGCGGGAACTATTGAATTTTTAGTTGATAAAGACCGTAATTTCTATTTCATGGAAATGAACACCCGTATTCAGGTAGAACACCCTATTACAGAACAGGTAATTGATTACGATTTGATCCGCGAGCAGATATTAGTAGCTGCCGGAGTGCCGATTTCGGGCAAAAACTACTTACCACAATTACACTCTATTGAATGCCGTATCAATGCCGAAGATCCGTTTAACGATTTTCGTCCGTCGCCGGGTAAAATCACTACCCTGCATGCACCAGGTGGTCACGGGGTTCGTTTAGACACGCACGTTTATTCGGGTTACACAATACCACCAAATTACGATTCAATGATTGCCAAGTTAATAACAACGGCACAAACACGCGAAGAAGCAATCAGTAAAATGAAACGTGCTTTAGACGAGTTTGTTATTGAAGGTATTAAAACTACTATTCCGTTTCACAGACAGTTGATGGATAATCCGGATTATCTTGCCGGAAACTATACCACAGCGTTTATGGAAACGTTTAAAATACAAAAACCTGTAGAGGAATAATTGATAAAGTCGAGCTAAAAAGCTCGACTTTTTTATACTTAATTTTTATACATTGTCATTTCAACGCAGGAGGAATCTTATCTCTCATGATTAGAGCAGATATCATTATTAACTGTTAACTCAAAAAAAATGGAATCTAGACTGCCCTTTCATCTTTCTCAATTTGCGAAATGTAGTAAGAAGGCTTTAATCCGGTAAGTTTAATAAATGCGTCTGAAAAACTACGGGAGTTATTAAATCCAATTTCTTCTGCAAGGGCACTAATGGTAAGTTTACGCATTTTTTTATCTTTATCAAGCCGCTTTAATAAAAAACTAATACGCAGATCATTTATATAGTTTGCAAAATTCTGCTTTTTTGTGTTATTGATCACTTCTGATAAATATCTGGAGTTTGTTTGTAGTTCCTTAGCTACTGAATTTATTGTGATACCTGAGTTTAGATATCCTTGATTCGTTTCAAAAAAATGTAACTTTTTTAAAATCTCCTGTATCTTTTTATCAGATAGGATTTTAGTATTTACATTCGCGTCACTATAGTTTATTTCGTTTGAATCATTTATCTTACTGATGTATTGAATTTCAGAGAGAACAATATGTGTATTATTAAGTTCTGAAAACAAACGCTGCTGTGTGAAGACTTCATATTTTTTTCTTAACATCTTTTGTTTGTTTCGGTAATAGACGATACAGCCAATTAGAAATATAATAATTAGAAATGCTCCTCCAACAATAATATACTTTCTGTAAATTTCAAGTTTCAGTTCTTTTTGTAAGTTGTTTCGACTGGTTTCAAGTTTCTTTGTTTCAAACTTGGTGTGCAGTATCTTACTTAAATTTTTATATTCATTCTGTAATTGATTATTTGCTTTTAACAACTTTTCGGTATAAAAAAGCTGCATACTGGCATTTTTTGTTTTTTTGTGATACGCAATTAAAAAAGTATAAGCTTCTAACAAGTTTAAGTCCATGTATTTCTTTTCAGTGTAGAGAAGATCAATCTTATTAAATTGTTCTACAGCTTTCTCATCATGGTTTAATTCCCACAAATTTTTTCCTAAGTATAAGTAAATTAAATGTTCGTTTACAAAATCATCATTATTTTTAATAATAGGTAATGCATTTTGTAAATGTTCCAACGAACTGCTATATTGTTTTTGGGAATATAATTTTTGACCTTTTAAAAGAGAAACATAGGCGTTCTCAATTTCTAAATGATGTTTCTTAAGTTTTTTAATCTCTTCATTAAGAATATTTAAATAACGAGCTGCGTCATTAGACCTATTTAAAGCAATATAATTTTTCACAACATATTCTAGGGAACTGATATAACCTCGGAGATCATTATACGAATTCTGATTTTTATAGTAATCGGCTGTTTTAGTAAAAAAAGAGAGTGCTTTATCATAGTCGCCCACAAAATAATATATAGTACCTATACCATACCTTGATTTGTTTAAATTGTAAAGATCATTTGTTTTAGATAAAGTATTCTCTGCAAGTAATTCATAATGTAAGGATTTTTCCAAATCGCGCTCCATATAATAGATTAATGCTAGTTTATTATAAGCGAGACCTGTATACTTTAGATCTTTCTTTTCTGTAGCATAAGTCAATAGCTCCTTACCGTGCTGAAGTCTTTTGTCAAAGTTTGTATTATGAATAATATATTTGCTTTTAGCATAAAATATATGCTCTAAATCTCCAACTTTTATCGCTTTACCTTCGTAAGCTTTTAGATAATCAAAATAAAGCGTATCAGTATTTTTATGATTATCCAAATAGTAACTTAAGGTTTTAAACGAATGTTTTTCTATAGAATTTTGGCTCCAACCTAAACTGAAACAAATTAGAAAAAGAAAAAAAACATACTTCCTAACAAATTTCAAAACGGTATCAGGCTTAATACAAATCATAATTAATGTGCTTTTTACAAATTTACATAAAAGCAATTGAAATAAATAATACTGATTATCAATCGCTTAATGTTTATTTTACAGCAAATTCACGAATCTTCACAACTACTTTTTGCAAAGAAGTATCAGTATAAATAACTTCGGAATAACTAAAATACACAAAAATGAAAAACATTATTGTATTCCTATTCCTTGGCAGTTTCTTATTTGTATCATGTAATTCGGAAGATTCAATTTATAATAAAGAAACTGATAATAGTAACGTCATTTCGACTATTAATCGTGTGGAAAATAAAACTGCATCCCAGATAACAGATGAAGAAAATAAAAAGAAATATTCCTTGCAGGAATTAATCAACCAGATAGAGGCTGATGCATTACAGGATTCAGGTTTTACTGCTTTAGTTGATGAAAACTACCGTACACCTTTGGCAGCTGATATTGAAGCGATCTTACAAGATCCGGTTACAGTGTTATTAAACTTAAGTATAAAAACCTCTGTTAAAAATTATGTGGTAAACATTCTAAATACCAATACAACTACTGATTTGTTAGTATTAAATCAAACCATACAAAACGATAATTTTATTACAACATCAGAAAAAAATATATTAAGCGATGTGATAAACTTACAAAGCATACATATACAGAACAATGACGGGTACAGAACAATGACGGGAATGATGATGACTGGAATACAAGGAAAATTGTTTCGTATGTTCAAGGATATACTATAAGTCCTGCAAATGCAGTTTTAAATGTTATGATAATAAAAGTTATTGAAAAAGAGAATTAATATACAGTATAGAAGATAGTCGCGAATATTTAAAACTGTTGCGGGAAAGGTTGGTGCACCCAAAGAAAAACTGCCAGCCAAAGTCTTATTTCTATTCAACGACTTTAACTGATTTAGAAAAAAAGGACGCAATTAACCAAGCCCAAGTCCTTATTCTATTATTAAATGGGGCAATTAATAAAACTAAAAAATTATGCGTAAATTAGTATTTAGTGCATTGGCTTGCGTAGCTTTTGCGGGAAGTGGTTTTGCAAGTAACAAGGTAGTTGTTGAAAAACAAGATTTTGAACCTGCGGTAGAAGAGTTCGCCCCATGTAGAGTTTTCTTTGCTGTTTATGATGGATCTGGAGATGTTCTTGATTATGTTTATCATGAGACTAACACACCTACATTAGGAGGTTGTTATGCATATGGTGCTCAATTAATGTTAGAATTTGAAGCATTATATCCTGATGGAAGAATTGGTGATGAAAGCATTAATTATGGTTAATTATATAGTTAAATTTTAAATTCACAAAGATTCAGGACTTTACTTGAATCTTTGTTTAATTAAATTAAAAACTCTTTTTATGAAAAAATATTTAACACTGTTTTTTTTATTTATGTCAGTAAGTTTTTTTGGTCAAGAATATTATAAAATAACTTATAACATATATAATAATACTGCCATACCAAATACCTTAAATGCGTATCTTTTATTTAATATAAAAACAAACCAAACTATTTACAAAGAAGATTATACAACTCAAAAGCAATTGAATGAAGAAGTAAATGGCGAAAAAAAAATACTTATAAAACCTAAAGCTGGTATTGATAAATATTTTATAATTTCAAATGATACCATACAAGAATTAAAGCTTTTGGGAAATGTATACGTAAATGTAATAGATGTAAACAAGGGGCAGGATTGGAAAATTAGTAATGAAACTAAAACAATTAATAACTATAAAGCTATTAAAGCTACATGTAATTTTAGAGGAAGAAATTGGGAAGCATGGTTTACACCAGATATTTCATTTTTCTCTGGACCATGGAAGTTTAGAGGTTTACCGGGTCTTATTTTACAGATTAATGATGAAACTAAAAAATATGTTTATAATATCGAAAAAATAGAAACTATTTATGATACAAATATTATTAACGAAGTTAGTGATCTAAATAAAAAGAATTTAAAAAAATTAACTGTAAAGCAGTTTATTATCGAAGACGAAGAGGCAAGAACAAATGCCTTTAATGCTGTTTTTGAAGGTAGAGGTACGTATACCAGAAAAAAAGCACCAAGAAATGGTATAGAGCTTATTTACGAATGGGAAGAACAAGTTACCAAATAAAACTCATTTTAATATAAATGTATAGAGTACTATTTTTTATGATGGTATGTTTTAATGTACGCGTCCAAGAAAACGATTTGTATGTGGTTTACAATCAAATTTTTGACTATTCAAAACCTATTGAACGTACAGCTTTTCTATATGCGAATGATAGTGGATCGCTCTACGAAGACGATATGCTCACCCAATATAAACAGTCTGTAATTGAAAATGAAAAATGGCAGAAAGAGCAAGAAAAGATAAATGAAGGCAGCAACAGTAAAAGTTTTCGCTACATTGGCGAAGTAAAAAACAATACGTTTTACAAATTTAGCCGTGACGGCAACACAGTCCAGTTCATACAGCCGGTCATTAAAGACCGTTATGCACTTATTACTGACAAAGTTCAGCAAAATTGGAAACTGACACAAGAGAAAAAGATAATCAGCGGCATAGAATGTTTCAAAGCTACTACCCGTTTTAGGGGAGTTGAGTGGGAAGCTTGGTATGCACCCTCTGTTCCTTATCCGTACGGACCTTGGAAACTTCATGGATTACCTGGTTTGATCATAGAGGCGCATGATGTAGATAAACGCAATAATTATACAGCTTTAAAAATAGAATTTCAGAAAAGTAATAAGCTCAATAAAGATCTTTCAAGTCTGGTAACAATTACAATCGTTGAGAAAGTTACCATGCAGCAGTTCGTTGCAATGCGCGATGAGATTGTAGATCAACCCGTATTTACAGATCGTGAAACGACCATTAGAAGAGAGGTGAAAAAACGTTACGGTGCGGAACTCATTTATGAATGGGAACATGAAAAAGATAAATAAGTTTTTTACTATATTTAGTCTACAGATTTTTAAAACTATTAAAAATGAAAAACATCTTCCTTTTAGTACTTCTGTTTAGTTGTCAAATATTTGTTGCACAAACACAAACCAATGATTATAAAATAACGTATAAGCAGTTTATTTCTTATGGAGATAAACTAAAACGTGATGCAATCCTATATGTAAAAGAAAACCAGCCAACCTTTATGCATAGAATTATGGCTTCAACAATGGTTTTAGAAGAGCAAATACCTACTGAACTTCCAAAAAGTACAAATAATGACGCTGTTGTAATAAAAGGAGGCAGTGGTACTGGTAAACCTTTTGATTACAGAGTGTTTCCTGATCATTACTTAATGGTGGATCAAAAAAAGAAACTGAACATTGCAATAGATTATATAGGCACAAAAAGAAGTTTTTTAATTACCGATGATTTGTTGAATTATACTTGGGAGATTACATCAGAAACTAAAAAAATTAAAGAATATACCTGTTATAAGGCAACTACGACTTTTAGAGGTAATAAATACGAAGCGTGGTTTACACCCGACATTCCGTTAAATGTCGGACCATGGAAATGGTATGGTTTACCCGGGTTAATTGTAGAAGCCTATGATGTGGAGAAAAAAGAGATTTATCTTTTAGAAAAAATTGAAAAACTAATGGAAGATATTCCCTTTCCAAAAGATAAGCTTAAGAGTATTTCCTTAAAAGACTACATTATTGAAAAAGAAGAATTTTTTGGAAATCCGCTAGGTGGTAGTTTAGATCGAAATACAACTGTAACAACCGATTATAAACGTAGTGGGCTAGAAAAAATATTTGAATGGGAAGAGAAATAGGTTAAAGCAGTAAAAATATTATATATTTAAAATGTTAAGATAAAACTGTAAAAAATAAATGATGAAGAAATTATATCTTCTTGCGTTGTTGATTTGCTGCCAAATAATGCTAGCGCAAACAAACGATTACAAAATTACTTATAAACGTTTTGAAGGCAATCTTAAAAGAGATGCTGTTTTGTATGTAAAAGAAAATCAACCAACAGTAATGCAAACTATAATGGCATCTACTGTTCCAATAAAAGTAATTAAAGACACCACTTATATAAATGAGTATGGAGCTACAGTATGGGAGGGAGGAAGTGGTTCTATAGATTATAGTAAGTTTCCCGATGAGTATATAAAAGTAGACCATGTAACCAATAAAATTGAAATGATTAAAGACATTCGTAAAAAGATTTTTTTGGTTACCGACGAAATAAACTATTCATGGCAAATAACAAACGAAACCAAACAAATTCAAAGCTTCACCTGTTATAAAGCTACCACAAGTTTTAGAGGAAATACTTTTGAAGCTTGGTTTGCTCCGGAAATACCTATAAATGCCGGTCCTTGGAAATGGTACGGTTTACCAGGACTGATTCTTGAAGCTACAGATAAAGACCAAAGCGTGATATTTAAATTGGAAAAAATAGAAAAGTTAACCGAAGAAACTCCTTTTCCTTCATTTAATTCAAAAAAAATGACTTTACAGGAATATTTTGCAATGGCAAAAGAGGCTTTCGATGCATTCGAAGCTTCTCAAAACGATCGGAATATTAAAGTAACTACTACTATTTTAGGTAGGTCTGGTTTAGAACGCATATACGAATGGGAAGAAGAAGCTAATAATAAATAAATTATAAAACCTTACATGCCAAAAACACTCTCCACTATATTATTTATATTTTTCACAACCGTTTCCTTAAACGCACAAACTGTTTGTAAGGGTACAGTAGTTTCTAATGCAAAAGAACCAATACCGAACGTTTCTGTTTTAATAAAAGATGCATCCGATAATATTTTACAGTTCGGCTTTACCAATGCAAAGGGGACCTTTTCGATTAATACCGAAAGCGAAGGCAGTTTTGTTGTTGAGGTAAATAAAATGGGTTTCGAAAAACAACAACAGCCTTTAAATATCACCAAAAGCTCAAAAGAATACAATCTTACATTTACTTTAGAAGAAAGTAGCGAAGTATTGGAAGATCTAGTAATAGAGATAGACAATCCCATACAGTTGCGGGGTGATACATTGGTTTACGATGCCAAAGCCTTCAGCACCGGACGAGAAGTGGTGGTTGAAGATTTACTTAAAAACATACCGGGTATAACCGTTGAAAAAGACGGGAAAATTAAGTTTGAGGATACCGAAATTGAAAAAGTGATGGTAGAAGGTGACGATTTTTTCAATCGTGGTTACAGTATTTTAACCAAGAATATGCCCAACAAACCGTTGGATAAGGTGCAGGTATTACGCAATTATTCTAACAACAAACTGCTTAAAGGTGTTGAAGAGTCAAATAGAGTGGCTTTAAACCTTACCGTAGGTGAAGAGTACAAAGATTTGTGGTTTGGCGATATCAGTCTCGGTTACGGCTTGGTTACAGAGAATCGATACGATGTTTCGGGTAATCTGATGAATTTCAGCAAAAAATACAAAAACTTTTTAACCTTCGGGTTAAACAATGTGGGCATGGACAGGGTAGGTTCGTTAGAAAGTATGTTTTACAATAATTACGAAGTTGAATCTATAGGGCAGGGAAGTCAGCTTTATCAGATCATGGGGCTGAGTGGAAGTAGAGCCGGTCAGCTTAAAGACCATCGCACGCGTATAAATAATGCAGAGCATATATCTTTAAGCACCATTGTTCCGATAACGGAAAAGCTAAAAATAAAAACGGTTGGTTTTTTGGGTTTTGATGAAAATTATGCCTTCAACAACAGTTACAGTGTTACCAGTGTTGGATCAACTTATTTTGAAAATACACAGCAGAATAACTTTAAAAGTCATTTAAAAAAAGGGTATATAAACCTGTTGGCTACCTATGATGTTTCTAAAACACAAATGCTGCAGTTAAGTTCGGTTTGGAATCAGGGCAGTACAAACAACTTTAATGATTTAACCTTTAACGGCATTAATACGTTAGAACGCCTGGAAACCAAAAATACCTTTGTTGATCAAAAAATAACCTATACCCACAAGTGGAAAGAAAAAAATGTGGTTTTGCTTAAAGCACGTTACTTCTCCAATAAAATTCCACAGTTTTATACTATAGACGATTATTTAATGGGTGATCTGTTTTCGTTCGATGCTGATGCCATGAACAATGACATTACAAACGAAAAAACTTTTGCCGGATTGGAAGCCGATTTTAAGTTAAGGCAAAAGAATAACGATTTAATTGAGTTTCAAGTAGGGTACGAACATTCCAGTGAGGCTATGAATACGGTTTTTCAATTGTTTAATGATGCTGCTACCCTTCGTCCGGAAGGTTTTCAAACCGATAGTTCGTTTACCTTAGGAGATTTTTATGCCAAAAGCGGATACACTTGGAAATGGAATACCTTTAAAGTTTCGGGCCGTGCAGAAGCGCATCAGCTGTTCAACAGTTTTAAAACATTGCAGTCAGAAAAGAAACAGAATCCGTTATATGTAAATCCGTCCTTAAATTTTAACTGGGACGTAACACCTACGCATATCTTTTCAGGCTCTTATATGGTTAATTTCACAAATACTTCGTTTCTAGATGTAAATGATACTTATCTGCTTAAATCTTCCAGAAGTTTTTCAAAAGGATTAGGAGAGTTTAAACTGACCGATTCGCAAATGGCAAATCTTAGCTACAGTATTCGACACTACCTGAACCGCTACCGTTTTTCGTTCAATCTAAATTACAGTACACAAAGCAATGTATTGTCCAATAGTAGTTTAATTGATCAGAACAGTGCATTGTCTGAAACTGTTTTTATAAGAGGAGGCGCTACATATAGGGCAGGTGTTAAATCAAATTTCTATTTCAGAAAACTAAAAAGTAATGTGAAATTAGAAGGAAATTATTCTATGTCCACATCTTTTAACGAAATTAATAATTCGGGACTTCGTAAAAATAATTTTGCGAACCAACGTTACAATATTGAGTGGCGGACCAACTTTAAAACGGCGTTTAATTTTCATATTGGTAGTGAATGGAACTACTCTAAAGTGAAATCACCCGATTTTGAAAACAGCTATACCAACGGTTTAAGCTTTTTAGATCTTTTTTATAAAATTGATAATCAGTTTGATATTAAAGCCGTAACCGAACATTACTATTTCGGTAATTTGTCTGAAAATCAACGTAATCACATTTTTCTAGATCTAGAAGCAACTTACAAATTAAAAGGCGACAAATGGACATTAGGATTAAGAGGAAACAATCTTTTTAACAAGCAAAATTTTACCACCTATAATGTAAGTGATATTGGCTACAGCACGAACAGTTATCGTTTAATGCCACGCTATTTACTTTTAAGTGCAAAATATAGGTTTAGTTTGTAATCCATTATTTTTAAAGAAATGTAATTTTTCATAAAATTAAACTACAAAAACTTTGAAAACAGAATAAAAAGTTTATCTTTGAACATTATTAATTTATTTTATTATTATTACAATGAGAACAGGTACAGTAAAGTTCTTCAATGAATCAAAAGGATTTGGATTTATTACAGACGAAACAACAGGTCAAGACATTTTCGTTCACATCTCTGGACTTAAGTCAAGAGAATTAAAAGATGGAGATGTAGTTAACTACGTTGAATCTGACGGAAAAAAAGGAAAAATCGCAACTGACGTTGTTGTTTTATAATATACGTTAGTTAACAACATATATTTAGTTCCAAATTAAACACCTGCAAAAGTAGGTGTTTTTTTATGTATTATAATTTTGCCTGCATAAACTAAATCCGATTAAGATTTTGTAAAATTACATACTCATAATTAGTAAAATTTAAAGATTTTTTATTAAAAGAACAATAACATTAAAAATAATAGAAATCACATTTTCCCAAGCATTTTTATTTAAAATCATTATAAATTAAGACCGAACCGTTAAAATCCTTAACAATTCAAAACATTTGGGTTTTTTATACGCACTTAAAAAATTATATTTGAGACTTGAAAATTAATGCAACAAACAACATGCAATCAAATCAGTTAGATTTAATCCCAATCCTTATGCAGCTTGGGCTGGCGGCGGGTTTTGTTTTTGTAACCATTATCGTTTCCGGATTGTTGGGTCCTAAAAAAGCATCACAAAATAAAGATGTAAACTTCGAATGTGGTATCGAATCATTTGGTAATGCCCGTGTTCCTTTTAATGTGCGCTACTTTTTAGTCGCCATTTTATTCGTTTTGTTCGATGTAGAGGTTATTTTTATGTACCCATGGGCAGTAAATTTCTTAGAGTTAGGTTGGGAAGGCTTATATAAAATGGGCATTTTTATGTTCTTGTTGATTATAGGCTTACTGTACGAGTTTAAGAAAAAAGGATTAGAATTTGAATAAATGCAGAATTAATTATGAGTAATCCATCAAACATAAAACAAGTTGCACCGCCTGAAGGTTTTTCGGGTGAAGGTTTTTTTGCAACAAAATTAAGCGAAGTTGTAGGTTTGGCTCGTGCCAATTCTATGTGGCCATTGCCGTTTGCAACATCATGCTGCGGTATTGAATACATGGCTACTATGGCTGCTACTTATGACATTGGCAGGTTTGGATCGGAACGTATGAGTTTCTCTCCACGCCAGGCAGACATGCTTTTGGTTATGGGAACCATTGCTAAAAAAATGGCACCTATTTTACGTCAGGTTTACGAACAAATGGCAGAACCTAAATGGGTTATCGCCGTTGGTGCATGTGCAAGTACGGGTGGTATTTTTGATACTTATTCTGTTTTACAAGGAATTGATAAAGTGATTCCTGTTGACGTTTACGTGCCCGGCTGCCCACCAAGACCCGAGCAGATTTTAGACGGAATTCTTGAACTGCAAAACATCGTTAAAAACGAATCGGTTCGCCGTAGAAGCAGCGATGAATACAAAGATTTATTAAACTCATACAACATTAAATAACATGAGCTTAACAAACGAAATCATTCAGCAAACCTTAAGCCAGCAATTTGCTCCTAAAGTAGAAAACTTTCATATTCTGCACGATATGCTGGCATTTGAAGTTAAAAAACAAGCATCGTTTGAAGTACTTCAGTTTTTAAAAGAAAACACTTCAATGAACTTTAACTTTTTAACAGACGTTTGTGGTGTACATTACCCGGATTACGAAGAAGACCGTCAGTTTTGTGTAGTGTACCATTTACATAATTGGTTTGATAACATACGTGTTCGCGTAAAAGTTTTTTTACCGGCAAGCAATCCGGAAGTTGAAAGTATTGTAAGCTTATACCCTGGTGCCAACTGGCAGGAACGTGAAACTTACGATTTCTATGGAATCATCTTTAAAAACCATCCGCAATTAAAGCGAATCTTAAATATGGATGAAATGGAATCTTTTCCACTAAGAAAAGAATTTCCGTTAGAAGATCAAGGCAGAACCGATAAAGACGACCGCTTCTTTGGAAGAATTGGTCCTAATTGCTAAACAAAATACTATGTCAGATTTATTATTAGTTCCGGAAAAGCGATTTGAAAAACAAATCGCGGAAACAAGAAAAAAAGATGGTGTAGAATTATCTATATTAAATCTAGGTCCAACACACCCTGCTACTCACGGAATTTTTCAGAACATTCTTTTAATGGATGGAGAAAAAATCATTGATGGCGAAGGAACCGTTGGATACATTCACCGTGCCTTTGAAAAAATTGCCGAAAACCGTCCATTTTATCAGATCAATGTTTTAACAGACCGTTTAAACTACTGTTCATCGCCTATCAACAACACAGGCTGGTGGATGACGGTTGAAAAAATGCTGGGCATCGAAATCCCAAAACGCGTACAATACATGCGCGTTATCATTATGGAATTGGCACGTATTGCAGACCACATCATTTGTAGTTCGGTAATGGGCGTTGATACGGGAGCTTTAACAGGTTTCCTTTATGTGATGCAGTACCGTGAAAAAATCTACGAAATATACGAAGAAATCTGTGGTGCACGTTTAACGACAAACATGGGACGTATTGGTGGTTTTGAACGTGAATGGAGCGAAGCTGCCTGGAGAAAAATCGACGAATTCCTAGCGGAGTTCCCGGCGGTTTGGACAGAGTTTGAAAACATGCTTTCACGTAACCGTATTTTTATGGACCGTACCATTGGTGCAGGCGCTATAGATGCAGAAATGGCTATGGGTTACGGCTTTACAGGACCAAACTTACGCGCTGCAGGTGTTGATTATGACATTCGTGTAGCACAACCATATTGTTCGTACGAAGATTTTGAATTTGATATTCCTGTTGGGCAAAATGGAGATTGTTACGATCGTTTCTGTGTTCGTAATGCCGAAGTTTGGGAAAGCATGAAAATCATCCGTCAGGCTTTGGATAAAATGCCCGAAGAAGGAGGATTTCACGCAGATGTTCCCGATTATTATCTTCCGCCAAAAGAAGATGTTTACAACAATATGGAAGCCTTAATTTACCATTTCAAAATTGTTATGGGCGAAATTCCGGTTCCAAATACCGAAGTGTACCATGCCGTAGAAGGCGGAAACGGCGAGTTAGGGTTTTACCTGATTACCAACGGAAGCCGCGTACCTTACCGCTTACATTTTAGAAGACCATGTTTCATTTATTACCAGGCATATAACGACATTGTTAAAGGGCGAAGCTTATCAGATGCTATCATTACCCTTTCAAGTATGAACGTTATTGCTGGTGAATTAGATTGTTAATTTATGGAAACATTACAAAGATACCATCAAGACATTAATATCACTCCCGCGTTGATGGAGCGCATTCAGGAGCTGATTAGTCACTATCCCGAAGGAAGACAGAAATCGGCACTTTTACCTGTGTTGCATGAGTTGCAAGATGCACATGACAATTGGTTAAGTGTTGAATTACAAAATAAAGCTGCCGAAATTTTAAATATTACACCTATTGAAGTGTACGAAGTGGTAACCTTTTATACCATGTTCAACCAAAAACCGGTAGGTAAATATATGTTAGAGTTTTGCGTAACATCATGTTGTGCTATTAACAAAGCCGAAGATGTTATGGATTATGCCTGCGAAAAATTAGGCATAAAACCAGGTCAGGTAACTAACGATGGATTGTTTTCTGTTGTTGGCGTACAATGTTTAGGTGCTTGCGGTTATGCTCCAATGTTACAGTTGGGCG
>JBEBXJ010000040.1:0-19166 GCA_040391685.1 Paenimyroides baculatum
GATAAAATCGGCGTCGAAAATTTTGTTGCCTAAAGAAGAATTAGTATCTTTTTTATCAGAAAATACACCTGAAGTTCTTTTGATTATCGGCGCAGGAGACATAGGCGAAATGGTAGAGGAAATTAAAACAACATTAGAAAAAAATAATTGATAAAATGATTAAAAAAATCAATTGGTTCGATGTATTTTTGGCGTTTGTAATTGCCGCCCTGTTTGCCTTGGTAGCCTTTGCTAACCAACGAAACAATGCACGCTATATTGAACAGATTGATGTAAAGCTTTTAAGTGCTAACAATCACTTTATTACGCAGGAAATGGTAGAAAAATCGATCATTCAAACATTCCCTCGTGATTCTAAAATAGTGAACAGCGAATTGAATCTAAAAAAGATCGAAGAAAAGCTAAACAAGCATCCAATGATTGCAAAATCGGAAGTATTTGTTGATGTAGCCGGAAAATTACATGCCGAAGTTACTCAAAAAAAGGCAATGGCAAGGGTAATGAACGGCACCGGATCGTATTATATTGACGAAACAGGCAATAAAATGCCGTTATCTAACCAGTTTAGCGCACACGTGCCGGTAGTTTATGGCGAATTAAAACAAAAAAACAAAGACGTTTTTTCAAATTTATTAAAAACCATTAGTAACGATGAATTTTTAAAAACAACCATAACGGGCATTAAAATAAACCCTGACCAATCAATAATACTAACCGTTCGCGATTACGATTATCTGGTGGAATTTGGGCATTTAAAAGAAATTGAGAAAAAGTTTGACAATTACAAAGCTTTTGTACATTATTCTAAAAACGACACCCTTATAGGTTATTACAAAAACGTTAATTTAAGATTTACAGAGCAAGTAGTTTGCACGAAATAAAAGGATATGAATAAAGAAAACATTGCTGTAGGATTAGATATTGGAACAACAAAAATTGTTGCAATGGTAGGTAAAAGAAACGAGTATGGCAAGCTCGAAATTCTTGGTATTGGTAACGCAAAAAGTTTAGGTGTAAAACGTGGTGTGGTTAACAATATTACGCAAACTATACAATCTATTCAACATGCGGTGGCGCAGGCATCGGCAGAATCGGGCTGTAAAATCAATGATGTTGTTTTAGGAATTGCAGGTCAGCACATACGCAGTATTCATCACCAGGAATACATTACGCGCGATAAACCAGAAACAGTAATTTCTGAAATTGATATTGACAAATTAATAGCGCAGGTACAAAAATTAAACATGTTACCAGGCGAAGAAATAATACACGTATTACCGCAAGAGTTTAAGGTTGATGAAGAAGGCGGAATAAAAGAACCAATAGGTATGTACGGTCGCCGTTTAGAAGCAAGTTTCCACGTAGTTGTTGGGCAATCGGCTTCTATTCGTAATGCGGGGCGTTGCGTAAAAGATTCAGGTTTAGATTTATCTGGTTTAACCTTAGAACCTTTGGCATCATCAGACGCTGTTTTAAGTCAGGAAGAAAAAGAAGCCGGTGTTGCATTGATCGATATTGGTGGCGGAACAACCGATTTAGCCATTTTTAAAGACGGTATCATTCGCCACACAGCCGTAATTCCTTTTGGTGGAAATGTAATTACCGAAGATATAAAAGAAGGTTGTTCGATCATTGAAAAACAGGCAGAACAATTAAAGATACGTTTCGGATCGGCTTGGCCGGGCGAAAACAAAGACAATGAAATTGTTTCGATCCCGGGCTTAAGAGGTCAGGAAGCAAAAGAAATATCATTAAAAAACCTGTCAAAAATTATTCACGCACGCGTGGTTGAAATAATAGATATGGTTTTTTCTGAAATCAAAGCGTACGGATACGACAATCCCCGCAAAAAATTAATTGCAGGAATTGTACTAACCGGTGGCGGATCAGAATTAAAACACATTAAACAGCTGGTTGAATACATCACAGGAATCGATACGCGTATTGGTTATCCTAACGAACATATTTCGGGCGAATCGGCAAAACTGGTTTCTCGTCCGTTATATGCCACAGCAGTAGGTTTAATGATGGAAAGTGATATTAACAATTCACGCAGTCGTTTATACGTTCAGGAACATCCGGGAACTGTGAAAATTCAGGCAAAAACAGAACCTATAGGCATATCGGTAGAATCAAAAGGTATTCAAATGAATACCATTACCGACAAACCGCAACAGACGAGTGATCAAACTGAAAATAATGTGGAATCGCAGATAGATGTGGAACAGGGAACATCAGCTTACATTGAAAACCGTTTCCTTGGAAAATTTATAAAGAAGTTTAAAGATTTTATTGATAAAGCAGAGTAAAAAGAGAAACACCGCAGCATATGGATCAGGTATTTGAAAATTTAGCATTCTCTCCAGATTTGCCAAAAAACAAATCGAATGTAATTAAAGTAATTGGAGTTGGTGGTGGTGGTAGTAATGCCATTAATCACATGTATAATCAAGGTATTAAAGGCGTTGACTTTGTGGTTTGTAATACCGATGCGCAAGCATTAAGCAACAGCCCGGTGCCTATTAAAATTCAGTTGGGTTTAACCTTAACAGAAGGATTAGGTGCAGGTGCAAATCCAGAAGTTGGACAACAGTCTGCTTTGGAAAGTATCGAAGAAATTGAACAGTTTTTAGACAGCAATACCAAAATGGTATTTATTACCGCAGGTATGGGTGGCGGAACTGGAACAGGTGCTGCACCTGTAATTGCGCAATTAGCTAAAGACCGTGATATTTTAACCGTTGGTATTGTTACAATTCCTTTTCAGTTTGAAGGAAAAGTACGTCAGGAACAAGCATTGCGCGGAGTTGAAAACCTTCGTAAAAATGTAGATTCGTTAATCGTAATCAACAACAATAAATTACGCGAAGTTTACGGAAACCTTGGTTTCAAAGCAGGTTTCTCTAAAGCAGACGAAGTTTTAGCAACTGCATCACGCGGAATTGCCGAAGTAATTACGCACCACTACACGCAGAATATCGATTTAAAAGATGCCAAAACCGTATTATCTAATTCGGGAACAGCAATCATGGGATCGGCAGAAGCAACCGGTGAAAACCGTGCAAAAGAAGCTATTGTGAGTGCTTTAGATTCGCCTTTATTGAACGACAATAAAATTACCGGAGCTAAAAATGTATTGTTATTGATTGTTTCTGGTGAAAACGAAATCACGATTGACGAAATAGGTGAAATCAATGATCACATTCAGATGGAAGCAGGTCATAATGCGAACATTATTATGGGGGTTGGTGAAGATCCAGCTTTGGGCGATGCTATTTCGGTTACAATTATTGCAACAGGTTTTAATGTAGAGCAACAAAAATTGATTGTGAACGCAAACGATGAGAATAAAAGTAAAATTATTCATCATTTAGGCGAAGAGCAAAAGGCGACTGCAGATTTATCAGGAAACAATGCGCCTGCGTTTACCAATGCACCAACGCCAGAACAACCGTTGCAAAGTAATTCGGGATTTCAGACGGCTCCAAAAATCGTTTACAATTTAGACGACGATATGGGAAACCAGCCAAACAACGAGGTTGAAAAAAAAACAATAGTTCAAACTCAGCCTACTAATATCGTTCAAAATGTGGCGCAGCCTGTTCAAAACAACAGTCCTGTAACAGAAAATCAGCCTCAGAACGTTCAGCAAAATATCGAAGTACCACAAAGTACTGTTAAAACTGTTGATATTCGCAATATTGTTGTAAACGAACCGCAATTTGTTATCGTTAAACCAAAACAAGTGGTTACCGAAACACAAAATGTTATAGTTGAACAATTTACATTTGATTTACAACAACAGGAAAACGAATTTGCTGCAAGCGGTAATGAATTTCAATTTGATGTTCAACAAAGCAGTAATCAAGAAAATAATGTAATTGAAAAAGTAGAAGAAGTTATTCGATACGATTTAAGTGATTACATGGAAGTTGAAGAACAATTGGTAAATTCTAAACAAACGGTTGAAGAACCTGTTAAAGAAGATGAATCATTCTCTTTTACCGTTAGAACAGAGGAACCTACAATTGTTCCGCAAACACAACGATTGATTGTTGATGAAAATTCGCCAATGGAAACTTCTATAAACGACATTTTACGTGAGCGTGCAGAAGAACGCAAACGTAAAATGAAAGAGTTTAACCATAAGTTTAATTCGGCAACCAACCAAATCAACGATTTGGAAAAGGAACCGGCTTACAAACGCATGGGAGTTGATTTAACACAAAATAATGCAAACAATGTTTCACGTACATCAGTTTCAGCAGACCGAAACAACGATTTACAGTTACGTTCTAACAATTCATTTTTGCACGACAATGTAGACTAATTTAATTAGATTTATATTTACCTTAACCTCAAAAAGCTCCTTCTTTTTGAGGTTTTTTAATTATATTTGTGCTTCAAAAAATTTACGAAGATGAGTTTACAAGCAAATATAACAGCAGCTTTAAAAGAAGCTATGAAAGCAAAAGACCAAGTAGCATTACAGTCTTTAAGAGCAATAAAATCTGAACTTTTATTAGCACAAACATCTGGATCGGCAACAGATTTAACAGAAGCTGACGAGGTTAAATTGTTACAAAAATTGGTTAAGCAACGTAAAGATGCAGCTGCTATTTTTATAGAACAAAACAGAACCGACTTAGCAGAACCTGAATTGGCACAAGCAAAGATTATTGAACAATTTTTACCGGCACAATTATCTGAGGCTGAAGTAGAAGAAGTAATTAAAGCAATCATTACAGAAGGTAATTTTGCAGGGATGGCAGCAATGGGTCAGGTTATGGGATTGGCAAATGCCAAATTAGCAGGATCTGCCGATGGTAAAACAATTTCTACTGTTGTTAAAAAGCTTTTAACAGCATAAATAAATTGTCTTCGTAGTTCAAAGGATAGAATGTCAGATTCCGGTTCTGATGATGTGGGTTCGAATCCCGCCGAGGACACATTACTCATAAGCGACCTTTAATCAGGTTGCTTTTTTTATTGCGCTTTTTTTAGGTAGATAAAAAAATAACCCGATAAATTTCACTAAACTTTATGACGAAACAATAAAAACATTAACTATTTAAAATCATTATAAATAATTTTATTATAACATATATAAGCTAATAATTATATTGTTGCTTTTATAATAAAATATTCGTAATTATCAACTTGTTATTTTTATTTAGATTTATTATAAATAATCTTTACTTAAACAGGAAACGCATAGCTGTTTTTTGTTTACTATTAACCAGTCTTTTTTCTGTTAATGCAAATAGTCAATGCACCGCTTCTGCTACTTTATCAGAAGATTTTTCTACTTTTCCTGTAGGAACATCATTTTTTCCTATAAATTGTTGGGGCTTTGTAAAAGAACCAAGTACAATTTCGGGTATGGCTTATATAGCGGACGATGGAACAACTACACCTAATAATGTAGCGGTAATAATGGGAAATGTTAATCAACCAGGTGGTCGTTATCTTATATCTCCCCCATTAAGCACAATAAACGGAAACTATCACCTGAAATTCGATGCCCGATTATTGAGTAGTTTAGGTACGGGTTCAACTTTACAGATAGGTACTGTAGACAGCCAAACCAGTGTTATTAACTTTTCGCCTGTCGGTAATCTGATAAATCTTACAACTACATATCAGACATTTACTTCTATTCCAATTCCTGCAACAACAGGTCACCAATATGTTGCCATAAAATTAAATCCGGGTGGAAATATTAGTGCAATCTATATCGACAATGTAATATGGGAGTCTGCTACACCAGCCACAGTACAATCAGTAAATGTAACCACACAAAACAATGTTCCTGCAACAATAACTACAACAGCCAGGACTTTACAATTACAAGCTGCCATTACACCATCTACAACTAATCAAAATGTTATTTGGTCAGTACAATCGGGAACTGCTTTTGCATCAGTTGACAATACCGGTTTAGTAACAGCAATTACAAATGGTACTGCAACTATTCGTGCAACCTCTGTTGCAGATCCAACTAAATATGATGAAATAAATGTTATTATTAATACTACAACTCCTTGTACAGCAGTAAGCAGTTTTTCAAAAACTTTGATGCCCCTTCATTAACTTGCTGCAATATGGGCGTGGTTCCGGATTGTTGGCACAGCATTAGCACGGCGACGGGTGCAAATCAAATAATTTCAACTACAACTCCGGCATCAGGTACAAACAACATATACCAATTTGGTTATGGTGCCAATTTACAGTCTATCGTTGTTATGCCAGAAGTGAACAATATTAACGCAGGAACACATCAATTCAGATTTAAACTACGCGCAAACTCTGGTCCGGGTAATTTAGATTTCGGTTATATTACTGATATAACTGATGCTTCTACATTTGTAATCATACAAACTATTAATGTAACAAATAGTTCTTATAACGATCCTGCAGCAGAAAGAATTCTTACAGTACCTACAACAGTACCTGCCACAGCGAGACTTGCAATTCGTAACCCGGGAACTTCACGGGCTGGATTTTATTGGGATGATGCAAATTGGGAACCTATACCACAAACAGTTTGTACTGATCCGGGATTGAATCCAGGAGATACAGGTTGTGTGACCTTTACGTATGATGGTGTTTCAACAACCCATACTACTGTTCGTGGTGCAGATGGAAACATTTGGCTGCAACAAAACTTGGGAAGTACGCAGGTTGCTACTTCTATGATCGATACTAACAGTTACGGAGATGTTTATCAATGGGGGCGTTGGAATGATGGTCATGAAAAAAGAACCTCTACAACTACAACTGTTCCAACACCAAACAACCCATCGGGTTTAACAACCGCAAGCACATCATTCATTATCGGATCAACCACAGACTGGTGGGATGCCGGAAGTCTTACTGACAGCTGGTCGGCAGTTTCTGCTGCAAACACATCGGCTACAGAAGGTTGTGACCCATGTAAGGCAATAGGCACCGGATGGGTTATGCCAACTGATACGGATTGGACAGGAATTAAAAACGCAGAAAGTATCAGCAATCCTGCAACAGCATTTGCCAGTAATTTAAAGTTACCGGCTTCGGGTTACAGAAGTTCTTCTACAGGAAATTATACATTTGTTGATCAAAGAGGTTATTATTGGAGTTCAACAACTTCTACTTTAGGTGGTAAATATTTTTACGTAGGTACCACAATTGCTAATCCTGCTGCCGGTGCAATGCGCGGACAAGGTCATGCAGTACGTTGTATTTACAAAACAGCCGTAAGTGTTAATACTGTAGCTGTAACTACACAAAATAATGTTGCTGCAACAATTACTGCTGCTAACGGAACTTTGCAATTAGAAGCTTCTGTTACACCTACTACTGCAAACCAAGCTGTAACTTGGTCGGTACAGTCAGGAAATACTTCTGCAACTGTTGATAACGTAGGTCTTGTTACAGGATTAGCAAATGGAACGGCTGTTATTCGTGCTACTTCTGTAGCAGATACCTCTAAATTTGGGGAACTAACGGTTACTGTAAACATTCCTACGGCTAATCCGTGTACGGCGGTACAGACCTTTTTAGAAACATTTGACAATTTTGCAACATTCCCTGAAAATTGCTGGACAGCAAACTATCCTAACCAGCCTTTTATTACACTTACAGCTGCTAAAACAGTACAAATGTACAGTAACAATCAGCCAAACGACGTTATTTTGGTTTCACCTGAAGTTTCTACGATCGACGGTCAGCATCAATTGGTATTTGATATAGTTTCAACAAATGGTGCAGGTACTACGGTTCAAATTGGAACAATGACAGATAATACTGATTTTTCAACTTTCGCTGCTGTTGGATCTCCATTTGCACCTTCTGTAGGATCTCATGCAACAACGGCTATTCCAGCAAATGCAGGACATAAATATGTTGCCATTAGATTTATTCATGGGGGTGGTCATGGAACGGTGTTGGTTGTTGATAATGTTGAATGGAAACAGATAACTGCAAGCACAGATAAGTTTGATACAGATAAAGTTAAGATCTATCCTAATCCAACAACAGGCATGTTCTTTATTGATACGGATATTGATGTAAAATCTATTGAAATTTATAACACATCTGGACAAAGAATCTTAAAAACTAATCAGAAAAATATTAATCTGGAGAATGCTGCAAACGGTTTTTACATTGTTAACATTTATGCTGCCGATGGTACGCATGCATCTTACAAAATAATTAAAAAGTAATTTTTAATTTCATATAAAAAGAATAGGCTGTCTCGTTTTTGAGACAGCCTATTCTAATTAAAACACAAACAAAATTTATTTAGCTTGTTTGTCTATTTCCTTTTGAATGATGTTCCAATCATAATACTGAAAAACTTTGCCATTGCTCATTGCTACAAAAATACCGTTGGTAAATGATCCGCCAAAATTGAAATTAACAGCGTCTGCCCCATCGCATTCTATGGTAGAAAACGGAATTTTAGCAATCATTTTATGTTCATTTATATTGTTGTTTTCTCCTTCGCGCTTATAAACCACAAAATTATTTGCCTGCTGATCCGAAATTAAAATGTAACCTTGCTTCTCATTAGTTTTATAAAGTGCAATACCTTCATGATCTCGTTTAAAATCTTTCTGACCGAAAAATGCCAATTCTTCATTTCCTTTCGCAGGATCGGCATAATATTTTCTTATTCCGGCTGTTTCATCTGAGTAATAAATAAAGCCCGATTCGTTATCAACCATAATGGCTTCGATTTCTTTTTTACCTGAATAGGCTCCGAATTTACGCACAAGATTTGCAGTAACAGTTCCGTTAGTATCTGTTAACTCATATTGATACAAATATTCACCCGAAACACCTTCTTTTCTGCCAACAACCGCATAAATTTTTCCGTTTGAAGGATTTGTGTACAATGCAATTCCCATTGGATCTTTTTGTTCAGAATCTTCAAAAACTGTAATTCCACCATTATCAACAGGTTTTAAACTGGGTAACGAAAATATACGGATTTGATCTTTCTTGCGCTCAGTAACTACGGCAATATCTGTTTTTTTGCCATTCAGCATCAATCCATATGCAATATCCACATTGTTCGGTCGATCCATAGGATATACCTTATTCACAATGTTTCCCTGCAAATCATAGGCATATAAACCACCTGTGGCTTCTTCTTTATCGGTTCCGATGATTAAAGATTGTGACGGATTTGCTTTGTTGATCCAAATAGCGGGATCATCGGTATCATGCGGAGTTGCCCGTGTAACAATTGTTGGCTTTAGTGCATTTTTTGCAACTGGTGCCAACTTTGAACTGCACGATGTTGCTACGGCTGCCAAAGCTAAAATATATACTACTTTTTTCATTTTTTAATTTCGGTTTGATAAATTACTTTGAAATCCTTTTCGGTTGATTGAATTACGTAAGCTTTCAAAATGTTGTTGGTTAAGGTAAATGCCATAAATCCCGGAACGGCTTCTGCAAAAAGCGAACCTTCTGTTTTTCCGGTTTCTCTCAATTCGCTGCCTGCACCCGATAAAAATTGTGTTACGTTTCTATTGCTTTTTTTTATGATCTGTAAATCATGTTCGTGTCCGCAAATGTAAGCGTCAACTTTATGCTTCTCTAAAATTGGTTCGAAAATTAGCTGTGTATCTTTGGTTTCCTGTTCGTTTTTACGTTTACCACCTGTGTAAAGCGGATGATGCCCCACTACAATCTTCCATACAATTTTAGGATCATTGTTGCTTAATCTGGTTTCGATCCACTGCATTTGTTTCTGTTTATCCTGATCATTGATACCTAAATATTTTTCAGGTTCTTTCTGATATTTTGATACAAACGGATTGGTATCAATTACCAACAGCTGAAGATATTTACCTTTATCGATTTCGATCAATCGTTCAAAATAACGACCTGGCATTTCCCATCTTCGCGAAATATTGCTGTAATCGATCTGTGCCTGAACATTTCCTTCATAATCATGGTTTCCCAAAGCTACAAACCAAGGTTCGTGCAGTAAATGGTGCGTATAGATATTTTCGAATGATGAAAACCACTGGTAATCCTGTGTGCTTTGAACACCGTTAGGATAAAAGTTATCGCCTACCGAAACGGTAAAATTCAAATCTAAAAGTTCGGCAATAGCACCCATATCTCGGGCAACTTCTTTTTGCGTAAATGCACCGTGACGACCAAAATCACCGATAGCCAAAAACGAAATGCCGTTTTTTGCAGGCTGAATTTCCGAATGTTGATGAACCGTTTTATTAAGCGTATGATCAGGATGCTCCTGACCATACGAATAAAAACTAATGACTAATAAAAATAATATGTATAAACGATGCCTATTCTTCATTAAAAATCATATTTAACTCCCAATGTAAATCGGGATTGATAATATTCTAATTGTTTCATACGGCTGCTTTCGCCTTGATAATAACGTAACGGCTGATTGGTTAAGTTATTTGCCTCAAAGAAAACGCGCCATTTTGGTGTGAATTTATACGCCATATTGAAATCAAGGAAAAGCTGTTCATCGTAATAACTGTCTTCAAATTCGTTTCCGCCGATTTCATCCAGATAAGCAGCCGTAAAATTTGCAGACAAACGCGCAGAGAACTTGTTGTTTTCCCACGCCAAAGATCCGTTTACCATGTGCGGTGCGGTGCGCGGCAAGCCTAAACCGGTTCTTGCTTCGCCATCTTCATTAGTAATTCCTTTCGCTTTTGATTTTGTAAAGGTGTAATTGGCATACAAACCAAAATTTTTAAAGAATTTACCGGGAAGAAAATCTAACTGACGTTGAAACGCTACTTCAAATCCGTAAAGATTTACAGCATCTCCATTCCTTTTCTGTATGAAGTCCCAGTTTTCTCCTGCCGGAATCGGATTGGACTGATTTGGAAAATCGGCAGCAAAATTGGTTGCGGTGTATTGATTATTGCTGTATGTATAAATAAAATCTTTTAGATTTTTATAGAAAATACCTCCCGATAGAATACCTATGGTTGAGAAATATTTTTCAGCCATGAAATCGAAATTATAGGCATAGGTTGCTTTAAGATCCGGATTTCCTGTCACAATTTCTCTGTCGCCGGGAATTGCATTTACAAAAGGAACCAAGTCATAATAATTAGGGCGTGCCAAGGCTGTAGTTGCAGCAGCTCTCAAGATAAAATCATTTTGTACATCATATCTTAATGTAATACTTGGTAAGATATTGGTGTAATTGTTTTTGTTATTGATCTGATCTACCAGCTCTTCTTCGTCCAACACGTAATTTCCTGTATAATCAATGGCAGTGTGTTCAACCCTTGCTCCTATGATTGCAGAGAATTTATCGGTAAAATCCTGATCCCAACGAATGTACGCTGCATAAATATTTTCTTTGGCTTTATAGTTTTCAGACAAAAATTCAGACGGGTCAGATTCTGCTTCAAACAAAGACGGGTCAGATAAATTTAAGCTACCAAGAAAACCTGCCGAAGCAAAATGTCCCGGAACGTATTGCGACCCCGGATTGAATCCTTTGCCGTCAAAATAAGTAGTAGGAACATCTGCCAGACCAAATCCGTTTACAGGTTCGTATTCAAAGTAGTCGTTATTTCTATCTTTATTTTTAATTCTTAAACGAAGCCCTGTTCTTATGCGTCCTTTCTGATCTTGAACTACCGAAAAAGGAAAACGAAAGTTAACTTTAGCCCCTATTTCTTTTTCTTCGGTAAATCCGTTGCTTTGTGAAATGCTTGCCAATGTATAATCGTTAAGGTTTTCTCCGGGAGCTGTAATTAACGGTTTTCTCGGGTTGCTTAAATCCGAAATAAGCGTAAGGTCTTCATTTTCAAATTCAATATAACGTTCGTTCGGTTTTTCTTCGCTTGCTACCGCATAATTCACAGACCAATCCATATCTAAAGTAGGGCTCAGTAAATGTTCACCTGCCAAAGAGTAGTTTTGTACTTTCTGAATTTCCAAACGGGTATCTTTGTTTTTTCCGCCTGCAATACCACCTTTGTTTTGCCTGAACATGTTTCCTTCATATCCTATAATGTTATTGTTGTCATCGTAAACAGGATCAACTTCATACCCTACGGCATAACGGTTTTCTCTGTCGTATCTGTAATTATACATTGCATTGGCAAAAAGGGTATTATTCGGGTTAATTTCATAATCCAAAGCCAAAGCAAAACTATTTCTAATACGCTGCACGTTATATTTTCTTATTTCAAAATCAGAAATATAAGGTTGGTTACCATCTCCTAAATCCCATTCGGCTTCAACATTGTCTGAACCAAAGTTATTGTTGTTGTATGAAGTACTGAATATGGCTCCCAGTTTATTGTCTGCAAAGCGGTTACCGTAAATAAAACCTCCGGTATAATTTCCTTTATCACGTATAGGCGAGTAACCTCCTGCCAAAGTAGCCGAAACACGTTCTCTGTTTGGAGCAGCTCTCATAATCAGGTTCACCGAACCACCGATCGCATCAGCATCCATGTCCGGAGTTAGTGTTTTGTTTACTTCGATAGAAGAAATCATATCTGCCGGAATTAGATCCATCTGAACGTTTCGGTTATCTCCTTCTGCCGACGGGATACGGTCGCCGTTTAGGGTTACCGAGTTCAGTTCGGGAGATAAACCACGTACAATAATGTTACGCGCTTCGCCCTGATCGTTCTGCATTGTGATTCCCGGTACGCGTTTCAATGCGTCTCCAATATTGGCATCGGGAAAACGCCCCACCTGATCTGAAGAAATAATATTGGTAATATTTGATTTGTTACGTTGCTGGTTTAAGGCTTTAGCTTGTCCACGAAGAAAATCTCCTATGATGACAATTTCTTCTAACTCTTCCGAACCGGTAAACATTGAAAAGTTGGCAGTTGTGGTTTGCGTTGGTGTAACTACAACCTCTTGTTCGGCAGATAAGTAACCAATGTATTCCACATAAACAGTATAGCTTCCTTCGGGTAGATTTAGAAATTGGTAACTTCCGTTTTGGTCGGAAATGGTGTAGCGGTTTGAATTTTCTATTTTAATTGTAGCTCCGGGTAAAGAAAATTGATTGTTGCCATCGGTAATTTTTCCGGCAATTACCCCATTCTGAGCAAATGATAGAGCACTTACTAAAGATGCGGCTAAAATGTAAAAATTTTTCATTTTTATAGTTTTGGCTTAAAAAATTTATTTGCTACAAAACTATATCTTCAAAAAAAACGCACCGTTACCACCATATTAACAAACCACTAACAAATCGCCTTATAGTGTAATAAAATCGTTAATTACCAAGAGCATCAAGTAACAAACGGTACTCTTCAAACCTATGTTCCCTAATTGGTTTTACAAAAGGTTCGGTACTAAAATACAACAACAAACACGGACTAATATTTTTGTATTTCTCCACAAATTCATAATTAATCAATTCACCATTTTTAATTCGTTGCTTTATTTTATTGTGATAAGGATACATTTTGTTGAATTTTAATCTTCATGTAAAATTATTAAATAAAGAAATAGAGCCGAACATATTTATATTGATTATATTTACATTACACTTATATACTTTTTAAAAGTTAGAAACTATAGTTTAAATGACAAGCAGAATAATCGGTGTAGGAAATTATATTCCGTCACAAACCATAACTAATTTATTTTTTGATAAACATCATTTTTTAGATGAAAGTGGCATATTACTAAAACAAGATAACGCAACAATAGCCGATAAATTAAAAGAAATTACGGGTATTGAAGAAAGACGTTATGCACAGAACGATCAGGTTACCTCTGATTTAGGTTTTATAGCGGCACAAAAAGCAATCGAAGATTCAGGGATCGATCCCGAAACATTAGATTATATCATTTTTGCACATAACTTTGGTGATGTCCGCTTTGGAACAATCCAATCAGATACAGTACCTAGTTTGGCATCGCGCGTAAAACATCTTCTAAAAATAAAGAACAATTTCTGTGTTGCCTACGATGTTTTATTTGGATGTCCCGGTTGGATAGAAGCGATGATACATGCCAATGCCTTCATTAAAGCCGATATAGCAAAACGTTGCTTGGTTATAGGAGCCGAAACACTTTCACGTGTAGTTGACATTCACGACCGAGACAGTATGATTTATGCAGATGGCTCCGGTGCTGCCATTATAGAACTAAGCACTGATGAATCGGGTATAAAATCGCATCTTTCTGCTTCTTTTACCATGAAAGAAAAAGATTATCTGTATTTTGGAAAATCGTACAACAACCAAAGTTGTCCTGATACAAAATTCATTAAAATGAACGGCAGAAAAATATATGAATTTGCTCTGTTGAACGTTCCAAATGCCATGAAAAAGTGTTTTGACGATAGCGGATATTCCATAGATCAACTAAAAAAAATCATTATACATCAGGCAAACGAAAAAATGGACGAAGCCATTGTAAACCGTTTTTACCAGCTTTACAACACCCCTGTTCCAGAAAACATAATGCCTATGGTTATTCATAAACTTGGAAACAGCAGCGTGGCAACTATACCTTCATTACTTACCATGATTTTAAACAAAGAATTACCCGAACACAACATTAATAAAGGTGATGTTTTATTGTTTGCATCGGTAGGTGCCGGTATGAATGTCAATGCATTTGTGTATAAATATTAAGCACACCAAAAGCTAAAAAAAGAGGGTATGTAATTGCTTACATACCCTTAATTTTTTAACAAACAGTTTGTTATTATTTTCTTTTAACGTTAACTGCCATTAAACCTTTTTGTCCACGTTCAATATCAAACGTTACTTCGTCGTTCTCACGTACATTTTCTAACAATCCAGAATTGTGTACAAAAACATCTTCGTTACCGTTTGCTTGTGAAATAAAACCAAAACCTTTAGTTTCATTAAAAAATTTTACTGTGCCTTCTTGCATCTCTTTTTTATTTAATTAATTATTACTGTGTTACTTTTTAATATCTATTGCTCTGAATCCCTTTGGAGTCATTTCTTTTTTGTAGGTTACTTTATTATGTTTTTCCAATGTTAAAGTTAATTGCCCTAAATGGAAAAATATATTTTCACCTGTTTTGTCTTCTGTAATAAAACCATAACCTTTGTCACTTAAATAGGTTACAATACCGCTGAAATCTGCATTAGGATCAATCGTTGCTGACTCTTGCGCTCTTTTGGCTTTTGCTAAATCTGCGTCTCTGTTTTGAAGATGGGGCGGAACAGATGTAAAATGACCGTTCACATCTACATAAACAATCATGTCGTCAAGAGTTTTCCCTTTATTGTTGTTATCCTTGCGATCTTCTCTTCTTAGCTGTTTATCTTGTAATTTTTTAGTTTTTTTCTTGTTATTTTCTTTTTTGGAAAAAGAATCTGCCATAATTAATTTTTTATATTGTTTTATATATTTTGTTCAACTATAGGCATATTAAACCCTATAAGTTTTTGAATGTTTTTAAGATCTTTTTTTTCTTCGTTATCACAAAAAGAAACCGCAACACCTTCATAGCCCGCCCTACCGGTTCTTCCTATTCTGTGAACGTATGTTTCCGGTACATTTGGCAATTCATAATTAACTACATGTGGTAGTTCGTCAATATCAATACCTCTGGCAGCAATATCGGTAGCTATTAATACACGGATTTTAGAATTTTTAAAATCTTCCAATGCTTTTTGTCGGGCGTTTTGTGATTTGTTTCCGTGTATTGCGGCTGCGTGAATACCAGATTTCACAAGCTTTTTAGCCAATTTATCTGCACCGTGCTTTGTGCGCGCAAATACCAATGAACGGTTTATTGTTTGATCTTCTAAGATATGTATCAGCAAATCTAATTTTTCTGCTTTTTCAACAAAATAAACCGATTGTTTTATAGTTTGCGCTGTTGATGAAACCGGCGTAACGTTTATTTCTTTTGGATTGTTTAAGATCGATTGTGCAAACTTTCTAATATCCGGTGGCATGGTAGCCGAGAAGAATAAAGTTTGTCTTTTTGCGGGAACTTTTGTAAGGATTTTTTTAACATCGTTCACAAAGCCCATATCCAGCATACGATCCGCCTCATCAAGCACTAAAATTTCAATTTGCGTCAATTTTATTTTGCCTTGGGCAATAAGATCTAAAAGTCTTCCCGGAGTTGCTATTAATATATCAACACCTTTTTCTAAAGCAGTTATTTGTTTTCCTTGTGGTACGCCGCCAAAAATTGCTAGATGCTTTAAGGATAAGAACGTTCCATAGGTTTCAAAGTTTTCGCTTATCTGTATTGCCAATTCTCTGGTTGGTGTTAATATCAGGGTACGAATTGCTTTTTTATCTACTGGATTTTTATCTAACAATTGTAAGATAGGTATTGCAAATGATGCCGTTTTTCCTGTACCTGTTTGCGCACAACCTATTACATCGCTACCGTTAAGTATATGCGGTATTGTTTGATGCTGTATTTCTGTTGCTTTGGTATATCCTGCTTTGCTTACAGCCTTTAATATTTGAGGAATTATATTTAAATCTTTAAAATTCATAGTTTAACTGCCTACTTTAGGCATTTTAGATACCTTCATAAATTACTGAAGATACTTTTTAAAAGTTCCACCGATACTGCAGCTTTACTTTATTAAAATTATTATTATTTATTATTTTGCTTTACGTACAATGCATTAAAAAATTATAACACTTTAAGTTTTTGTGAATTTTACATTACGAAAAACATAAAAACAAAATAGAGCGCAGTATTTTTAACTACTATTATTTACCGATAAGGGAAAAATGATTCTATAATTGCTATTTCATTAATCTGAAAACTTCAGAATTGCCAACTAAATGTTCATAAAATTAAAATGTGGCAACTGAAAAAAGCAAAACTGAGAAAGAAAAAAGAATGTTTAAACTGTTTCAGAAGAGGCAGATACAAAAGCCTGTCAATAAATTCTTTACAAAGATATAAAAAAAATTCCATTAAATGGTTATTTTTCTTAAAATATGGCAATTATACCCTAAATGAGGATAGTTACGCACAGTTTATCTAGCTAACAACTTTGATAGTTTATAGTCTGCTTTGACTTTATAGTCAAAATCAAAATGTTCTGTGCTGTTAATTAAAATTTCGTTGGTATAAAACACTGATTTTCATCGCTTTGTTAATAAATTCTATAAAAAACATTGGTATTCAAACTGAATTTCACCAACTGTAACTTATTAAAAAGCTTTGCAATTTCTTCCAAATGTAAAACATCATCATTGTAACTGTTGCACTTTTACAACCTGCCACTCATAATCTAACTTCATAGTATTGTTATTATTTGTTGAAGGTTTGATATTTCCCTCAAAAACCTAGAGTAAAAAACAAAAGCGAGTTATTACACTCGCTTAATTTGGGATAACCACACTTATTTTCTTTAAGTTAAAACCTAATTTATAAAATAAGAATACCTGCTACATGTCAAGGCTGCGGTTTATTCTCAACAATACGTTTACAAATTTAATGCCAATGGATTATGTTTTCATTGTTAAATAAATATTTTAGCAAGAAAACGATGGAAAGCATTTTTATTAATCTACATTAAGTTTATAACCAATAAAGTTCAGTATATTTATGGCTTCATAAGTGTTTTTTTTGGTTAATAAAGAGGTTGTGGTACTTGTTGCTACAGCCTCTTTTTCTATATCTAAATTACGATGATATAATTGACATTCATTTTAGTTAATATTATGAAAGCAATCTTAAAAGGGTTTCTTTTTTAATTTCGTATAATCATATAAAACTGTCCTAAAAGAAGATTGGTAGGACATATATCCAATTGAGCTATCATTAGTATAAGCACCATTTCTATTCATACCAAGTTTTTAAATGTTCATCTGTTAAAAATATATATTTATATAAATCAAGAATTACCTTTGAAAAATAATTAATATGAAATTAAAATGAACTCTATAAACAGTATCAACATTGCTATCCAACCATTAAAAAACAAACTAATACATCATTCACTATATAAGAAGATTAAAACCATACAGCACCTTCAACTTTTTATGCAAACTCACGTTTATGCCGTATGGGACTTTATGTCTTTATTAAAAGCTTTGCAATCACAGCTTACATGTACTACAAGCCCTTGGTTTGCATCTCCTAATCCGGAAGTTAGATATTTAATTAATGAAATTGTTCTAGCTGAAGAATCTGATCTTACTATAGACGGAAAACGCTCAAGTCATTTTGAAATGTATTTACAAGCTATGACGAGAAGTAATACCAGTATCGGTACGCTTGAGCAATTCCTTGATTCCGTAAAATCTACAGATATATTTACTGCAATAGAATCAAGTAATTTACATCCTAACATAAAAGAATTCTTGACTTTCACTTTTGATGTAATTCAAAGAGGTAAATCGCACGAAATTGCTTCTGCTTTTACATTTGGAAGGGAAGATCTTATACCTAGTATGTTTACTGGACTTTTAAGAGAATTTAAAGAAAATTTTCCAAACGTTGATTTATCAGAATTGATTTACTATTTTGAACGACACATTGAATTAGATGCTGACGAACATGGTCCGATGGCTTTTGAAATGATTAATTATCTATGTAATAATGAACCTGTAAAATGGGAAGAAGTTCGAATAATTGCTGAAACTTCACTTGAAAAAAGAATTAAACTTTGGGATGCCATAGAAGAGTTAATTGATGAAACCATATAGAAGCTTAAGGTGTATTTTCCAATATTTAAATTACTCTATTTAGACTGTCTAAAAGGAAAAGTTTGTAATGAATAACGGGATACATATTCAATTTAAACAAAGAAGGGGTACCTTAAAAACTGATTATCCTAGAAAACATAAAGCCTCACATTTCCGTAAGGCTTTTTGCTTTCGTATTCAACTTAACGAATTTATTTGAAATTGGTACAGAGCATATTTTGCTGACTTAGGTTGTTAAAACTCAAATTTTATACCTGTTACACTTTCAGCGTATTCCCATAACTTTTTTGCTAAAACTTCATCTTTCATTGCAGATGTGCTGTGCTTGGACAATGCAGGATAACCTGAAAATTCCTTTTCTCCGTCAGGGCCAAAAAATTCACCGCCTTTTACTGAATCATCTGTCGCTGCAAATAACGAAGGTAAAGCTCCCTGCCACGGCTGCATCACTTCGGTGTATTCTGCAAACATTCCTTCCAATTGTTCTCCCGGGATATGACGTTGTAAATCGG
>JBEBXJ010000041.1:0-18824 GCA_040391685.1 Paenimyroides baculatum
TAAAAGCTTAGTATTCAACCGATACAGCTTTTTCCTGAAAACTTTAAAATAAAACTTATGCAGAATGTTATCGTGTATATATTGTTGTGTATGGCAGTTGCCTTTTTATTAAAAAAGTTTGTTTTTAAAAAGAAGAAAAAGGGCAATTGTGGGGATGATAACAATTGTGGGTGTGGATAAAAGAACAACATTTGTAGAAACATATTTTGATTATTTTTAGTTGATTTAGCAAAATTAACTATGTTTAAATATTAGTGTGGTCTTAGAATTAAATATGCATGTTAAATCTATAACAAGTTTCCAATAACCTAATTTAACTGAAAAATAACTATTCACGAGATATATCTATTTGAAAGTAGTTGTGTCTTGATAAGTATAAATTTGAAAGACGTACTATCACAATAAAGAAATGAAAATTTAATGAATTTAAAGCGATTTAAGTGCTAAAGAACCTACTTTTTATAGGTGAGATGCTTACTCTCACATTTTTAAAGAAGATAATTTCTAGTTGATCATTTTATTAATAAAAAGGAATTGTGCTCATCGTATCTTTAAATTTGGTAATTATACCCGTTGCGCATTTTAAATAATCGTTTACTTTAATGTATTAAGATTTCTTTAAGGATAACTGTATTGTTGTTAATGCAGTTTCTTCGTTAGTATTCTGGTTTTATATCCCTTAAAGGATTTAGTATAATTACGTCTGATCATAAATTGATCATATAATTGTGAGAATAGAGTTTCAATTCTCTTTCTTGTTTTTTTTGTATAGGGGTAATTGATGCTTATAATCGTGTTGATTCTTTCTTTTGGGAGTACTTAATCTAATATTGACAGCTTCAAATAGATCTAGTTGAATTTCACTTGATAGATACCAATGATAATCATAGGAATTATAAGGTATATTTATTCAGAAAATAAATCAAACTTTTTAAAACTCTAAAACTAATAATTATGAAAAAAAAAATTACTTTTTACATGTATTATAACATTATCTGTTGCTGCTCTTCTGATGATACTTCAAAGGATAATAACACACCAAATAATCCTCTAATGATTATATATATTCAACAAAAATTGCTCCACCAACTTGGATTCAAGTAAAATGGGGAATGGTTCGTCCCAATCATCCCGACCTCCAAGTATAAAAAAATCTGATAGTTGCGTTTTTATGTATTGCAAATAATGGATGTCATGAACTTAAGAAGCAGACAAATAAAAACTTAAAAAAAGACCATTTATGGAGTAAACAGTATGAAAGTTTATAGGTATATAAATGCAAATTTTGAGAAGTACAAAATCGTTCATTGGGAATAGTACAATGCTCTTCTTTATAGATTTTACTTCGGGTAGAATGAGTAATTTTGTATATCTCCAAAGGTATGTTGCCTACTACAAAATAAGTTTAAAACTCATTAAATTTTTCAACCATTGTCATTCTAATTCTTCTATAAATCGAAATAATTTTCTCTTTCTGTGGTAATAAACACTTCGTTCAATTTTTCTGTATAATTATGTGTCTTTCAATTCTCTGAAAAACTGATGTTCAGAGCCTATCGATTTAAACTCTGCTAAAACAATTAGACTAATCAATTCAATATGATATTTTGGTTTTACCGGCTTGAAATAGAAATTGTCAGATTTTACTATTTTACCTAGTTTTTTAAGGAAAAATTTGTAAGTTGTTTGTAACTTGTATTTGATTGTAAGTCAATATAATATTACTTTTTTTAGTGTATGAGACAACTTTTTATAATCTACAAAGAGTTGTTATAACAATGTACTTATATAGATTTCTGTTACAGAAATATCTATGAATTCAAAAAATCTCTTAATAATTATTATGAATTAATAAAAGTTTTTATATTTGGTTATTAATCAGTTGATTATATTGAAAATAAAAAGTATTCAAGTAGATGGGTAGTGATATTAATCGATATATCTTTTTATAAATGGATTAAGATTTTTTTTCTAAAGAATTTAGTTCCAAAAACTATTTTATATAAATTAAATAGAATTAAAATAAATCAAAGTTTAATAACATGATATTTTCAAGTTAAAATTATTAGTTTTATAATTAAAGTCTATAAAAAAGAAAAATAGATAGAATTTTCAAGAGGTCTAAGTTCTTTAACATGACGAGAAAATCATGAACGAGTATTTTTTAATCTAAATTTCAACAAAGTCCTACTTAAATTCTATTTTAAGAATAAGAATTTTCAAATATCTAACGTTTTTATAACTATGTCTTATCAGAATTTAAAGAATGTTTAAAAACACAGATTTTAATAATCAGATACGATATGAATATAGTATATTTACAAATTATGAAAAAAATAATAATTTTATTTATATTCCTACCAATAATAGGAATATGCCAGACACAGATAGGACAAGATATTGACGGAGAATTATCTGGTGATCAGAGTGGGTTTAGAGTTTCAATTTCTTCTAAAGGAGATATAGTGGCAATTGGAGCACCTTATAACGATGGAAATGGAAGCAATTCTGGCCATGTAAGAGTTTTTGAAAATATTTCAGGAGATTGGAAGCAAATTGGACAAGATATTGATGGGGAAGTGATGGGGAATCTGTCAGGATATAGCGTTTCTCTTTCCTCCAATGGAACTATAGTAGCTATTGGAGCACCTTTAAATAGCGATGGAGGGAACGCTTCTGGGCATGTTAGAATTTTTAGATATGATCTTGGAAGTTGGATACAAATAGGTAATGCTATTTTAGGAGAAGCTATAGATGATTGGAGTGGTTATAGTGTTTCCCTATCTTCTGATGGATCTATTATAGCAATCGGTGCTCCGGATAATGATGGAAATGGGAATAACTCAGGTCACGTTAGGATATTTAAAAATATTTCAAATGTTTGGACACAAATAGGTAGTGATATTGATGGAGAAAGCTCTGGAGATTTGAGTGGCTCAAGTGTTTCAATTTCATCAGATGGGGAGATATTAGCTATTGGCTCTCCTCGAAATGATGGAAATGGAATAGACTCGGGTCATGTAAGAGTATTCCAATATATAGCGGGTAAATGGGTACAGATAGGTACAGATATTATAGGTAAATCTGCTGGTGACAATAGCGGTTTTAGTGTTTCCCTTTCCTCCAAAGGTGATATAGTAGCTATTGGTTCTCCTAAAAATGGCGGAAATGGAGTGAATTCTGGTAACGTAAGAGTTTTCGAAAATGTTTCAGGAGATTGGAAACAGATAGGACAAGATATTAATGGTGAGGCAGTGGATGATATGAGTGGGTCAAGTGTTTCGCTTTCTTCTAAAGGAGATATAGTTGCTATAGGTGCTCCTAATAACGATGGAAATGGAAATAATTCTGGTCATGTTAGGATATATCAGAATGTTTTAGGAACTTGGACAAAAAATGCTAAAGATATTGATGGCGAGTTTATAAGTGACCTGTCAGGAAGTAGTATCTCACTAGCATCTGATGGAAAGGCAATTGTAATTGGCGCACCTCGTAATAGTGGTAACGGTAATAATTCAGGTCAAGTTAGAGTTTATGATTTATCCAATATAATAGTATCTTCAGATAATTTTGTTCTAAATAATTTTAATCTATTTCCAAATCCCACATCCCATACTCTAAATATCGAATTAAGAAATGATTTATTTCTACACAAAGTAGTAATTTATGATGATTCTGGCAAAATCATGAGAATTATGCATGAGGAAAAAATATATGTTGGGAATTTAGATAATGGAACATATATTGTAGAAATTTTTACAAACAGGGGTAAAGTCGCAAAAAAAATAATAATTAAAAAATAAATATTGAGCTGATAATTTACATTTTAAATCTACGAGAAGTTTTATCCATTTAGGTGAATTTTTTTGTGTAAGAACATTTCTAGTGGTTTTTGAAATAAACAGTAAGTGGCTATTAGTGTTATAGAATGAATTAGTTAATCGGTATTTTATTGAAAAATTATAATTTCCTTAGAAAAACAAATATATATTTTTTATCTTTAAAAGGCGTGTCGAGTAATTGTCTGTTTTATAACAACTTTTCTAATATTTTTATCAACAAACACCTTTAGAGTTAGGTTAATAAAAGGAACGTTCATTTTGTGATGTCGTTTGACTTATAGCGAAATTCTAGTAATTGGGTTACCCTATTTTTTTATAATTAATACTTAGTATAGATTCATAATCTAATATAATTGACCTCTAGATCTCGTTGTGTTTTTTAGTAAATTTATGATTATTTTTATGTCCGTATCCTCTACTTATCTACATTTCAGTAAATATTATATATTCTTTATTCGTTTAATAACGAACTTAAAATATCCTAATCAAATATTTGAAAAAGAGTTAAGAAAGGTATACTAAAAAGGAAGTTCCCTTTAAATACGAAATAAATTTTATAAATAATCTGTGTGTAGTGCTAAAAAAAATCAACAAACTTGATGAAGAGATCCCAGAGTTAAATCAGAGGTACGCCTTTTTCATTAAATTATTTAGTTAAAAATGTATTGAAATTAACGCCAAATACCAACAGAAATGAAATCTTGTTTAAGAATTAGCACAATATGGGATCAACAAACTGTGTTGGGTATTATCTAACTAGAATTTATATTGTATTCTTAAAGCCAACTATGCGGAAATAGATTAAGATTTATAGTAAATCTAAGTGTAGGAGGATAAAGACTTTTGGAAATTTTACTCCGTGTTCATTCTAAAGGATACTTTGGGTTAACCATTTATACTTTGTAACCTTAAAATTAACGCTTATAACGATGATTATATTTGTTTGCAGGGATTTCTTGTTTTATTTGTTTCATGCATACGTATTTGTATATCGCTATTTCGGTACAATTAAGTTGTAAACTTTTAATAAACGATTTTACAATTTTAGGAAGTCAAAGTATATTAAAAATATCGGAAGCTTAAATACTAAAAATATTGAATTAAATAGTAACAAAATTACCAGATAATACCAAATTAATATGACTATGTTATTTTAATTTATAATTATTATGTTTAGTTATTGACCCCAATTTTAGAGAAAAAATTAGTGCAATTGCTCAAGTATTTGCTTATAAATAAAAGTGTAACACTCATTTGTCAAAGAATTGTAATATAAAAAATCAATTAAAAAAAAATGTACGTTGTTATTTTAATAAATAAGAATCGTTTTAAATCATGTTAACAAAAAACGTATTTATTTTTAAATTAACATTGTTTTACAAAAAAAATCAATATTCAAAACATAAATTCAGGTTTTACTAAATTTAATTAACACATAACTAACTAGTCAGAATATAAATCTTAATGTACACTTTAAAAGAAGAAAGTGTTACTATTAGACGACTCTATTGTGTTTTTAAATCTACCCCAGCGCAACGTCTAACATCATCATGGCAATAAAACCGCCAACAAAACCAAGGGTTGCAATATCACCGTTATCGCCCTGCTGGGTTTCGGGTACTACTTCTTCAATCACAACAAAAATCATGGCTCCAGCTGCAAAAGCCAAGGCGTAAGGTAAAACAGGCGTAAAAAAACCAACAGCCAAAGCACCAACTACCGCTGCAATAGGTTCAACCAAAGCAGAACTTTGTCCGTACATAAAACTTTTGGTTTTGCTCATTCCCGCTCTGCGCAACGGAAACGAAACCGCCAAACCTTCGGGTAAATTCTGTAAACCAATACCAATTGTCAACGTTAAAGCACCGGCAATAGTCGCTTCGGGAATTCCGGCAGCGACACCGCCAAACAACACACCTACCGCCAAGCCTTCGGGAATATTGTGCAAAGTTATCGCCAAAACCAGTAAAGTGGTTTTTTGCCAAGGTGTTTTTGTTTTAACCCCTTCGGTTTTTGATACCGGATGATTCAAATGCAAATGCGGCAATATTTTATCTAACCCAAACAGAAACAAAGCACCTAAAGCAAAACCAATAGCAGACGGCATTACTTTGGTAAAACCTTCGCCTTGACTCATGTTTATAGCCGGTGCAAGCAAGCTCCAAAAACTGGCTGCAATCATTACGCCACCAGTAAAACCCAACATTCCGTCTAATAATTTCTTGTTCGGATTTCGAAAAACAAAAACCAGTGCTGCGCCAATTGCTGTTAACGACCAAGTGAATAATCCTGCGAAAAGTGCTGCCCAGACCGGATCAACCGATTCAAAAAACGCTACTAATTGATTAAACATATCAGATCTTCTTTACAAATAAATTGTGTGCCACTACTTTTGATAAAGTCAGTTCGTTATCCTGAAACAGAATAGTTACCGAATGATCAAAATTTTCGTGCTTTAAAACGGTAAACGTGCTGCCCAAAGCAATTTTTTGTCGGTCTAAATACTGTAAAAAAGCCGATGAGGTATCTTTTACGCCCACACACATGTACTTGTGATTGATTTTGGTTTCGGTAAGCAGTTCTTTTTCGCGGTACGGAATTTCGCCTTTTGCATTAGGAATCGGGTCGCCATGCGGATCTTCCTTTGGGTATCCCAAAAAAGCATCCAACGCATTAATCAGCTTTTCCGATTTTATGTGCTCCAGTTCTTCAGCAACATCATGCACTTCGTCCCAGTTAAAATGTAATTTATCAACCAAAAAAACTTCCCATAAACGGTGCTTTCTAATTATCATTTTGGCAGTTTGCATGCCCAGTTTGGTGATAAAAACGCCTTGGTATTTTTCATGTGTAATCAGGTTTTTCTCCTTTAGCTTTTTTATCATATCGGTTACCGACGATGCCTTAGTATCGGTTTTCTGGGCAATGGCATTGGTTGAAATTCCTTCGTCTTCGGTTTGCGACAAATGATAAATCACTTTTAGGTAATTTTCTTCTGCGTGGGTAAGCATCTAATATTGTATTTTGACCCAAAGATATAAAAGTATTTTTAAAAATAGTTCTTTTATTTTGTTGTTGTTTAAAATTATTTTTAGATTTGTCTAAAATTAAAATTAAATGAAACATAACATACTTTTATTATTGTCCTTAATTGGATTTCAAACAGCTTTTTCACAGGTAGAACAAGATTCTATTTCCAACTCTGTTGATGATGATACACTAGAGGAAATTGTTATCTCTGGAACTATGAAACCCGTATTGCGATCGGAAAGTTTAGTTCCTGTTGAGGTCTATACGCCTACTTTTTTTAAGAAAAATCCTACATCGAATGTTTTTGAAGCCTTACAAATTGTAAATGGTGTACGTCCGCAGGTAAATTGCAGCGTTTGTAACACAGGGGATATTCACATTAACGGATTAGAAGGACCTTATACCTTTGTTTTAATTGATGGAATGCCTATTGTTAGCGGACTTTCTACTGTTTATGGCTTGTCGGGAATTCCCAATTCGCTGATTGAACGAGTAGAGGTGGTTAAAGGTCCGGCATCGTCCTTATATGGTAGTGAAGCGGTAGGTGGTTTAATCAACATCATTACTAAAAATCCTAAAAACGCGTCGCTTTTTTCTGCCGATGTATTCGGAACCTCTTGGGGAGAGGTAAATACTGATGTTGGTTTAAGTACAAAAGTAGGTGAAAAGACCCATTTACTAATGGGTGTAAATTACTTTAATTACTCCAATCCGATCGATAAAAACAATGATAATTTTACTGATTTAACGTTGCAAGATCGTATTTCGGTTTTCCAGAAATGGAATTTCACCAGAAAAAGCAATAAGTTATTTTCAATTGCCGGGCGTTATTTTTACGAAGATCGTTGGGGTGGCGAAATGAATTGGAATAAAAATTACCGCGGTGGCGATGAAGTTTATGGAGAATCAATCTACACTAATCGATACGAATTAATGGGAACATATGAATTGCCTGTTTCAGAAAAAATGTTTTTCTCATTTTCGTATGCTGATCACGATCAAAACTCGGTTTATGGCAACACACCTTACATGGCAAAACAGCAGGTGGGTTTTGGGCAGTTAATCTGGGATAAAAAATTAGGAAAACATGATATGCTGTTTGGCGCTGCTTTTAGATATACCTCTTATGACGATAATACACCAGCAACCAATGAAAAAGAGATTACCACAATGCCCGGTTTTTTTGCACAAGACGAAATTTCGTTCAACACAAAGCATAGTATTTTATTAGGTACACGTTACGATTACAACAATCATCATGGATCAATTTTTACACCGCGCGTAGCTTACAGATACAAAGCAAATACAGGCGATGTAATACGTTTAAAT
This sequence comes from Paenimyroides baculatum, assembly GCA_040391685.1. Classification (GTDB taxonomy): domain Bacteria; phylum Bacteroidota; class Bacteroidia; order Flavobacteriales; family Flavobacteriaceae; genus Flavobacterium; species Flavobacterium baculatum_A. The sequence continues at coordinate 8,202 of JBEBXJ010000041.1, forward strand.
GCGGGAACTGGTTTTAGAGTGGTGAATTTATTTACCGAAGATCATGCTGCACTTTCGGGCTCGCGTGATGTAATTGTGTTAGAAGATTTAAAACCCGAAAAATCGTACAACGTAAATTTAAGTTATTTGAAACAATGGTATTTTGGATCGAATGTGTTGCAGTTAGAAGCATCAACTTGGTACACTTATTTTACAAATGCCATTTTACCTGATTATGATACCAATCCAAACCAAATTATTTACGATAATTTAAACGGACATGCAAGATCAAAAGGAATCAGTGCTAATGTTGATCTTATTTTAGGAAACGGATTAAAATTTATTGTTGGTGGAACGTTAATGGATGTATCTACCGAAGAAGAAGGAGTTAAGCAACGTCAAATGCTTACCGAACGTTTTTCGAGCACCTGGGCAATTTCGTACACCATACCATCTATTAATTTAGATATTGATTATACAGGTAATTTATACGGACCAATGCGTTTACCTTTGGTTAGTGAATGGGATCCACGTCCGGAATATTCAGAAACATACAGCATACAAAATATACAGTTAACGTATAAGGGCTTTAAAAATTTTCAGATTTATGGTGGTGTGAAAAACTTATTAAATTGGACACCAAGTAAAAATGTTCCGTTTTTAATTTCCAGATCAAATGATCCTTTCGATAAAAACGTACAGTTTGATCCTAATGGAAATGCTATGCGTACGTCTGATAATCCGTATGGTTTGGTTTTTGATCCATCGTATGTATATGCGGCAAATCAAGGAATAAGAACTTTTTTAGGAGTTAGATATAATTTTTAGACAATTTAATTTGAAGCAGTTATTTTTAGTATTATTTTTTATTTCTTCTGTTCAAAGCAAATCACAAAAACTGCAAACATATAGCTTTGAACAAGTAGAGCAATTGGTTGGGGAAAATCCCCGACCAATACTGCTTTATTTTTATACCGATTGGTGCCAGTACTGTAAAATGCTTCAAAAAACTACTTTTAAAGACAAAAAAGTTATTGAAAAGTTGAATAAGGATTATTATGTAATTTTCTTTAATGGAGAAACAAAAGTTGATATTAAACATCAAAATGAAAAATTTTCATATATGCCTAAAGGGATAAAATCAGGATATCATGAAATAGTTTATTTTTATTTAAAAAACAGACAAGAAATTTACCCAACAATACTTTTTTTAGATAATGATTTTAAAGAATTAGCACTGCTTCAAATTTATCTTTCAGCATCAGACTTGATGAAAATTTTGTAAATTAACCTACCAATTTTATTATACCATGTCTCGTTAAAAATTGTTAAAAACAAAACTATTTTAACAATTAATTTTGCTATGTTGTTGTAATTCAATATCTTTGCTTTTGTGTGAAAATTTAAAGGTGGTTTTTTGCAACGAAAAAAGCCTATCTTTGCCCGCGAACAACAATAAATATAACTATGTACACAGGTTTACAACATGCGCATTCTTACATTGCTTATTTAGCTTTAATCTTGTTGATTGTAGCATCGATAAATGCAATTATCGGAATGACATCAAACAAAGAATTTAAAGATGGCGATCGTAAATTATCGTTATTAGCTTTAATTTTTACACACACACAATTGTTAATTGGAATCATACTTTATTTTGTATCTCCAATGGTTCAGTCTTTTTCGGTTGCAATGAAAGACAGTACGTTACGATTGTATGCTTTAGAACACCCATTAATTAATATTATAGCAGTAGTTTTAATTACAATTGGTTGGTCTAAACATAAAAAAGCGGCTACAAGCCAGGCGAAATTTAAATCAATTGCAATCATGTTTGCTTTAGGAACTATTTTGATTTTATCAAGAATTCCATGGAGTAACTGGTTTTAAAATACAATTCTTTATTCTATAAAAAAGAAAAAAGAGTTCTCTTGTCTTTACAAGAAAAAAAGAAGTTTAATTAAATTACAATTTATGAAGAAGCATTTTTCATTAATTTTAGCAGGATTAGTAACACTTACAGTAGTAACAGGCTTTAGTGTTATAACAAAAAACAATGAGACGGATAACAATGTAAAAGTTGTAGGGAAGGAATTAGCGTATGCAGAAATAGCAACAGCTAGTAATTTGAGTAAAGATTCTTCTAAAATAAACGAAAAAGAAGCCGAATTAAAAAGTGAATTAATAAAATTAAATGCGGAACTAGAAGCTTTAGAAAGCGAAGTTGAAGTAGTACACGAAAAAACACAAGCATCTTATTATCATGATAAGTTTAATGGTAGAAAAACAGCAAGCGGAGAAGTTTTTAGCAATAAAAAATACACCGCTGCGCACAAAACCCTACCGTTTGGCACAAAAGTACGTGTGACTAATTTATCTAATGACGAAGAAATTATTGTAGAAATTAACGATCGAGGACCTTTTGCTAAAGGGCGTCAGTTAGATTTAAGCAAGAAAGCGTTCATGGATTTAGCACAAAACAGAAACCATGGTACATTAAGCGTTAAAGTTGAAGTTTTGCCTGAAGATTACGAAGACAAGAAAACAGAACTGGAAAGTGAACTAAACGTAGTAGCATCTGTTCCAGATGGTCTGGATTTACATGAGTTTGCGTTATAGTATTATCATTGTCATACTATTGCTTGGTTTTACAAGTTGTAAAACAGCAAGCAATACAAAAAATACAAAAACCTCATTGTTTAAAGATGAGGTTTTTGCATGTTATTATCACAACAAATTTAATGGCAGAAAAACAGCAAGTGGTGCAATTTTCTCTAGCAGTAAACTTACGGCAGCCCATAAATCTTTAACTTTTGGTACAAAAATAAAAGTTACCAATATAGAAAACAACAAAAGTGTAATTGTAGAAGTTAACGATCGCGGACCTTTTACAAAAGGTTTAGAAATCGATTTAAGTAAAAAAGCCTTTGATGCTATTTCGCACGACAAAAAAGCAGGAAAATTAAAGGTGAAGTTAGAACTGGTTAATTAGCCCAAGTACAAAAAGGTTTATTACTTAAATAGGCATTGTAAAAGCGCTCGTCGCCCGTTAATTCATTGCCTAACCAATCTGGTTTTTCAAATGGCTGATCTTCTGTTTCCAGTTCAACTTCGGCAATAATCAATCCTTTGTTGGTACCTTCAAAAACATCAACTTCAAAAGTAACGGTACCAAACGGAATTACGTAGCGGATTTTATCAATCACAAAATCTTCGCATAGTAACAAAAGTGCTTTGGCATCACTAACCAAGATTTCTTTTTCCCATTCAAATCTCGATAATCCATCGGCAGAACTTATTCCCTTCACGGTAATAAAACCCTTGTTGCCTTTAATGCGTACGCGTACGGTTCTGTTTTTATCGGTATTCAGGTAACCTTGAGTTATCTTGTAGCTTTCTTTAGCGTTCGCTAAAAAAGTAGTACTTTTAACGCTGAATTTTCTTTCAATTTCTAACATTGATTTTGTAGTTCTCTTCAAAACCAAATATCGTAAAAAAGAATTTATGAGTTTAATAAAAAAACAGTTTGCCTATAAAAATGTCAACGAAATCTTTGCAAGATACATTGTAGATGATCAGGTTGTTTTGCAGGAAGGGTTGTATTTTTTGTATGAACTTGTACGATATTTCCGTCCAAAAAGCCCAAAAGCAATTGCGCATATTACCTTGCGTGAACTGCTGGATCATTTGATAGAGTTTGACAAACACCGATCGATTCTGGCAAACTATCTGAAAAACATCTTATCGGGCAGATCGTTCCACATAATGGTATCCGATGCCGGTATTTTACAGGATTCGGATTTTCTATATGAAATTCGAAAACGTATTTCGGCAAAAGTACTGCCTTACCAGCCTAAAAAAGATACATTGGAGTATGCCTTAAATCAGGTTTTTTACAAGGAAAACGATTTTGTATGGATCAATAAAATACCGTTGGCAGAATTAATAGAACTGGTAGAAATTTTGCAGATTCAGGATATTTACAGTTTTGATAAAGCCGAAGAAGGTGCTTTGTCTGAAATCCTATACGCTATGGGTGTTTTAACCCAACGAATGAGTGGTAGGTCTATGGAAACAAGTATTTTAAACATGATACCGAAATACAACCATTTGGGAAGCCCGTTTTTAGGTTTCGAAAACGAGTTTCTAGAAATAGAAAGTCGTTTGCGCAAAGGAGAAATACAATTTGTAGATGCCAACGATTTAAACTACAGGCAAATGGTTATTCTGTACAACCAATGTGTAGATCTGGTAAAGCATGCCTATAAAAACAGTGCAACATTCGGTATTACCCTTAAAGTAAACCAAAGTTTGTTGCGTATAAGGCAACAGTTGGATCGTATTAAGATTCTAATGGATTTCTTGGTGGTAGATAAACATCAGGATCGTATCGAAAACACTGTAAAACTATCTTTAAAACTTATAGAATACAACTGTTATAAAAATAATATCAGCAAGTTAATTGCAGAAAGTACACAAGTGGTATCGTACGAAATTACACAATACACGGCTAAAACCGGCGAGCATTACATTACAGAAACTGCCAAAGAATATTTTTCAATGTTTAAAGCCTCAATAGGTGCGGGACTTGTGGTTGGTTTCTTGTGTATTTTTAAAGTGCTTTTGTCTAAAGCAAATACCAGTGATTTTGGTTTTGCGTTTTTGTACAGCATGAATTACGCTTTCGGATTCATTGTAATTTATTTATGCGGCTTTGCACTGGCTACAAAACAGCCCGCAATGACGGCATCGACCATAATAAAAGCAATTGAAGAAGGTCGAAAAAACAGCACGTCAACAACCGAACAGCACAGTGCATTTGCCAAATTATTTGCAAGGCTGTTCCGTTCGCAGTTTATCGCTTTTGTAGGTAATGTTATTATGGCTTTTGCTGTGGCGTTACTTTTAATTTGGACGATAGACAGTGTAACCGGCATAAATATTACCGATACCAAATGGCATACGTTGTTAAAAGATTCAAGTCCGGTGCATTCCATGGCAATTTTTCATGCAGCAATAGCAGGTGTTTTTCTTTTTCTGTCGGGAATTATTTCAGGAAACGTATCCAACAAAAACAAACACAATCAGGTGTATTACCGCATACAGGAAAATCCGTTTTTAAAATCGACAATCGGTGCCTACAAAACCAATAAACTGGCTGGCTGGCTGGAACGAAAATGGCCTGGAATTATTTCAAATTTCTGGTTCGGAGTTTTTATGGGAAGCACACATTCCATCGGTATATTTTTGGGATTGAATCTGGATATCCGTCACATTACTTTTGTCAGTGGAAACATTGCATTAGGCGCATACGGTGCAGATTTTCAACTAACACCAATAACCTGGTTCTGGTGCTTTTTAGGAATATTTTTAGTTGGATTTATGAACTTCATTGTAAGTTTTGGGCTGTCGTTAGGATTAGCATTTCGTTCAAGAGATATTCCTTGGATTGAAGTGTTCTCGTTACAAAAATCGGTATGGAAACATTTTAAAAAGCATCCGTTACATTTCTTTTTTCCACAAAGAAATAAAAATCTTTAATTTAGGTAATTGATTTAAGAATAATAAAACGAAATGAATCAGGCGCAGCGAAAAATAATTCATATAGATATGGATGCGTTTTACGCTTCGGTAGAACAGCTTGATTTTCCCGAATTAAGAAATAAACCGCTTGCTGTAGGTGGATCGGAAGAACGCGGTGTGATATCGGCAGCAAGTTATGAAGCTAGAAAATTCGGAGTAAAAAGCGCAATGAGCGGCAAACTGGCAATAAAAAAATGTCCGGAGTTAATTTTTGTAAAACCCAGATTCAATCGTTACAAAGAAGTATCAAACCAAATAAGACAAATTTTTTTAGAATATACCGATTTGGTGGAACCTTTGTCGTTAGACGAAGCTTTTTTAGATGTAACTGTTAACAAAAAAGGTTTAAAAAGTGCCACGTTAATGGCAGAAGAAATCCGGCTAAAAATATTTGAAACTACAGGATTAACAGCATCGGCAGGTATTTCGATCAATAAATTTCTGGCAAAAATAGCAAGTGACTACAACAAGCCAAACGGACAAAAAACCATTCGTCCTGATGAGATTATCCCTTTTTTAGATTCTCTGGAAATTAAAAGCTTTTTTGGTGTGGGAAAAAAAACCTGTGAAAAAATGTACCATTTAGGCATTTTTACGGGTGTAGATTTGCGTCAAAAACCTTTGGATTTCTTAGAAAATCATTTTGGAAATTCGGGCATTCATTTTTATCAGCTGGCGCGAGGAATCAGTAATTCTGCGGTTGCTCCAAACCGACTGCCGAAATCAATAGGTGCAGAACGTACTTTTGGCGAAAACTTTACATCGATCATTCCTTTGCAAGACAAGTTAAAAGATGTGTGCGAAGAAGTTTCGCATAGATTACAGAAACGTAATCTTTCAGGAAAAACCATTACCCTAAAGATAAAGTACAGCAATTTTACGCTGCAGACAAAAAGTTTTACATTGCCATATTATGTCAGCAGTTTTGATTTGCTGGTTGATACTTCTTTAGAATTGCTGCAACAAAGTGATTTAAAAACTTCGGTACGTTTAATAGGTATTCAGGTGAGTAATTTAAATATCAACCAAAAAAAAGCAGAATACGTGCAGTTAAAGTTTAGGTTTTAAAATAAAAAACTCAAACCGAAAGGTTTGAGTTTTTTATGATTTTGAAATTTTTTTTTATTTTTTCTCGTAATCTTGTGTTGTATTAGCTTTTGCTTTTTGTGCATTTACTATATTACCGTCTTTATCTAAAACCGCAACAACTACACTAACTTTTGAAAGATCTTTTGTTTCATAAGTTAAATTAGCAGTTGCTTTAAATTCGCTTGAAGTTGTTTGTCCTGCTGCAATAGTTTCCCCTAAAAAGTTATTCGTAGCACGTACCACGTGGTCATGAACAAAATTTTCTTCCCATCTATAATTTCCTGTGTCGTTTCCATATAAGGTTGAAGCATTCAATTGTTTAAATACTAAACCGTCTTCAATAACATACACAAGATATTTTAGTTCTTGATTGATATTTTGACCGAATTTTAAACTAACATTAACCGTGCCGCTAGTAGCAGATAAGTTTGATTCTATTTTTATTCCAATAGGTGAACCTTCTGAAAAAAGTTTATATCTAGTGTAGAAATTTTTAAATAAAGTAGGGTCAAAAGTATAGTTTACTTCCCCATTTTCTTTTTTTCTTACTGGAATAAATTCTTGAAATTTTGTACCTGCAATCTTTGTGTTTCTATTAAAACTTAAATGTGGCCAGCCTTTAAGTTTAACTGCACTCATAAGTTTTGATATACCTGGTAAAACAAAAGGGTCTTTTACATATTGCACATTAAAATCACCGTGTACACCTACACCGATAACATTGTCTTTATATTCTGATTTTTCCAACTCTTCAATCGTAAATGAACCTAAAGGACACCACATGCAACTAGCCGATGTTACATCTTCAACTAATACTTTTTGTTTGTATTCTCCTTTTGTAAAGTCAACTTCCGTGTTTTGAGAATCAGTAGAATCGTCAGAATCTGAACAGCCAACAAAAGCTAATGACACAATTCCAAACATCAAAACTGGTAAAAAATTCTTCTTAAACATAATATGTTAGTTAATAATTAGTTAATAAAGCGTAAAGTAATAGAAAAAAAAAAGAAAAAAAAAATATTTGATAATTATTTTATTGTTAGCTTTGAAATTAATTTTTAAAGAACTGATAAAATATCATGAAAGTACGTTTGTTATTAGTAACTGTTTGCTTGATGTTTATAACATTTGCAATTGGTCAAAATAAATTACCTAATGTTTCATTAAAAGGAATAGATAATAAATCTGTTAATGTTGCAAATTTTAATAATTCATCAAAACCGGTAATTGTAAGTTTTTGGGCTACATGGTGTGGACCGTGTATTAAAGAATTAGAAGCGATTAAAACTAAATATGCTCAATGGCAAAAAGATTATGGCGTAGAATTATTGGCAATTTCTATTGATGATTCTAAGACTATTAATCGTGTAAAACCTATGGTAACTTCAAAAGGTTGGAAATACAAAGTTTTGTTAGATACAAATCAAGATATTAAAAGAGCTTTAAATGTGGTAAATGTACCTTATACAATGATTCTTTACAAAGGAAAAGTAATGTTTACACATTCTAATTACACTCCTGGAATCGAAAATAAAATCGAACAAGAATTAAATGAAATTACTAAGAACTAATTTAATGAAAAAGATCATTCTTTCGGCGACGTTATTAACGTCGTCTTTCTTTTATGCACAAATACGCGTAGGAATTGAATCAAATAATCAATATTATTTAGATGATAATAAGATTAAGATTGATGAAGTAGAGGCAGAAGATAGATTAAGGTCTAATACCTATATTAAGGTAGATTATTTTAAAAATAAATGGGAGTTTGGTGCACAAATAGAATCGTACTACCCTAAGGCAATAATTAATTACAGCCCCGATTTAAAAGATGTTAATATAGGAACTATTTATGCTCGTTACAATGATATTGAAAATGGTGTAAATATTACTTTAGGGCATTTTTACGAACAATTTGGAAGTGGCTTGATTTTGCGTTCGTGGGAAGATCGTGCTTTAGGGATAAATAATGCTCTTTTTGGTATGAATGCTAAATTAAGACTAACAAAAAACCTTGATTTAACAGCGTTGGGCGGTAAGCAACGTGTAGGTATGGGATTTGATTTTTCCGAAAGTTATGTTTTGGGAACCAATCTTGAGTTCAATGCTGCAGACGCACTAAAATTAGAAAATACTGATTTAAGATTTGGAGCTAGTTATGTAGGGAGGTTAGATGAGAAAAAAGAAATAGAATATGAAGGAGTAAATGATTTAATAAGTGCAGTCTCTGGACGAGTTAATTTAGGTGTAGGTGGTTTTAACTTTGGTGCCGAATATGTTCATAAACAAAAAGATATTCTCGTGGAGTCTGGTAATTATGTTGATGGGATATTTAAAGATGGAAATGCTTTATTGGTTAACTTAGGGTATAACGAGGGTAATTTTGGATCAAGCGTTAACCTACGTCGTATGGAAAATATGTCATTTTATTCAGAACGTGCTTTTACAGGAAATGTATATAATAAAGGTATTCTTAATTATGTTCCGGCATTAACAAAACAGTATGATTTTTCATTACAAAATATCTATGTTTATCAAGCTCAACCCCATTTAGATTTCTACCAATCTCGTAAGGCTGGTGAAATTGGTGGGCAATATGATTTATATTATGATTTTGCTGAAGAAAGTGCATTGGGGGGTGAATATGGAACACATTTAGCAGTTAATGGATCTTATTGGGCAGGATTGAAATCAGAATATGATTTTACTGATTATACTGTAGAGAATGAATATCTAAAATTCGGAAAAAAATATTATTCTGATATTGCTGTAGAAATAAGAAAAAGATTTACATCTGACTTTCAAATGATTGCAATGTATATGAATCAATATTACAATGCACCTATGTTAGAAGGAAAGTTGAATGATGTTAAAACAGATATTGTCACTGCAGAAGGTTTGTATAATTTTTCTGAAACGTCATCAGTTCGATTACAGTTGCAGAATATGTGGGCTTCTACAGACAAAGGTGATTGGGGAGCAGCCTTGTTAGAATATGTTCCTAACTCCATGTTTAGTATCTATGTTACAGATATGTATAATTATGGTAACTCACATCCAGAAAGTCGTATTCATTATTACAGTGTTGGTGGAAGTTTTTCTAAAGGCGCAACCCGTATAGCTGTAAATTATGGCCGTCAACGCGGTGGTTTAATGTGTGTAGGCGGTGTTTGTAGATACGTACCGGAATCGAACGGTGTTACTTTAAACCTAACAACAAATTTCTAAATAAAAAAGTCTGAATATTAATTCAGACTTTTTTTATTGATTTTTAGGAAGATAAAAAAAAACAACGTAAATTTGCACCACTTTTTAGTAGAAGTGATAGGGTTGTGCTAAAAGGTTGAAACATAAATCAATAACAGCTTCTGTTTAAAACTTCGTTACAATCCTTAAATAAACAGAATACAAATTAATTATCAGACATGTCTGAACAAACACAAAACGCAAAAGAATTCTTAGATACTTTCAACTGGGAAAGTTATGAAAATGGTATTGATGCAGTTGATGCTTCAAACCTAAAAGAATTCGAAGATTTAGTAGAAAAAACGTTTATCTCAACTGGTGATGAAGAAGTTGTAGAAGGTGTAGTTGTAAGAATTACTGACAGAGATGCTATCGTTGACATCAACGCTAAATCTGAAGGTGTTATTTCTTTAAACGAATTCCGCTACAACCCTAACTTAAAAGTTGGTGACAAAGTAGAGGTTTTAATTGACGTTAGAGAAGATAAAAACGGACAATTAGTATTATCTCACCGTAAAGCTCGTACAATCAAAGCTTGGGATCGCGTGATCGCAGCTCATGATACAGGTGAAATTGTTAACGGTTTTGTTAAATGCAGAACTAAAGGTGGTATGATCGTTGATGTATTTGGTATCGAAGCTTTCTTACCAGGATCTCAAATCGATGTGAAACCAATCCGCGATTACGATCAATACGTAAACAAAACTATGGAATTTAAAGTTGTTA
>JBEBXJ010000042.1:0-18528 GCA_040391685.1 Paenimyroides baculatum
CAATCGTTTTCCCTGTTATTAATCTTTGATGTATTTTTACTGAAAATTTATTTTAAAAGTTGGTAAGCAATTAATGCTGCAACATAAGCTACGGCTGTCATAAAAACAAGCTGTACAAACGTCCATTTCCACGAGTTGGTTTCTTTTTTGGTAACACCAACTGTTGATAAACACTGCATAGCAAAAGCATAAAACAGCAACAACGAAATACCAGTTGCAAAAGTGTAAACAGGTGTTCCATCTGCACGAGTTTCATTCGCCATTCTGTCGATAATCTTGGTTTCGTCTTCGGCAGCATCTTCGCCCAAATTGTATAAAGTAGCTAAATTTCCTACAAAAACTTCGCGTGCGGCAAACGATGTTAAAACGGCAATGCTGATTTTCCAATCGTAACCTAACGGACGGAAAACAGGTTCAATGGTTCTACCGATAATTCCTATGTACGAATGTTCTAACTGATAACCTGCAATTTCGCTTGCCAGTTGTTCTTCTGTCAAACGTTCGTTCATTTGTTTTTCGGCAACCATTTCTTCAGCATTTCCAAAAGTATCACTCGGTCCGTGCGATCCTAAAAACCATAAAATTACCGATAACGCCAAAATAATTTTACCGGCACCCACACCATACGAAACTATTTTTTCGTACATATTCAAAAACACATTCTTTAAAATTGGTGCTTTGTACGTAGGCATTTCTATCACAAAAAACGATTTTCTGTCGGCTTTAATAATCTTGCTCAACACCAAACCAGAAAGCAACGCAGCCAAAAATCCCAAAACGTACATCATGGTCATTACAAAAGCCTGCAACGGTACAAAACCTAAAATATATGTTTTTGGAATAATAAGCGATATGATAATAATATATACCGGAATTCGTGCCGAACAGGTTGTAAACGGCGTCACCAGCATGGTAATTAAACGTTCTTTTGGATTTTCGATATTACGTGCACTCATGATTGCCGGAATAGCACAAGCTGTTCCAGATACTAACGGAACGACTGATTTTCCGCTTAATCCGAAAGGTTTCATAATGCGATCCATTAAAAAAACCACACGGCTCATATAACCGGTTTCTTCTAAAATCGATATTAAAAAGAATAAAATGGCAATTTGAGGAACAAACATCAGCACACCGCCCAACCCGGGAATAACCCCATCGGCAAGCAGTTCGGTTAATTTTCCTTCGGGCAGATTGGCACCTGTCCAACTTGATAAATCGGCAAACAAACCATCAACAAAATCCATTGGAAAGGCTGCCAGTTCAAAGATCGATCCGTAAATCAGCAATAAAACAAAGAAAAAGATAATGTAACCCCAGAATTTGTGCGTTAAAATTCGGTCGAACTTCATTCGGATATCCGTTGCTTTTGATGTATCAATTTTATATGTATCCTTTAAAATTTCGTTGATAAACTGATAGCGCTTTATGGTTTCGCGCTGCTGTAACTTCTTCAGTGCGGTTTCCGATTTCTGTACGTTGGAATTGCTTGATACAACCGGACTTAATTTTTCGAACTGAAAAACATTCGTCTGCGTAAGCCAAACTTTGTAAGGATTTTGATTTGGATAAAGATGCTCTAAAAACGTAAAATAGGTTTCATCGATCGTTTTTAAATCGAAAATGGGGTTTGTTGTGTAAGAAGTGAAATCTAAAACGGATTGTTTCAGTGCATCGATTCCTTCCTTTTTTCTTGCCGAAACCAGAACAATTTTAGTATCCAATGCTTTTTCCAATGCAGGTACATCAATAAAAATTCCTTTCTTTTCCATTTGATCAGCCATGTTCAATGCCAGAATGGTAGGGAATCCTAAATCTTTAACTTGTGTAAAAAGCAACAGGTTTCGTTTTAAATTTTCTACTTCGGCAACCACCACCACCACATCGGGAAAATCTTTGTTCGATGCATCGAAAATGGCATTCAGCGCAATTTCTTCGTCTTTAGAACTTGAGTTAATGGAATAAACCCCCGGTAAATCTATAATGTTTGCTTTGGTATCTTTATCCAATAAAGCTGTTCCGGTTTTGCGTTCAACGGTTACGCCCGGATAATTGCCTACATGCTGGTTTAAGCCTGTTAACGCGTTAAAAACAGAAGTTTTACCTACATTCGGGTTTCCAATTAACGCTACTTTTAGTTGTTTCATTAAGTGTTATATCAGTTCAACTTCAATTTCTCTTGCCAGATCTTTACGAATACTTAAAAACGAATCGTTTACTTTTATGTAGATGGGATCTGATAATGGTGCAATTTGCAAAACCTCGACAATATTGCCAGGTAAGCAGCCCATTTCTATCAATTTTAAAGGAACATTGTCAATATTTATTGCAGTTATGGTTCCTTTCTGGCTCTTTTTTAAAAAATTAAGAGTCATAGTTTTTTATTTAGATTGATTTTAGATTACAAATCTACTTATTAAAAAAGGAAATCCGAACTTAATTTGAATTTCCCTTCATTTTTCACCCTGATTTATAAATACTTTAACTTTTGAATTTCAGACCTCACAGGTTTTTAAAACTTGTGAGGTCTATACAAAAAACTTAATTCCTTTCACTCAACCATTTAATATCTTCTAATAATTGGGTCACATTTTTAGTATCGTCTTTTTTGTCTTTGTCTAAATTGGTTCCGTCGTAAAATCCGCGGATGCGTCCTTTTTTATCAACCAGAATAAAATTTTCGGTATGCACCATATCATACAGTTCACCGGTAGTTTCGGTTTTTACAGCTAAAAACGATTGTCGTGCCAAATAGTAAATTTCTTTTTTGTCGCCGGTAACCATATTCCATTTGCTGTCCATCACACCTTTTTCGTCGGCATATTTACGTAAAACTTCAGGCGTATCAATATCCGGTGTAACAGAAAACGACAATAGTTTTACATTGGGCATGTCTTTAATTTTGTCTTGCAGCCAAACCATATTATCGGTCATAATAGGGCAAATAGTCGGGCAAGTTGTAAAAAAGAAATCGGCAACATAAATAGTGTTTTCGTAATCTTTCTGGGTAATGGTTTTATTGTTTTGATTTTGGAAAGAAAAATCGGCAATCTTGTGCTTCATTTTATTATTCTGGTGCTGCACCAAACTGTCAACCAATTCCGGATTTACCATTGCAGGCGTATAAATAGGCAGTTGTTTATCGGGTTTTAAGGCACTGTAAAACAATGATAAAATTATTACCGACAAAATGCCCATAGTAAGAAACAAGTATCTGTAACGATAAAAAAGATCCTTCATTACTTTAAATTTTTGAGCAAAATTACAAAACGTTTTAGCTAAAGACGGTTAAATAAGTTATAAAACAGCCTTTTAATTGGGTAATGTTTTTATTTTTGTAATTACTTACCTAATCAAAATAAGAAAAATGAATAAAAAATTTATGTTTTTGCCAGCCACTTTGCTAATGATTGCAACATCAGCACAGGCACAGACTGCAACATCAGAAAGTCACGGAATCAATCTGGAATACATGGATAAAAACGTGAAACCGGGGGACGATTTCTTTAGATACGTGAATGGTGAATGGTTCGATAAAACCGAAATCCCAGCCGACAGAACCCGTTGGGGAAGTTTTGACGAATTGCGCCAGAATACCGATATTGATGCATTGACTATTTTAAAAGAAGCCGTTAACAATAAGAAGTTAGATCCAAAATCGGATCAAATGAAAGCGGTTAATGTTTTTAAAACCTATTTAGATTTAGACACCCGTAATAAGTTAGGCATTAAACCTATTCAATCTACTTTAGATCAAATTAATAAGGTTAAAAATACTAATGATATTGTTACATTACTTACCGAAAAAATGCCCGAAGGTGGTTTAGGATTCTTTGGATTGTACGTAGGTGCAGATGCTATGGATTCTAACAAAAATGTGGTGTATGTTTCTCCGGGAAGCATTGGTTTACCTGATCGCGATTATTATGTTTCGGATGATGCCGATTCTAAAGACAAAAAACAAAAATACGAAGTACACGTTGCCCGTATGTTACAATTTTTAGGAATTGATGCTGCTTCGGCTAAAAAACAAGCTGCACAAGTAGTTGCTTTAGAAACAAAAATGGCAGAAGCTCGTTTAGACCGTGTGGAACGCCGCGATCGTAGAAAAACATACAATCCAATGTCGGTTGCAGAACTTCAGAAACTAACGCCCTCTGTAAACTGGAACAATTATTTAACGGCAGCAGGATTAAAAAATGTAGATCAAATAGTGGTTTCTATGCCAAAATACATGGAAACATTAGAAAGCGTTTTTAAAACAGCCGGTATTGATGAGTTGAAAGCGTATTTACGTTGGACATTGATCAACAAAAACACCGGAGTTTTAACAACAGCTATTGATGAAGCTAATTTCGATTTTTACAGCAAAACCTTAACCGGAGCCATTGCACAACGCCCAATTGAAGAGCGCGCATTGCAAATTGTAAACGGAACGGTTGGCGAAGCGTTAGGTAAATTATATGTTGAAAAGAAATTCCCACCAGAAGCTAAGGAAAAAGCAAAAGAAATGATTGATTACGTTTTCCTGGCATTCGAAAACCGCATCAACAATTTACCTTGGATGACACCTGCTACACGTAAAGGTGCTGTTGAAAAACTTCGTAAATCTACCGTGAAAATCGGATATCCTGACAAATGGGAAGATTATTCAAAGGTTGAAATTAAATCTCCAGAAAACGGCGGAACTTACTACGAGAACATGAAAAATGTATCGCGTTGGCGTTTTGCTAAAAATATAGCTGAATACGGCAAACCCGTTGACAAAACCAAATGGGGTATGTCACCACAAACCGTTAACGCCTATTTTAACCCAACCAACAACGAAATTGTGTTCCCTGCCGCAATTTTACAACCACCTTTTTATGATTACAAAGCCGATATGGCTGTAAATTTTGGTGGAATTGGAGCAGTAATTGGTCACGAAATTTCACATGGGTTCGATGATTCCGGTTCTCGATACAATGCCGATGGTAACCTGGTTAACTGGTGGACGGAAGACGATTTAAAACAGTTCACAGGATTAGGTGGTGCTTTGGCAGATCAATATTCGGCTTTAGAACCGCTTCCGAATACTTTTGTCGATGGTAAATTTACATTAGGTGAAAATATTGGCGATTTAGGCGGAGTGAATGCTGCGTACGACGGATTACAGTTGTATTTACAAGATAAAGGTCGTCCGGGATTGATCGACGGATACACGCCTGAACAGCGCTTTTTTATATCATGGGGAACGATCTGGAGAACAAAAATGCGCGATGAAGCCATTAAAAATCAAGTTAAGACTGATCCGCATGCTCCGGGAATGTACCGTTCGTATGTGCCGTTGCAAAATGTTGATTCTTGGTATAAAGCATTCGACATTAAACCAGGTGATAAATTATACGTTTCACCAGAAAACCGAGTGAAGATTTGGTAAAACAATCATAAACTGCAATGTAACAATTGCCGTTTTTTTATACTAATTTTAGAAAATTAACTTTTTGTACTAATGAAAAAAATAACGCAACTAAGTTTGCTGGCTGTTTTGGCATTGGCATCTTGTAAAAAAGACAAGGCAGAAGCAGACAACCAAACGCACGGTATCGCTTTACAGTATATGGATACTACCGTGAAACCGGGTGATGATTTTTACCGTTTTGTAAATGGTAAATGGTTTGACCAAACTGAAATTCCTGCCGATAAATCTACCTGGGGTAGTTTTGACGAGTTGGCTAAAAACACCGATTTGGATGTTTTGAACATGCTGAAAGAAGCTGCCAACAACAAAGATTTAAAATCGAGTTCTGATGAAGGGAAAGCGGTAAATTTTTACAAAACCTATTTGGATACGGTTTCGCGTGCCAATTTAGGCATTAAACCTATTGAAGCTGATTTGGCTAGAATTGCAGCTATTAAAACCATTGATGATGTGAATGCCTTAATTCAAGCTACAATTTTTGAAGGCGGAACAGGTTTATTCGGTACTTATGTAAGTTCTGATGCGTTAGATTCTAACAAAAACGTGATCTATGTTTACGGAACTTCAACTGGATTAGGCGAACGCGATTATTATTTGTTGAAAGATGCTGAAACAACAGAAATTCGTAATAAATACGAAAAACACGTTGCGAGAATGCTTAAGACCGTAGGGAACAGCGAAGCAGATGCTACTGCAAAAGCAGCTAAGGTTTTGGCTTTTGAAACAAAAATATCCGAAGCAGAATTAACCAAAGTAGAATTACGTGACGACCGCAAAACCTACAATCCAATGTCGGTTACTAAATTGCAAAGCATCGCATCAAATATTGATTGGGCTACTTATTTTGACAAAACCGGTTTAAAAAATGTTGATTCGGTAGTGGTATCGCAGCCAAAGGCATTGGCAAATATGAACAGTTTGCTTAAAACCACTCCTATCGAAGACTTAAAAGCCTACTTAACATGGAATTTAATCAACGGAAATGCGTCATTACTTTCACCGGAACTGGAAAAAGCAAACTGGGAATTTTATGGCAAAGTATTGTCGGGTTCACAAAAACAACGCCCAATCGAAGAGCGTGCCGTTAATATGATCAACAATTCTGTAGGCGAAGCGTTGGGTAAATTGTATGTAGAGAAAAAATTCCCTGCCGAAGCAAAAGCAAAGGCAAAGGAAATGATTGAAAACGTTGTGAAAGCCTACGAGAACCGTATTAAAAATCTGCCTTGGATGGCTCCGGCAACGCGTCAGGGTGCTTTAGATAAATTATCAAAACTAAGCATCAAAATCGGGTATCCAGATAAATGGGAAGATTTTTCGAAATTAACCGTTAAAAGTCCGGCAGAAAAAGGAACGTATTACGAAAATGCAAAAGCAGTTGCTGCGTGGAGCATTCAAAAGAATTTCGACGATTTTGGTAAACCGGTAGATAAAACCAAATGGGGCATGCCGCCACAAATGGTAAACGCATACTACAACCCGGCTTATAACGAAATTGTTTTTCCGGCTGCTATTTTACAACCGCCTTTTTATGATTACAAAGCAGACGAAGCTGTGAATTATGGTGGAATTGGCGCTGTTATTGGTCACGAAATTTCACATGGTTTTGATGATTCTGGTGCACGATACAATGCCGATGGTAATTTGGTTGACTGGTGGCAGCCAAGCGATTTAAATCAGTTTACCAAATTAGGAAAAAGCTTGGCAGCACAATACAGTGCGTTGCAACCTTTTAGCGGTATTTATGTAGACGGCGATTTTACGTTAGGTGAAAACATAGGAGATTTGGGTGGAATTACTGCTGCATATGACGGATTAAAGATTTTCCTAAAACAACATCCACAAGAAAAAATCGACGGATTTACACCGGAACAGCGTTTCTTTATTTCGTGGGCAACCGTTTGGAGAACAAAATCGCGTGACGAATATGTGAAAAACCAGGTTAAAACCGATCCGCATGCACCAGGAATTTACCGTTCGTATGTACCGTTACAAAATTTAGATGCATGGTACGAAGCATTTAACGTACAACCTACCAACAAATTATACATAGCACCTGAAAATCGGGTTAAAATATGGTAAATAATCACTAAAATAGAATATTGTAAAAAACTCTGCCAAAGTTTAAAACTTTGGCAGAGTTAATACTATAAAGATTTGTCCAGTTTTTGTCATTCTAAACGTAATGAAGTGAAGACCCAAGCTTGCGAATAGGCGAAGTAATCTTTCTATATTAAAAGATTCCTCCTTTAGCCTGTACTGAGCTTGTCGAAGCATCGGAATGACAAAAAGAACTTGTTATTTTGAGCAAAATGAAGTGAAGTCTAAAAATCTGTTCTAAACTTTTAAAGACTCTTAACTTTATCGGATGATAATAATTATCAAAACTTTATAAAACAAAAAGCTGTTTCAAATTGAAACAGCTTTTTGTTATTATAATTTATCTTTAATTAAAAACGGTACCCAATATTAATACCTGCGTTTAATTCAACGCCCATAAATTCATCAGCAACTTCTTGTTTAAAGTTTCTGCCGATATTTACAAAAGGTGAAACTGTAAAGGCGTCGTTTTTAACCAATTTATATCCTGCACCAACCCCAATAATAAAAGAGTTCATATCAGTTGTAAATCTTTGATACGTACCTTCTGCAACTTTTTTATCTTGTTCGTAATCGCCAAAACGGTATTTTAAAAACGGTTGCGCATAAAAACCCGATGCGTGCTCACCTTCTTTTCCGCCAAAATAAAAACTGTAATTTACAGCAATGGCATTGGTATTAAATTGTTTAAACTTTCCTTCTTTTTTGTTTTGCCCGTAATAAGAAAAACGATCGTTAATTAACAAATCTACACCTATAGATTGATCTTGATCGATAAAATGCTCGTAACCAATTTCAACCGACTGATTTACAATAGTATTAAAAATGTTTAATTCTACTTCGTTTAAAGCCTGTGCCTGTACGTTTGCTGTGCCCACTAAAGCGCAAACTGCCAATACTAATCTTTTCATAATTAATGATATTTTTGACAAATATAAAAATTTTGTATTTAGTTTCTTCCTTTTTCGTCAGGATATAAATTTGGCAGCGTATCGCTTTGCCAGTATTCTTTGGTATTAATATTTAAAATAGACAATTTTCCGGTAAAAGCAGCACCTGTATCCACATTCCAAACATTAGCAAAATTCATGGGTGCCGATGCACCAAAACGAATAACCGGTGTATGCCCTACATAAATTTCTTTATACAGTTTAAGTCTTTGGGGATATCGCACACTTTCCGGGCTTAAATTACCATCTACAGCCATGGCGGTTTCCCACAGGGTACGATCCCACCAGAACATGCCGCGGAAATATTCAAACGCAACACCTTTTAAATGTGTGAAACCGGCATGTACAAACAAACGGTTTTGTGCATCGATATAATATTCCTTCAATTTTTGTAAAAAAGCAATGTGCTTTTCAATAACACATAACGAAATATTCTGATATGCCCGTACAGTAGCCTCGCCACCATGAAAACGCCACAGTTCGTTATCGTCTTCTTTTTTCAGCCATTTTAAAAGCATTTCTTCGTGATTTCCCTGCATAAAAACACAAGAATAAGTTTGGGAAAGATCAATTAAAAAATCTAAAACAGCAGGTGTTTCACTCCATCCATCAACATAATCCCCTAAAAAAATCAGCTTGTCATTAGTGGTTACATCTGCCCGATCTAAAACCTGTTGCAATGCTTTTAAACCACCGTGAATATCGCCAATTACAAATGTATTACTCATTTTGTGTTTCGTATTTTAGTTTTCTAAGAATGCGCATAACTTCTTTAAAAGAGGTATATAAAAAAGGTTGTTTGTAATTTTTAAACATTTCTTTATGGTTAATTAGTACCTCTTTGGCTTTGTTAAAACCGTGAAGATAGCACAACATAAGCGAATAACAAAGGTTTTGCAAATCGTTTTGTTCTGTTATGCCTAAGCGTTTGTTTTGCGACATTTTATTTAAAATGAGTGTATAGTAATTGTACAGATGGTACAAATGTCGCTTGTCTATTTCAGGTGTTTTAAAGATAATTTCAGAGGTTATCTGATAGGTCATAGAATCACTAAAGATAATTTTCTGAACGCTGAACGGAATGTAACGGTTGTTTTTGCGAAAACCGATTTTTACGTATTCGGTAATAATAAATTCGTCATCGGTAAAAGCAATCGAAACCTCATCCAATGCCGAATAAAAGATTTTTACCTGTTCGTTGATCAGTTCAATATCAACCCGCGACAAATAGGTTTCGCCTTTTTTTACCTTCTCGATTCCTGCCCAGCAAAGTGTAAAATATTCTTTAAAAACATGATATTTGGGCTTCATGTCGGGATGCTTTTTGGTAACAAAATGTAAAACACTGTCTATGGTATTCTGTAAATTGGTAACCGATGCCTTTAAAATACTGTCTACAATTTCACTATTATTTATTTTTACCGATAGATACTCCGGATGCGATATACTGCCAATTCGTGAAAAAGCAGCACCTTGGTCTATGGTATAAATACGCTTTTTAAAGTAGCATTTCCCTTTTTTAGGAAAGATTGTAACCAAACCAACGACCATTCCGTTTTCAAGATGCGGGAAAATAACATTTTCGTACTGAATCTGTGGCGGATTTTCCAAATAGGCATTTAAAAGGTTCTGAATATGACTGTCGTCGTAGAAATCAATCCCCATTATGATATTTTTCTCGTCTTCAATTCCAACCAAAATAAACGATTGATTGTAAGGATTTGAATTAGATAAAGAACAAACATGTTTTAAAAATTTGGCTTTTCCTTCTAAAGTATGTAAGTTTAGCTGCTGCTTTTTATCAAAGAAGCTGTTTTCGGTATGGTGAGCCAATAAATTCTTAATTAAAAGGCGCTTGTTTATCACAATTAAAGTTTTATCTTAAAATTATAAAAAGAAAATGATAATTCATACTTAAAACAAAAGTACGAAGATGTATTTTAACCATTTGTTAACAAGTTAAGCAAATAAATTTTAATCAATTTGTAAGGAAAATTAATACATACAGAAAACAATATAATGGAAGCAACAACATCCACGACAGACATTCGTTCTATCAACGATAAAATAGAACGCGAAAGTGCATTTATTGATTTGCTTACTGCCGAAATGAACAAAGCAATTGTGGGACAAAAACACATGATTGATCGCTTACTAATTGGCTTGTTAGGGCAAGGGCATATATTATTAGAAGGTGTACCTGGGTTAGCTAAAACATTAGCTATTAATACACTTGCTAAAGCTGTAGACGGATCTTTTAGCCGCATACAGTTTACACCCGATTTATTACCTGCCGATGTGGTTGGTACTATGATTTATAACGTAAAGGTTAACGATTTTAGTATTAAGAAAGGACCCATTTTTGCTAATTTTATTTTAGCCGATGAAATTAACCGTGCCCCTGCAAAAGTACAGTCGGCATTATTAGAGGCTATGCAGGAAAAACAAGTCACCATTGGCGATACAACTCATAAACTGCAAAAACCATTTTTGGTAATGGCTACGCAAAACCCAGTGGAACAAGAAGGAACTTATCCGTTACCGGAAGCACAAATGGACCGTTTTATGCTTAAAACAGTGATTGATTACCCTAAGTTAGAAGAAGAGCGCTTAGTAATCCGTCAAAATTTAGCGGGAATCGTCCCTACTATCAACCCTGTGGTATCAATTGAAGAAATTCTGCGTGCACAACAAACCGTGAAAGAGGTGTATATGGATGAAAAAATCGAGAAATATATCCTTGATATCATCTTTGCAACACGTTATCCGGAACAATTTAAATTAGAAAGTTTAAAACCTTACATAAACTACGGAGCCTCGCCTCGTGGATCAATAAACCTGGCAACAGCAGCTAAATGTTATGCATTTATCCGTCGTCGTGGGTACGTAATTCCTGAAGATGTACGTGCCGTTGTGTTAGACGTGCTGCGCCACCGTATCGGTATTACCTACGAAGCCGAAGCCGATAATGTTACCAGCGTAGATATCATCAACAAGATTGTAAACGAAATTGAAGTGCCATAAAATTTTGTTTCAAGTTTAATGTTTCAAGTTACAGCAACCTGAAACAAAGAAAACTTTAAACCTTAAACAAAAAAATGGAAACAAAAGATATTTTACAAAAAGTTCGGAAAATCGAAATAAAAACCCGTAGGTTAAGCGATCATATTTTTTCGGGCGAATATCATACCTCTTTCAAAGGAAAAGGAATGTCGTTTGCCGAAGTTCGCCAGTACCAATACGGAGACGACATCCGTGCAATCGATTGGAATGTCACCGCACGATACAGCGAACCTTACGTAAAGGTTTTTGAAGAAGAACGCGAACTAACGCTGATGTTAATGGTTGATGTAAGCGGATCACAGGATTTTGGATCAACCAGCGATTTTAAACGTGATATTGTTACAGAAATTGCAGCAACACTGGCTTTTTCGGCAACTACGAACAATGATAAAATTGGTCTGATTTTATTTTCAGATCAGATAGAATTGTTCATTCCGCCAAAGAAAGGAAAATCGCATATTTTAAGGATCATTCGCGAACTGATCAATTTTAAGCCAAAAAGCAATCAAACCAATATTGGGCAGGCGTTTGAATATCTTTCTAAAGTAATGAAAAAGAAAGCAATTGTTTTTGTACTGTCTGATTTCATGACAAAAGATTATGACCGCATTTTACGAATTGCAGCCAAGCGCCACGATGTCACCGGCATAAAAGTGTACGACAAACGCGAACAAAACTTAAACAACATTGGCTACGTTTTAATGCAGGATGCCGAAACTAACGAAGCTTTGTATGTAAATGCTGGCGATGCCCAGGTATGTAAAGCCTACCAAGACTATTACCAGGAATTAGAAGATTATTTTACAACAACATTTACACGTAGCGGTGCCGGTGTAATTAAAACAGGTACATATGAAAGCTATGTTAAAAAACTATTGGCTTACTTTAAAGCACGATAATATGAATAAAATAGTAGTTGCGTTATTTTTTAGTTTATGTACTTTGGCAGGTTTTGCCCAGGTAACATCAACCGTAGATTCAACTCAAATAAAAATAGGCTCGGCTTTTAATTTAACCATTAAAGCAACAGCAAACGAAGGCAGTAAAGTAGTTTTTCCCAACCAACAACACATTGGTCCGTTTGAAGTATTGGAACAATTTAAAACCGATACCATTTTAGACGGGAAACGCATGGAATTAATCAAGAAATACACGTTAATTCAGTTTGATTCGGGTGCATATGTACTTCCTCGCCTATCGGTTTATATCGACGGTAAAAACCACCAGACCGATTTGTTCAACATAAAAGTGAATAACGTAACGGTTGATACTTTAAAGCAACCCATGTACGATATTAAAGCACAAATTGGTGGCGAAACAGATACCGATAAATTATGGAAATATCTGCTTGGCATCGTACTTTCTTTAGTAGCCGGGGGTGCAGCCTTTTTTGTGGTTAAACGCATACAGAACAAGAATTTAACCGAAGAAGATCTTTACAAAACACCGTTAGAAAAAGTAACTAAAAAGTTACAGTTATTAGATTCTAAACGACTGGTTTTAAACGGCGATGTAAAATCGTATTATTCTGAAATGACTGATGTTATCAGGGATTACATAGAAGAAGTTTTTGAAATTCCTGCAAAGGAATCAACAACATCAGAAGTAATTCAGATGCTTTTTCAAACCATACAATCTAAAAAAATACAGTTAAGCAAAGAATCTGTCAACGATTTAAAACGCGTATTGCAAACTGCCGATTTGGTAAAATTTGCAAAATCGGAACCAATGATAAGCGAGATCGAGCAAGATCGCAGAACATCAGAAGTTATTTCAGTTTCTATTGATAAAGCCATTCCGCGTTTTTCAGAAGAACAGTCAGAACGTGTAAAACTGCGCGAACGCCGTTTCAAAAAACGCAAACAAATGCGTTTGTGGATACCAATTGGTGTAACAACACTTTTACTTTTCGTTACCAGCATTGTTTATATAGTGCAGGCAGTTCGTTCGGGATATGAATGGAGTATTTTTGCATCGAACAAAAGCTTATACGAACGCGAATGGGTAACGTCTGACTATGGTTTTCCGGCAGTTATCTTAAGCACGCCCGAAGCGTTAACTCGCGTGCAAATGCCGCAGTCCGACAAAGAAAAACAGCAATCACAAACCAGCGTTTTTGCATATTCTAACCTTAAAACACAACTGATCATTGCAGTTGGTACAACCGCAATGCAAACAAATGATTCTATTAGTTTAGATCAAATGCTCAAGTACAAACTCGATGTAACAGCCAAACAATACGGCGCAAAAGATGTAACGTACAATGCCGAAGAATTTACCCAAAACGGTGTACGCGGTATTAGAGGTACGGGAACATTGGTTGCGCAGAATTTTATATCGGGCGAAGCTATAAAAATGCAGTATGATATGTACGTTTTTGTACAGCAGAACGGTATTCAGGAAGTAAGTGTTTTGTTTAAGGAAGGTGATGAATACGGCACAAAAATAGATCAACGAATTATTGAATCCATTCAATTAAATGTAGCAAATACAAATGAGTAATATAACCTTTTTAAATCCGCAGTTTTTTTGGTTGCTATTACTTTTACTGCCTTTGGGCTGGTATTGGTACGTTAACAGAAAAAACGAGAAAGTTCCTGTAAAAATAAGCAGTATTGAAGGTTTTAAAAACAGTAAAACCTTACTAACAAAAATGTATCCGTTGCTTTTTGTGTTGCGTGCCGTGGCATTCGCTGCGTTAATTGTAGCATTGGCAAGACCGCAAACGGTTGATAAAAGCACAAAATCTAAAATAACAAACGGTGTTGATATTGTTTTGGCTACCGACGTTTCTGGTTCGATGCTTTCACGCGATTTAAAACCAAACCGTTTGGAAGCTTTAAAAAGTGTAGCTGCCGATTTTATCAAACAACGTACCGATGACCGTTTGGGAATTGTTGTTTATGCTGCCGAGGCTTACACTAAAGCACCAGTAACAAGCGATAAAAACATGTTGTTAAACCAGTTAGCTGATATTAAGTACGACCGAATTATTCAAGACGGTACAGGTATTGGTGTTGGTTTGGCAACAGCTGTAAACCGTTTAAAGGACAGCAAAGCTAAAAGCAAAGTGGTTATTTTAATGACTGATGGTGTGAACAATTCCGGATTGATCGATCCGCAAATGGCTGCCGATATTGCCAAAGAGTTTAAAATTAAAGTTTACACCATTGGTATTGGTACCAACGGAATGGCAGAAACACCTGTATCAATCAAACCAAACGGTGAGTTGGAATATAAACGCATGAAGGTTGAAATTGATGAAAACCTTATGAAAAGTATCGCTCAAAAAACAGGCGGTAAATATTTCCGTGCAACAGATACCAAACGATTAGAAAATATTTATGAAGAGATAAATCAATTGGAAAAAACAAAAATAGACGAGCAGAAGTTTGTGCAACGTACCGAATTATTCCGTCCGTTAGCACTTTTAGCTTTGATTTTATTATTGGTTGAGTTTATTTCGAGAAAAACATTATTTAAAGGATTCGTGTAAAATGTGGGGATTAGATACACCTTTTTATTTCTATTTACTACTATTAATTCCGATATTAATAGCAGTTTACTTATGGAATACCGTTTGGAAAAAAAAGAAAATTACCGAATTTGGTTCTGGTAACTATTTAAAACGCATTGCTCCAGAAGCATCAACCACAAGCAAACCACTTATAAAAATGGTATTGCTTGCTGTAACGGTTTTTGCATTGATTTTTGCATTGGTAAACCCGAAATTCGGAACAAGAATAGAAACCGTAAAACGCCAAGGTGTTGATATTGTGTTTGCAATTGACGTTTCTAAAAGTATGCTGGCAGAAGACATTGCACCATCGCGTTTGGGAAAATCAAAACAACTGGCATCGCAAATCATCAATAATCTGGCATCCGACCGTATCGGGATTGTAGGTTACGCGGGTTCAGCTTTTCCAATGCTACCCATTACTACCGATTACAGCATGGCAAAAATGTATATTCAGGATATGCATACCGATATGGTTTCGAGCATGGGAACGGCTTTGCGTGAAGCGATTGAAGTAGGCAGCAATTATTTCGACGATCCTAAAACCAGCAAAGTGATGATTTTGATTTCTGACGGAGAGGATCACGGCGAAGGAATTAACGAAGCTATTGCAATGGCTGAGGACAAAGGCATCAAAATTATTACTATTGGTGTGGGAACGCCCGAAGGTGGTCAAATTCCGATCAAGCAAAACGGCAGAACCATCGATTATAAAAAAGATGTTGACGGATCAACAGTTGTTACCAAATTAAACGATGCCACGTTAAAAGAAATTGCAGAAAAAACCGGTGGTGTTTTTATGTACGGTAGCAAAACCGATGAAGTACTGCAATTGGTAGATCAAACATTGCAAAAAATTGAAAAAACCGATTTTGAATCACAACAAATTGCCGATTTTCAGTCGCAGTTTCAATGGTTTGTCGGTTTGGCATTATTGCTGTTGATTATTGATAGTTTGGTATTAGAACGCCGCACTGCATGGGCGAAGAAAATTAATTTATTTAACGAGAAATAACATGAAACACTTTTGGTATATCATATTAGTACAACTAGTTATGCTGAATGCTGTTGGGGCACAATCATATAAATCGGAATTAGCGAACGGTAACCAAAGTTTTAGTGTAAAAAATTACACCAAAGCAGAACAAACCTATCGTAAAGCATCGGCTAAAGAAAAACAAAATACGGCTGCACAATACAATAAGGCAAACAGTATTTACAAAATGCAGTCTATGAACGAAGCAGTTTCGTCGTATCAAACCGCATTAAAATCGGCAAAGACAAAAGAAGAAAAACATCAGATTTTTCATAACATGGGCAATGCTTTTATGAAATTAAAAGATTACGGAAGTGCGGTTGAAGCATATAAAAATGCTTTACGAAACAATCCGAACGATGATAAAACACGCTACAATTACGCATTAGCAAAGAAAATGCAGAAAGAAAATCCTGATCAGAATAAAGATAATAAAGACAACAAACAAAATCAGGATCAAAATAAAGACAAGAAAGATCAGGACAAGAAAGACGATCAAAACAAGGATCAGAAAGACAAGAACGATCAAAATAAAGATAAAAAAGACGATAAAGGAGATCAGGATAAAAAAGATCCACAAGATAAAGACGGAAAAGAGGACAAAGGCGATAAAGACAAAGAACAGCCTAAGCCAAATCCGCAACAACAAAAGCAAAACCAGTCTAAACAACAAATGGAAAACATGTTAAAAGCGTTAGACAATCATGAACAAGGTGTTCGCGAACGTATTCAGGGTCGTGAGCAAAAAGGAAAACCGGTATCGTCACCAACACAAAAAGATTGGTAAAAACTATGTACGCAAAACATTTCATATATACGTTTTTAGCTTTATTTACAAGCATCGCTACTTGGGCACAGTTTCAGTTGAAAACCCAGATTAGCAGTCAGTCTATTGGAATTAATCAGGTGGTTGAGGTTCGCTTTACAATGACCGATGACGGTGATGATTTTAAACGACCATCGTTTGAAGGTTTTGAAATTGTAGGCGGACCCATGCAGTCTGTAAGCCACAGCTGGGTTAACGGAAAAACCAGCATGGAAAAAAGTTTTTCATTCTTTATACAGCCCAAAAAGAAAGGAAGTCTTGTTATTGGTGCTGCTTCGGCTGTGTTTGAAGGAAAAGTGTACAAATCGCAACAAGTTACTATTCAAGTAGGCGATGCCGTGCAAGAACAACCAAGACAACAACAACGCCGTCGCGATCCGTTTGCCATTTTTGATGAAATGGAAGAAGAATTACTGCGAAGACAACGTCAGCAACAACCTCAACTTCCCAAAAATATGGGACAGGGTATTCATTTAGTGGCAAAAGTATCTAAAAACAGTGTTTATTTAAACGAACCTGTAACTATTGAATATGGTTTGTATGTAAGTGATCAGGCTGGATTTAATACAATGTCTGTGAAAAACATGCCGAAGTATGAGAACTTCTGGAACCACATGATTGAGCAAAAACAGCAAACCATAACACGCGCTGAATTAAACGGTAAAAGTTACCGTTATCTTGCGTTGCAAAAAGCTGTTTTATTACCACAAAAAGACGGAACATTAAAAATTGATCCGCTGGAAATTGAATTAGACGAACAATATTATACAGGTCGAGCTGATGTTTTTGGGGCTCCCGAAATCGGTATCCGTAAAAAAATATATTCATCAGGCACAAAAAGCATTCAGGTAAAACCACTTCCTCTTGATAGTCAACCGGCGGGTTATACAGGTGCAGTTGGTTCTTATCAGTTTAATGTTCAGGCAAACAAAACATCGGTAAAAGCAAACGAACCTTTAGAATTAACAGTAAGTGTTCAGGGAAAAGGAAATTTAGACCTATTAACCTTACCAAAACCTGTGGCACCAAATGCCTTGGAACTGTACGATCCTGAAAAGATAAATCGCGTTGCAAAAAATATTGCTTCGGGTATGGAAGGCAAAAAAGCAGAAAAATATGTAATTGTACCACAATACAAAGGTACTTATACCATTGAACCAATTACTTTTTCGTATTTTGATACAGCTACCAAAACCTATAAAACAATTACGTCGCAACCAATAACAATTGAAGTTACCGATGGTCCCGAATTACCTACAAATGCTCCTATAAATAACAAAGCAGAGATAGTTAGCAAACAAGAAATGCAACCTTTAAACACAAGTATTGAATGGTTTAACGGGAATTTTATCACACAGAACAAATCGTTTTATGCGTGGTGGTTAGCACCTTTATTGCTGTTGCCAATTGTGTTTTTAGCTAAAAATGTTTCCGACAAAAAAGCCGGTGATGTAAAGGGAAACAAATTAAAAGCAAGCAACAAACTGGCTAAAAAATACTTGTCGGCAGCTAAAACACAGATCGGAAATAAAGAGGCTTTTTATGAAGCATTAGAACGATGCCTGCACAACTATT
>JBEBXJ010000043.1:0-18453 GCA_040391685.1 Paenimyroides baculatum
ACATACACGAGCGCAGCGAACTGACGAAGTAAATGTAAAGGACTTTTTTTGTTTTGGAAAGGTTTTGTCACTGATGAGCGGAGTTGAACTCTGTTATAAATTAATATTTGCAAGATATCTATTTTCTTGTTTAGTATCTGTATAGTTGAGAAAACCTTGCAGGGAGAATGTAAACGATATAATGATCCTATTTATGTGTTTGTTGTTTATCTTTATAATGTGTATCTTTCTTAAATTATAAATTATGAAATGAATTTTATCAAACAAATAAGTTGTATCATAATAGTTGTTCTGCCTTTCATCATGAACGGTCAAAATACCTACAATCAAAAAAAGGAATATGGTTATAGCGGTGCAGTTAAAAAGGTAATGTCGTATATGGTGAACGTTTCGGCTTATCGAATTCCAGTTGATACGCTTGATTATTTCGGGAAAAGCACTATGAATTTTACTAAGAATGGCGATGTAACCACCTATCACAGATTTTACAACCTGTCGAATTATGAGTATAAAAGTAAAGCGGTTTTTTCAGGATCGGGCAAAAACATTTCATACAAGGAAGCAAGTAAGGTTAATGATGCTGAAGAAATCAGTACTACCTACAAATTTGTTTGGACAGATCCTTTAAGCTATAAAATTGAACCATTGACTGACAAAGATTCAACAAGCAGATATATCACGCTTAACCCCGATTTTACGATTGATAAAGTGGTTTTTAAGGCATTGAATTTTGAAAGTGAAGAAAAGGCATCGTATCATTATAACAACGAAAATCAGTTGGAAAAAATCATTTATAAAGTAACTTCAACAGAAAATGATGTAACCACAGTTAAAGATGATGTACGAGTAATTAAATCAGTTGATGTTTTTAACAACCCCACCGTTATTTATTTTTATGAAAAAGAACACAGTCGGTTTCCAAAATCAGTTGTATTTAAATATTACGAATACTATTAGTAGATTAATATGAAAGAAAATTATATCGAGATAAATAAAGCATCATGGAACAATAGAACTGATGTTCATATAAAATCTGATTTCTATGATTTAGACGGTTTTATGAAAGGAAAATCGTCTTTAAATTCAATAGAATTGGAATTGTTGGGCGATATTTCCGGAAAGTCGATTTTGCATTTGCAATGCCATTTTGGTCAGGATACTTTATCGTTAAGCAGAATGGGAGCAAAAGTTACCGGGATTGATTTATCTGACAAAGCCATAAAAACCGCGAAAGAATTAGCGGAAAAGTTGAACGCCGATGCCGAATTTATTTGTTGCGATTTATACGATTTACCTAATCATTTGAACAAAACGTTTGATATTGTTTTTACAAGTTACGGAACCATTGGCTGGTTACCCGATTTAGACAAATGGGCAGCAGTAGTTTCGAGATTCTTGAAACCTGGTGGAAAGTTTGTGTTTGCAGAATTTCATCCGGTGGTTTGGATGTTCGATGATGCTTTTGAAAAAATTGATTATAATTATTTTAATACAAAGGCTATTGAAACCTTCGAAGGATCTTACACGGAATCAACAACCGATTTAAAACAGCAATTTATCACATGGAATCACAGTTTAAGCGAAGTGTTGCGCAGTTTATTAAAACAAGGGTTGCAGATAAATTCGTTTAACGAATACGACTATTCACCTTACAACTGCTTTCAGAAAACAATAGAATTTGAACCGAATAAATTCAGAATTGAACATTTGGGAAGTAAAATTCCTATGGTTTATTCGCTGACAGCTACTAAAATAAAAGAGAGCATCTAAATTTTAGATGCTCTCTTTTATTTTAATGACTTACTTTTTTAGTAAATATTTTTTTATAGGCTGTAACTAGTAAAACTACAATTAATCCGGCAACAATACCGTACGCAAATTGTTTAAGAATTTCAGGAACATTAGGTAAAAGATGATGAAGGTAATCTATATTATGATCGAAAATACCACCCGAAACCAATAGTAAAGCCAATGTTCCAATAACTGCTAAAGCTTTAATTACTAACGGAAGTGCTTTTATCAATAAGTTACCTACTGTAGCCAAAAAGCTATTTTCATTTTTCGATTTTTTTATCAGTTTGTAACCGGCATCGTCCATACGAACAATTAACGCTACAATCCCGTAAACACCAACCGTTGCAATAATTGATACTATTGAAACCGTAACAACTTCTACAAGAAAAGGATCAAACTGCGATTTAAGTGCTTCGTAACCATCTTTTGCTGCAGCAAGCGCAATAATCACAATTTCTAACGACAAAATAAAGTCGGTAGTAATAGCCGATTTCACTTTAGCTTTTTCTACAGCTTCGCCGTCTTCGTTAATTTCTGTGGCTTCTTCAATAACTTCAACACTCTTTTTTTTTCTGTGAAATAAAAACTCAACAATTTTTTCCACTCCTTCGTAAGCTAAATAAAATCCACCAATGATTAAAATAATTTTAATTGCAGGTGAATACAGCCATTCCAACAAGAAAACAAAAGGAACAATAATCAGTTTGTTGATAAAAGACCCTTTCATGATTTTCATTAATACGGGAATTTCTCTCGATGAGAGAAAACCTGTCGCTTTTTCAGCATTCACAGCAAGGTCGTCACCTAAAATTCCAGCTGTTTTTTGCGTTGCAATTTTACTTGTAACCGCTACATCGTCCATTAAAGCTGCGATGTCGTCTAAAATTGCAAAAAAACCTGATGCCATATCTATTTAAAATTTTTCAAATGTAAAAATATAAATTTATCTTTAGGTTCATTTTTTTAATTCATTATTATACTGGAAAGAATTTATACTATCAGCAAAAATAAAAACTATGAAAAGTAAATTATCACAAGAAGAACAGTCAAGCTTATTAGATACGTTAAAAACGCGGTTTACGAAGAATATGCATCGTCATAAAAATATCGAATGGAATGATGTTCAAACCAAACTAGAGAAAGATCCTTCGAAAATTGATGTGTTGTTTAGAATGGAAGAAACAGGTGGCGAACCAGATGTTATAGGTTTTGATGAGAAATCAAAGGAATTTATTTTTTGTGATTGCGCTGCCGAAAGCCCGAAAGGTCGTCGCAGTTATTGCTACGATCGCCCTGCTTTAGATGCACGTAAAGAACACAAACCCGTAAACAGTGCAATAGATGCTGCCAACGAAATTGGAATTAAAATGTTGAACGAAGAAGAATATCGTGCGTTACAGGCTTTGGAAGCTTTTGATAAGAAAACATCAAGCTGGATTGAAACTCCAAAGAAAATCCGCGATTTAGACGGAGCTTTGTTTGGCGATTTCAGATACGATACCGTGTTTTTTTATCACAACGGCGCATCGTCTTACTATGCAGCACGCGGTTTTCGTGGTTTGTTAAAAGTGTAATATATATATATATAGTTAAATATATATAAAATGTCATTCCGAACTTGATTCGGAATCTCAAAATATTGATGAGAAGCTGAAACAAGTTCAGCTTGACACAAATTTTTAGTTATGACAAACTATTGTGAATTAACGATAATGTAATAAAAACTCGCTATAAAAGCGAGTTTTGTTTTTTAGGAATACCTATCGTATAGATTACAAATCCCATTTTGGCTTTCTTTTTTTGGATCTGCCAATTAAAATTCTCGTTGTTTTCAACAGATTTTATAAGTTGCTGCATTTTATCAACGGAATAAGTTCTTAAGCTTGATACAACTCCGTCCCACAAAACGATGATCGGGATAATTGGAATGATATAAGTGAACAGCAATCGAAGCAAACTAAACGGTTTTATAAACGGTGTTGTAAGCAAAACACTGATGGGTGACAGCAACATGGCAATTATGCTTGGGACAGATCGATCTTGAATTTCGAAAATACCGATTGGCTGGTTGCTGTTTACTGCGTTTTGCAATATTTGTACACCTTGTTGTGGTTTAAAATGATGGAACGATAAAAACATAGTTCTAAAACCTTTAAGTGTTTCGGGAACGTTTGTTGCATTTACGGGTTGGTTGTGATACGTGAAATAAGGTAATGATTTTGCTGCATTGTTAAAAGCTGTTTCATTCGGATACAAATCGGTTAAAACAATTTTTAAAACAGGATTTTCTTTTTTAAGTTCGGTTGCCAGCCATAATAATCCGCCACCACTGCCTGAACCTAAATCAATGATTTTTGCAGAATCAGTCTGCTTTAGTGCCTGATTGATTTCCGGAACAACTGACTGATATACTTTGGCTTTGTTCGATAAAAACTGTAAAAAATCGGTTACATAATTTCTTAATAATGAGGGAAACCATTTTTGATCTTCAAACTCAAAAAGATGTATTCTTTTCATAGTTACTTTTTTTTAAACAGATTAATTTATAACTTTAGACCAAATGTACTAAAAAATTAGACCAGTTGTGCTAAAAAAAAATAAAAGTAAAGAAAAAATTTTACAAAAAGCTTTGGAACTCTTTAATGGCAAGGGTTTTACAAATGTATCTATTAGGTTAATTGCTGCTGAATTAAACATCAGTCACAGTAATTTAATCTATCATTACAAAACAAAAAACGATATAGCCACAGCATTGCATAATGAGTTGCTGGGAAAGGCAATTGCACTAAATAAACAGGCTGTTACTTATACCGATTTTATTGAAGGTTTGTTTGAAAGTACAAAGAAAGGATTTGAGATTCTGTACGAGTACAGATTTTTAATGATTGATTTAAATTTTATTTTGAAAGAAAATGAAGCGTTAAAAACAGTATTTTTAGAAGTAGAAAAAATACGGGCAAAAATGTACGAAAATGTTGTACAAAATGCGGTTAAACAAGGCGATTTACGTAATGAACTGTATCCAGGCGAATATCGTTTCTTTATCGACCATATTAAAATTTTCAGCGATTCATGGATTGTTTCATCACAAATCTATTATACAGATCTTACCAAAAAAGTAATTATTGATCTGTATGCCGATTTGTTTATAAAAATGTGGTTTCCGTATTTGACCGAAAAAGGAAAAGAAAAGTTTTTCAGAATAATTTCCTGAATTTATTTTTCTTCCAGCATAACCCGTAAACTTTCTAAAGTGGCTTCAAAACCTTCTTTAAAGCCCATTTTAATCAATGTTTGCAAGTCTTCTAAAGATATCTGCTTTACTACAATTTTAAGCTGTGTGGAATTGTCGTGTTTGGTAAAAAACAAATTCCATTCAGATGTTGGTAAATCAGAATTAATCATACCGTTTTCATCACAAAAAGCATCGGTAAGTCCAAAACTGCTTTTTTCTGAAATATTTTTATAAGTGGCTATTGCCCAATGTTCTTCGTTTTCCGGACCAACCATTGCATAAAGCCACTCGCCGCCGTTAGTGAAATTCTGACGTTTTGTTCTGCATTTCCAAAGTTTTGGTGCCCACCATTTGTCTAAAGTTTCGTGATTTGTAAAAGCATCCCAAACCTTTTCAAGCGGTGCGTTAAAAGTTCTGTTTACTGTAACAGACAAATTTTCTTCGTTAATGATAAATGTGTTCGTTTCCATAGCTGATTCATTAAAAAGTATCTATAAATTTAATAAATTTTTATAATTGTATGGTTTTAAGTACTTTTAATTTAGAAAACAAGCACATGAAAGTTACCGACCTTTATAATTTATTTGAAGAGAATAACCTGTTTAACAAAGAGCTTCATTTAGACAGAAACCAATATTTATCTACATGTGGAAAAGTTGACACCGATATTTATTTTATTAAGGAAGGAAGCCTGAAAATTTATGTAATTAATGATGCCGAAGAGCAGATCATAAGGTTTGGATACAAAAATAACATTGTAGCTTCGTTAGATTCTTTTTTGTCTGATAAACCTTCTGATTTCTATATTCAGGCAATTAAAAGATCTACCGTGAAAGTGATTTCCAAGGCAGATTTTACGGCGTTTTTAAGTTCAGATCCCAATTATTTAAAGTTGTGGATCACTATTTTAGAAGACATGGTCTTGCAGCAGATGGAACGAGAAAAAGATCTGTTGATCACATCGCCCAAAGAACGATACGAACGGGTTTTAAAAAGAAGTCCGCAGCTTTTTCAGAAAATTCCCAACAAGCACATTGCAAATTATTTAAGAATGAAACCCGAAACATTGTCACGATTGAAAAAATCTTGATTTCGATCAATTTTTAATGATTTGTAAAGTTTGATATTTGCTAAAAAATAGAACAATGATCATTTCCACCGAAAACCTAATCAACGAATTAACCGAACTTACGCAGGAACATTTGACGTTTGCCGAAGGTTTGCTTTTAAAAACTGATGCAGAATTAAACAAAAGATTAACCAACGAAAGCTGGAGCGTTTTAGAATGTTTGGAACATTTGAATTTATACGGAAATTTTTATCTGCCCGAAATTAAAAATCGGATGGAGAAAACAACTACCAAAACTGTAAAAGAATTTAAAAGCGGCTGGTTGGGTAATTATTTTGCACAAAGCATGCTGCCAAAAGAAAAGTTGAATAAAATGAAGGCTTTTAAATCTATGGATCCCATTTACAGCAGTTTGTCTAAAAATACGGTTATGCTTTTTATAGATCAGCAAAAACAGTTGTTAGATTTGTTAAATGCCGCTAAAACAGTAAATCTCAATAAGGTTAAAACAAGTATCAGCATAACTACACTTATAAAACTTAAATTAGGCGATACGTTCCGATTTTTAATTTATCACAATAAAAGGCATGTTGTTCAGGCAAAAAAAGTACTTGTCGATTAAAATGACCTAATTTATATATGTTAGATTTTTCGTAGAGAAACGAAGGAAAATTGTATCGAGGAGTAAAATAAAAGTTCTCGATACATTTTTTTGTTTCATTTCATTACACAAAAAAACATGCGAACTGACGTAACTGAATAAATATCAGTGTTGTATAGAGAAGGTTGAATCAAATTAAAATTGTACTACCGGATTTTTTAAATCGTGATAAAATAGCACTTGCTAGTTTTCTCTTTCAGTCTGTTTTTTCCAGATTTTGCGAAATTCCATGGCTTTGTGTCCGTCGTAATCTGTTTTGTAGGCAATAGATCGTTTAAAATAACCGGTTGTAGGCAAATCGTCTGCTCCGTAAAAAATCGTTGAATTGCCTTCTTTTATCCAGAAAACCTGATGGAATTTAGAATGACCGCCCGTTAACTGAAAGGTAATTTCGGGAGTTATTTCTCCCTCATCGTCATTCAACCATATAACGTTTGAAAGATTTTGAAGCTCATTTAACAACGGTATGTTGTAAGAAGGATTTTCGGTTTGTTGCACTGCAAAATCGTACTCTCGTTTTTGAATGTAGATTGCTGCATTGGGAAAATTCTGAATAAATTCGTTATCCTTAAAATACCCTAAACCATCGGCATGGTCTTTATGCAAATGCGAAAGCAGAATTTTTGTAATATTCTGCGGATTTACCTCATGATCTTTCAATCTTTTTAAAATAACAGGTTCGTTATCTTCTAAAAATCCCAAACCAACATCAAGCAGAATTATATCGGAACCAAGAGTAATTAAAAAAGGCTGAATGGCAAGTTTAATGCTTGTACCTTCGTCATTCGACTTTAAATATTCAAAATTTTTATATTTATCAACCTTAAAATTCCCCAGTTTAATTATTGTAAGTTTCATCTAGTCGAATATTTGTTTAATTTAAATCGTTATAAGCCTTTTTAAGCATTTCAATGGTATGATTGATCTCATCGGTATTCAAATGACCAAAACCCAAACGAATTCCGCAGATGTTTTTGGTTTGATACAAAAGATATTTTGGCAACGTAACATTGTATTTTGAAACTTGATCTGACAGTTTTGCCAGTGAAATAGGTTTGTTGAATTGGATAAACAAAGCCAAACCGCCGTTAGGTTTAGTAAAGGTAATTAAATTGCCAAAGATATTGTTTAAAGCATCACACATGGCATCGCGCCGTTCTTTGTACAGCAAGATTTTCTTTTTAACCTGCCGGTGCATTTCGCCTTCGTAAATTACTTCTGCCAAAATCTGTTCTTTGATTAAATCACCCTGAGGATCAATCATTCGGTAATAGTTTTTAACTTCGGTAATTAAATTTTCGGGAGCTACGATAAATCCCGTTTCAAAAGCAGGAAACAAAGCCTGACCGACTTTTCCCAGATAAATAATCAGTCCGTTGGTATCGGCACTTGCCATGGGCGGCATAGGATTGGCATTAAACTGAAAATCGAAATCAAAATCATCTTCAATAATGGCAAAACCATATTCTTTAGCTAATTGTAGCAACTGTAATCTGCGCTCGGCACTTAAACCGTGAGTGGTAGGGTAGTGCCTTTGTGGCGTGCAGTATACACAACGAATACTGTTTTTTGTGAAGTTTTTTTTAATGAATGATACATCCAGTCCGTTTTCATCCACAGGTATGGTTTTTATGTTTGCTTTTGCCTGCTGAAAAATCATATTGGCTGCAAAATTACTTACATTTCCCACCAAAACAAGATCGTTTGGTTTTAACAGCAACTGCGCCACCAAATACAGATTCATTTCGGTACTGCGGGTGGTTAACAGGTTTTTTGGTGCAATGTGTAAGTTGCGTGTAGCGTTTAAATAATTGCACAATTGCGTGTTTAAAAACGAAGACTTATCAAACAAAAAAGTATTCCATTTTTTAATGACCGATGTACGTTTTAAAACCGCATTGTACCAACGATTGTACTGTTTTTCGGTATGCAGGCGAATGTCGGTTTGTCCGTCGTTGAACGTATAAGTAGTCTCAACCTTTTCATAAGGAGATGCCAAATGTGTACTTTCGTAAAAATTAAATCCGGTTTTGGTTGGATAAACAGTCGTTTCTAATGATTTAATAGAGGTTACTGTCGGTTTTTGCCTGATTGGATTTAAAATAAAAGTGCCTTTATTCGGAACAATTTCCACCCAGCCCTGCGAAGCCAGTTCCTCGTAAACAGCAACAGCCGTATTTCGGTGGATTTTTAGTAAACTGCTTAAACCACGTGTTCCCGGAAGCATTGTTCCTACCGACAAATAACCGCGCTGCACCGCATTAATAATGTGCTGCGTAATTTGCACGTACACTGCTGCAGTATTATTTTTATCAATAGTGATAATCTTCTGTAATATATCTTCAACCGGACTATTCATTGTTTTTAAAGCGGACTATTTAAATCGTCCGGCAAGTTACGACTTTTGCACTGTTTTATTAAAAACCAATATTTAAAATGAAAAATAAATACGTTTTGCTGGCATTGCTTGTTGTTCCTTTTGTTGGAAAAGCACAGGTAGCAAATGATTCAATAGCCGAATTGGATGAACTGATCATTCATGAAAACCGTATGCAGATACCTTTTCAGCAATCAACACGGAATATTCAGGTTATTACAAAAGAAGATATCAAAAAACTACCGGTTTCATCGATAAATGAAGTTTTGGCTTACGTCAGCGGTGTTGATATTCGTCAGCGCGGTCCGTTTGGTTCGCAGGCAGACATCAGTATCGACGGTGGATCGTTCGAACAAACAATGGTATTGTGGAACGGAGTTAAAATGGGCGATGCCCAAACGGCGCATCATTCCATGAATTTGCCCATTCCTTTGGAAGCTATTGAACGGATTGAAGTTTTAAAAGGTCCGGCTGCACGTATTTACGGAATCAATGCCTTAACAGGTGCCATTAATATTGTTACAAAAACGCAGACCAACGACTTTTTACAGCTGCATGCTTACGGCGGAAGTTCGTTTAAGGATAAAGAAGAAGGCGACGGCAGCGGAATTTATGCAGGCGGAGGCATACAGGCAACGGCAGGTATCAACACCGGAAAGGTAAATCATCTGGTAAGCATCGGCAAAGAAGAAACCAACGGGCAGCGTTACAATACGGCTGCAAAGAATTTAAAAACCATGTATCAGGGAAATGTTGCCTTAAACGACAATAATTCGGTAAACTGGATGGGTGGTTATTTGGATAACGAATTTGGAGCTAACGGATATTATGCCGCACCGCATGATAAAGAGTCGTATGAAGTTGTACAAACTTTAATGTTGAGTGTTGGCAGTAACCACCGAATTACTGATAATTTAACCATTAAACCACGTATCAGTAACCGATATAACGAAGACGATTACCGATTTTACCGCCACGATTTAAGCAGAGCGCGTTCGTTACACTATTCCAATGCGTTTATGTTTGAACTGAACGGAGTTTATACATCTATCATCGGAGATTTTGGTGTGGGATACGAAATGCGTATGGAAGACATAAACAGCTCTAACCTTGGTGAGCACGATCGTAAAAACCATGGTTGGTTTGCAGAATATAAAAATACTTTTTTCGAAAAATTGCTGGTAAATGCTGGTGCTTACTGGAATTACAATACCGATTACGGTTTTCAGTGGTATCCGGGTGCCGATGTGGCTTATCTGCTGAATAATGATTGGAAAGTTCAGGCGAGTATTGGCAGTAGCCAACGCATTCCGTCGTTTACAGATTTGTATGTGAATCAAAGACCGGGAAATATTGGAAATCCTGATTTAAAACCTGAAGCAGCTTGGCAGTACGAAGTTGGAGTGAATTATACCAAGCAGAACAAACGATTTGCGGCGAGTGTTTTTGAACGAAATATTTCTGATTTTATTGATTGGACAAGAATTTCTATCGATGTTCCATACCAACCGCAGAATTTAGGAGATCAGGTAATGCGTGGGTTAAATGTTCGATACAATCAGGATATTCAGATTGCAGCCAATCAAAAATTAGGATATTCGTTAAGCTATCAATATTTAAGTCCGAAAAAGCAAAAAAGTGCTAGTGAAGTTATTTCAAAATATACTATTGAAAGTTTAAAACATCAGGCAATTGCAGGAATTAACTATACCATAAATGATTTTGGAATTCAGTTTCAAAACCGATATTTAAAACGTGAATTGAACGATGGTTATTTTGTATCAGATTTGCGATTGATGTATCAGTTTCCATCATTTCAAATTTACACACAGGCAACCAATATATTTAACAGCACTTATAAGGAAGTTGCCGCTGTGCCAATGCCAAGTCGCTGGATACAGTTAGGTGTAAACTACCGCTTAAATTTAAAAAAGACTTCCGAATAGGAAGTCTTTTGTTATATAGAAGTAATTTTCTTTAAATTCTCTATTGTTGCAATTGGGTCTTGCGCATTAAAAACAAAACTGCCTGCAACCAAAACATCGGCACCCGATTTTACTAACTCTGCAGCATTTTTATCGGTAACACCACCATCAATTTCAATTAAAGTTGTGGCATTGTTTCTAACAATAATCTCTTTAAGCTGCTGAACTTTTTTATAAGTGTTTTCAATGAATGATTGTCCTCCAAAACCAGGATTAACGCTCATAATACAAACCAAATCGATATCTTTGATGACATCTTCCAACAAACCAACGTTTGTATGTGGGTTAATGGCAACACCAGCTTTCATTCCGGCTGCTTTAATAGCCTGTAACGATCGGTGTAAATGCGTGCAAGCTTCATAATGAACCGTTAATACATCAGCTCCTAAGTTTTTAAAAGTATTAATGTATCGGTCAGGATCAACAATCATTAAATGTACATCGATCGTTTTTTTTGCGTGCTTGTTGATTGCTGCCAAAACAGGCATACCAAATGAGATGTTTGGTACAAAAGCACCGTCCATAATATCAATATGAAACCAATCGGCAGCGCTGTTGTTAATCATTTCCACATCGCGTTGTAAATTTGCGAAATCGGCAGCTAAAACCGACGGAGCAATTATTGTATTTTTCATTGTTGTGTGTTGTTTATGCAAAGATACAAAGTTATTTTTACACAAAAATTGAAGTGTTTTACAAAAAATATCTGAAAATAATGTTACTGATAAACAGCAAATATCAAAATCAACAAGGTTAAAAGAAGTCCTAAACTAACATAATGTAATTTAGGACTTCTTTTTTTTAAACGTAAAATCAGTACAATTATTAAAACAGGCAGCGTATATAAGCTTATCATGAGTAGTAAAGAAGTCATTTCAAAAATGGATTCTGTAACTGCATAAGCGTACACGTTGGTGTTTAACGCAACGAACCAATAAACAGTTGTAAATAAGCTTATAACAAAAATAATCTTAGAAAGTTTCATTTTTGAAGCTGAATTATTCATAATTGCTTTTATAGACTTTACTTTTTATGAAGCTCTAATTTTTCGGCGAAATAGGCACAGAAATCACGCATGGTATCGCTCATTTTTTTATCATCAGTAGCGCGTTCAAAAGTATCAGCCATAGCTACTAAAGTTTGGTGGAAAAAGACTTTCATTTCATCGACCGGCATTTCTTTTGTCCACAAGTCAATTCTTAATGTTTCTTGTACTTTACTGTCCCAGATTGATAAAAGCATTGCCTTTGCTTCTTGGTTTTCAATGCCGCCGTCGGCAGCAGTCCAGCGAATGTCATCGGGAACTTTATTTTCGTCAACGGTAACGTTAATTTTAATTGTTGATTTATTATTTGCCATTACTTTTTAGGTTTGTATTTAGATTGCTCAAAAATAGTTTTAGCATCTTTTAATGCTAATTCCTGCAAAGTTACATTATTATTTTTCATATACGAACGCACAATTTGCCACCCAATGTAAACCCCAACGCTTCCAGGTGATTCCTGATCCAGTTCTAAATAAAATTTAGAAAAAGGTGCACGTTGTATAAAACGGGCGGTTAATTTAATATCGTTATCATACAAATACTTGCTTTCAACAAAATGTTTCCAAACTTGGGCTTCATTGGCTTCAATCCATTGTATTTGTTCTTTACTGTAATTCATTTTTAAAACATCGCTCACTTCAGGTAACAACATTTCTTTCATATACATGATTTTACCGGAATAAACCATTTGACTAATAAACATGCGGTCTTGTGGTGGCGCGATTTTTTGTATGGCAAAATTTTCAGCTAAATCAACAACAATTCTGTTTGGTTCAAAATCGGGTAAGGTGTACGCATCAAAATCAACGTAAAATTTATGGTCTTTACCCAAATACGTATCCAATGAGATAATTGCAACAGAATCGGTATAAATGGAGCGGTTGATAATATCAACCTCAGATAAAACAGTAATTACTTTACCCGGATTTTCGTTAGGGTAATAATATTTTATGTGTTTAAACAATAAGGTTAAGTCAGCTTTTAGGCTTGATAAGTCATTGAACTTTTGTTGTGTTTCATTATAAAGTTCCTTAAATAAAGTATCATTCTTTTTTTTGAACCAAACCGAATCGGGTACATTTGCACTTAACAGAAAAGGATATTTTTGTTTTAAGGCATCGAAATTTTTCGGAGTTGCCTGCATAAATTCCTGATCGAACCGTTCAATTTCTGCTTCAACCGGAATGCTTAAAACTTCGTTGTTTACAGCTGTTTCATTTTTACAAGCAATTAAAAGTATCGAACAAACCAATAAATAAAACGTGTTTTTCATCGTAAAAAGCGGTATATTTTTATAATTTTAAACACAAATATAGTTAATCGAAAATTTGCAATGGAAGATAAAAACATAAATTCGGAAAAAATAGTAAACCATATTGTTAACTGGCTAAAAACGTATGCCGAAAATGCGAAAGTTAAGGGTTTTGTTGTTGGGATTTCGGGCGGAATAGATTCTGCCTTGGTTTCTACCTTATGTGCCAAAACCGGACTGCCTACGTTGTGTGTTGAAATGCCGATACATCAGGCACCAGGTCACGTTTTACGCGGGCAGGAACACATTCAGTTTTTAAAGGATAACTACAAAAACGTAACCAATGCTATTACCGATTTAACCGCTACTTTTGATTTAATGCGTGTTGCTTTGCCCCATACAGAAAATACAACACTTTTAAACTTAACATTAGCCAATACGCGCTCTCGTTTGCGAATGACCACTTTGTATTATTTTGCAGGAATTAACCAGTTTTTGGTTGTGGGAACAGGTAATAAGGTAGAGGATTTTGGTGTTGGATTTTTTACAAAATACGGCGATGGAGGTGTAGATGTGAGTCCGATTGCAGATTTAATGAAATCAGAAGTTAGAACTTTAGCAGCATATTTAGGAATAACCCAGAATATTATTACCGCAAAACCAACCGACGGTTTGTTTGGCGATGACCGATCAGATGAAGACCAGTTAGGTGCAAATTATGATGAATTGGAAGCTGCAATGAATGCAGATACAGCAGGAAAAGCTGAAAGTGATTTTTCCGGTCGCGAATTAGAAGTTTTTAAGATTTATAAGCGATTGAACACTATAAATCAGCATAAAATGAACCCGATTCCGGTTTGTGAAATTTCTGATGAGGTAAAGTTTTAAGTTGAATTTTTTAACTCTACCAAAGCTAAAGTAGAACTCTGCCAAAGTTTTAAACTTTGGCAGAGTTGTTTAAGAAGATGCCTCCTTTGCTTGTACGGAGCAAGTCTAAGTATCGGAATGACAAATTTTTGGAATACATTAACTAAAACGGGACATCACTCTTCCTAATTGGTTAGAAAAAGTATGTTTCAACGTATTGTAGTCAACAACATCGGTTAATAAATCTCTGGCTTTTTCAGGTTGTTCTTGCATTTGTTTTTTTAGATCTTCAATAATCTCAAAAATAAGGTACGATCGAAGCGTTAAAATAGTTTCGGTAACATATTGTTGAACACCCAAATCTTTACCTTTAACAATAATATTCTGTTTTTCCCAGTTGTGCAGATTGTAACGTTCTTCGTCCATGATGATTGATGTAATTTCATCGGCAAGTTCAGGTTTTACTTGTGTAAGATAATTTTCCAGATTCCAATTTTCATGGGTGTGGTAGTAGGTAAGAATGTCTTTCAGAATCAATTTGAATTTTTCATTGCTCATTTCAACCTCATCTTCCTGTAGGCTTAAAAAAACTTTATCGAACACTTTTCTCTTTACCTTTTTTTGGTCGGTAATTACTTTGTCGTCTTCAACTTTCAATTCGTATTCGTCAAAAAACTCCTCGTAATTGCCATAAATCAACAAAATTTCAATGATTTTTCGCTCTAAAAGATAAATAATGTTCACTTGTTCTTTAGGCTGATTTGTTTCCGGGCGAACAACCTCCATTTTTTTATCCTGAACAAATTTTTTGTTAGCTTCCTGCAGTTCTTTTTTACCGATCTGCGCCAGGGTGCTGAACAAAACATCTTCTGAAATATCCATGATCGATGCGCATTGCTGCACATAAACTTCGCGCTGAATGTAATCGGGCACTTTAGAAATAGAAACGACTATATCACGAATTACATCAGCTTTTTTAATAGGATCGTTTCCTGCATCTTTCATTAAAAGATTCGCTTTAAAACGGATAAAATCGGTAGCGTTGTCTTTTAAATAATTCTGTAATTCGTCAATCGGCGTTTTTCGTGCAAAACTGTCTGGATCATCGCCATCAGGAAACGTACAAACACGCACATTCATTCCGGCTTCCAAAATCAGATCAATACCTCGTAACGATGCGCGCATTCCGGCAGCATCACCATCGAACAACACGGTAATATTTTTAGTTAAACGGTTAATCAATCGGATTTGATCGGGTGTTAAAGCCGTTCCCGACGAAGCTACCACGTTTTTAATTCCCGCCTGATGCATTTGAATCACATCGGTATAACCTTCAACCAAATAACAGTTGTCTTTTGACGCGATTTCCTGCTTCGCCTGGAAAATCCCGTATAAAACCTTGCTTTTGTGGTAAATGTCGCTTTCTGGGGAATTCAGATACTTCGCCGCTTTTTTATCGTTGGTTAAAAT
Source organism: Paenimyroides baculatum (assembly GCA_040391685.1). Classification (GTDB taxonomy): domain Bacteria; phylum Bacteroidota; class Bacteroidia; order Flavobacteriales; family Flavobacteriaceae; genus Flavobacterium; species Flavobacterium baculatum_A. Next base: position 15,756 of record JBEBXJ010000043.1, read on the forward strand.
ACGACCGCCAAAACCCAACACGCGACCCGACATGCTTTCGATAGGAAACATCACACGTCCTTTAAAACGATCAAATTTTTTATCGTCTTTTACAATCGTCAGTCCGGTTTTTTCAAGAAATTCCAATTGATAACCTTTTGCCAGGGCTTCATTTGTAAAGGCATCCCATTGATCGGGCGAGTAACCCAGCTGAAACTTTTTAATGGTTTCTTCGGTAAAGCCACGTTCTTTAAAGTACGAATGACCAATTGCCAAACCTTCATCGGTTTTTAGCAACACGTCGTGAAAGTATTTTTTAGCGAATTCTGAAACTACAAACAAACTTTCGCGTTCGTTTAGTGCTTGTTTTTCTAAATCGGTTTGTTCGGTTTCTTCAATTTCGATCTGATATTTATTGGCAAGGTAACGCAACGCTTCCGGATATGAAAAATGTTCGTGTTCCATAATAAAACTAATGGCATTACCGCCTTTGCCCGACGAGAAATCTTTCCAGATTTGTTTGGCAGGCGAAACCATAAACGACGGCGATTTTTCGTTCACAAAAGGGCTTAAACCTTTGTAATTACTGCCCGCTTTTTTAAGCTGCACAAAGTCGCCAATGACTTCTTCCACACGGGCTGCCTCAAAAATTGCGTCTATAGTTTCTTTTTTAATCATACTGCAAATATAAAGATTTGAGTAAAGATGAAAGAGAAAAGAATAAAGATGTTTTTTATTGCTTAAATTATGTTAATTTTTGTTATATTTATTTGGTATTCGTTTAGATAATGAAAATTAATAACCTAATAATACACTAAACTATGAAAAAAATATATATAACATTATTATTGATCTCTACATATATTGTAAACGCTCAAGTAATATATAATGAAACCTTTGATAATTTTATTTTAGGCAACCTAGGTACCGATTCAGATGGTTTAATACCAGGGCAGGGTGATTGGTTAACCTTTGGAGAGACTCAGATTAGTAAAAATAACAATTTATTTACTATTGAGAATGAGCAAGGAAGAGGTAAAGCCTTGAAATTAAAAAGTGAAATAATGCCGAATGTATATGGGAATGTTATAAAAAAAAATATTAATCAACTTATAAACAACCGTAGAAGCGGATATAATGTAATAAAGTTTGAAATAGATTACTACACAGGACCTAAAGGTGAAATTAAACCTCCAACTGGAGCTGGTAATGTTTTACTATTTAATTCATCAAATAGTTATAGGTATTTATTTGCTATTAGATTTAGTTATAGTGGAAATTTTTATGCTTATACTGATTCCGGGGGAGCTTATCATAATCGTATAACATTTAATAATAATAATGATGTTTTTCCTTTTGATACTTGGTTGAAAATAATTTTATACTTAGATTATAATAATAAAAAAATATATACTGAGATACCATATTTCAACAAAGTAGTGAAAGTAGATTTTTTGAATTTAGCTACTTCTAACAACTTGTTTGAAGATTTTAAGCCACAGAATGTACAACTATATTTTCGTACAATAGAAGTGATTGACGATAAGAAAGTATATGTAAAAGTAGATAATATTAAAATTACAGCATTAAAAGATATACCTACTTATTTGTCAGTTAATGAAGTTTTAAATGAAAAGTTTAACATATTTCCAAATCCGGTAAACGACGTGGTAAACATTACCAACAATGATAATATTAAAATAAATAAAATTAAAATCTATAATGAGAACGGAAAATTTGTAAAAGAAGAAAATTACAATACTGAAAATAACATTCAACTAAATATTGAGAATTTACAAAGTGGAATTTATATGCTTGATTTAGAAACAGACCACGGTTCAGCAACTAAAAAAATTATTAAAAAACTAAAAGAAACGCCTCGATATTTTCGAGGCGTTTTTGTTTTATTTCGTACTACAACTGCTTTCGCATTCTTGTGTTACAATTGGTAAGTTGGTTTCTTTAATTTTACCGAAACCGCCAATCACATCAATCATATTATGGAAACCGCGTGCTTTTAAAATAGAAGCGGCAATCATTGAACGGTAACCGCCTGCACAATGCAGATAGGTTGTTTTCTGTGAAGGGAAATCGGAAACATGGTCGTTAATAAAATCTAACGGAAGGTTTGGTACGTTGGTAATATGTGCCGAACTGTATTCACCAGGTTTACGCACATCAATAACAGATTCTTCGCCGTTATTCATCAATGTTTCCAACTCATTAGCGGTAATTCTGCCAATAGAAGCGGTTTCTAAACCGGCATTAACCCAGGTTTGCATTCCGCCTGCTAAATATCCCAAGGTATTATCGTAACCAACACGAGCTAAACGCGTAATGGTTTCCTGCTCGCGACCTTCCGGAGTTACCAAAACAATCGGTTGGTTAATATCGGTAATCAACGATCCAACCCAAGGAGCAAATCCACCATCGATACCAATAAAAATAGCTCCGGGAATGTGTGCTTTTCCAAAACTGTCGGCATCGCGAACATCTAAAATCAAGGCTTCGTCTGCAGCCTGTTTAAATTCTGTCGGTGTAAATGCCTTGTTTTTTTCTATAATGGTATCAATAGCCTCGTAACCGTTTTTGTTCAATCGGACATTTTCAGGAAAATAGGCAGGTGGTGGCAATAAACCATCGGTTACTTCTTTTACAAATTCTGCTTCGGTCATATCGGCACGCAAGGCATAATTGGTGCGTTTTTGTTCGCCCAATG
>JBEBXJ010000044.1:0-18066 GCA_040391685.1 Paenimyroides baculatum
TGTGACTGCAGAGTTCAGTGGTGCTTTTAAAAACGATGTTACCCGCAGAGAATTTCTTGACTACATTAAATTAGATACACAGTTTTAATTGAATAGCTAAAGCGTCTAATCGTTGATTTGTAAAATTGTTTAATTATTTGAAATGGGCTATATATTTTCGTTTGAAAAATTAGAAGTTTGGCAAAATGCTAAAAACCTTACTATTTTGGTTTACAATATAACGAAGCTATTTCCAGTTAATGAGCAATATGGCATTACTTCTCAAATTAAAAGAAGTACATCTTCAATAGCTACCAATATAGCAGAAGGCACTTCAAGAGATACACCTACTGACAAATGTCGATTTTTAACAATTGCATATTCGTCTGCAATGGAAACATTAAATCATTTAATTATAGCAAAAGAATTAAACTATTTATTTATCAGAAGAAAATTATACTAGTTGCAGACAAGACATCGAAAAAATCTGAAACCAAATAAACAATCTGAAAAAATATTTTATATCTCAAAACAAATAAACGGTTTAACAGTTAAACAATATTATGAAATCAAACCTAAAAATATACAATTCCTTAACGGGAGAGAAAGAACTTTTTAAACCTTTACACGAAGATAAAGTGGGCATGTATGTTTGTGGACCTACTGTTTACAGCAATGTGCATTTGGGAAATGTGCGTACGTTTCTTTCGTTTGATTTTATTTTCAGAAGCCTTCAATACATGGGTTTCAAGGTGCGTTATGTAAGAAATATTACCGATGCCGGACATTTAACCGATGATGGCGATGTAAATAACGACCGTTTTGTGAAACAGTCTCGTTTGGAGAAATTAGAACCAATGGAAATCGTTCAGAAATACACGGTTGATTTTCATAACGTATTAAAGTTGTTCAACCTGCTTCCTCCTACTATCGAGCCTACCGCAACCGGACATATTATCGAACAGCTGGAACTTACTCAAAAACTGATTGATAAAGGTTTTGCTTACGAAAGTAATGGGTCGGTTTATTTTGATGTGTTGGAATACAATAAACGCGGTTTGAATTACGGCGAACTTTCGCGCAGAAATATTGAAGAACTTTTTGAAAATACCCGCGATTTAGACGGGCAGAACGAAAAGAAAAATCCGCAGGATTTTGCCTTGTGGAAAAAAGCTTCTCCACAACATATCATGCGTTGGTCATCTCCTTGGGGCGATGGTTTTCCGGGCTGGCATTTAGAATGTACGGCAATGAGCACCAAATATCTGGGTGATCAGTTTGATATTCACGGTGGCGGAATGGATTTGAAATTCCCGCACCACGAATGCGAAATCGCACAAGGCAAAGCTTGTAATGAAGTAGAACCTGTTAAATATTGGATGCACGCAAATATGTTGACTATGAACGGGCAACGTATGAGCAAATCTACCGGAAACTACATTTTACCAATGCAGTTAATTACTGGTGAGAACGATTTCTTTGAAAAACCTTTTACACCGGGCGTATTGCGTTTCTGTTTTTTACAGGCACATTACCGCAGTGTTTTAGATATATCTAACGAAGCAATGTTGGCATCAGAAAAAGGTTTCGATCGATTGATGGATGCTATAAAATCACTTGCCGATTTAAATACTTCCTCAACCTCTACCTTTAATGTATCAGAATGGAAACAGAAATGTTTAGATGCTTTGTTAGATGATTTTAACAGTCCTATTTTAATTGCTACGATTTTTGAAGCGGTTAAATTCATTAATTCGGTTAAAGAAAACAAAGCAACCATTTCGGCAGGCGATTTAGATCTTTTAAAAGAGACATTGAACAATTTGGTTTTTGATGTGTTGGGATTATACGCAAGTGAAAACACTGGTAATAACACTAAATTAGAAGAAGTTGTAAACTTATTGATTGATATGCGTAATTTGGCGCGCGCCAATAAAGATTTTGCACAGTCCGATTTAATTCGAAATCAATTGGCAGCAATCGGTATCGACTTAAAAGACGGCAAAGAAGGCACAACTTTTACCTTATAATTTTTTACAAAAAAGAGCTACTTAAACGGTAGCTTTTTTTATCTTTGATACTTATGGAACAACTCAAAAAAATACTCATTTTCCCTTTTGTTGTACTAATACGTTTTTATCAGCTGGTAATTTCGCCCCTAACACCGCCATCGTGCAGGTTCACTCCTACATGTTCGCATTATACGTTAGAAGCGTTAAAAAAACACGGCTTGTTTAAAGGCAGTTGGTTAGGTATAAAACGCATTGCAAAATGTCATCCGTGGGGAAAATCGGGTTACGATCCTGTTCCGTAAAAACACATAAATTAAAATATTTAATATGATCTGGAATCCATCCGAAGGAATTACCATCGCAGGTTTTACCTTACGTTTTTACAGTTTAATGTTTGTTATTGCATTTGCATTAGGCTACTACATCATGAAAAAAGTTTACGAACGCGAAAACCGTTCGCAAGACGAGTTAGACAAACTTTTTTTCTATACCTTTATTGCTACTTTACTAGGTGCACGTTTAGGTCATGTTTTCTTTTACGATTGGGATTATTATAAAGATCATTTGGCAGAAATTTTATTACCTTTTAGACTTGATCCTTTTGAATTTACCGGGTTTGCTGGATTGGCAAGTCACGGTGCAGCTGTCGGAATTATTTTGGCAATGTTCTTTTACAGCAGAATCATTAAAAAACCGTTGTTATGGATTTTAGACCGTGTGGTTTTATCAATAACTATTGGTGGCGTTTTTGTTAGATTTGGAAACTTTTTTAATTCGGAAATTTATGGTCATATTGCAGACAAATCGTTCCCTTTCGGAGTTAAATTTATTCGTGAAGATGAATTTTGGCAAAACCAGAACATTTTAGGAATAACGCAGGCTGCCAACAAAAACGAAGCTTACAAACTAATACAGACCGATCCTAAATTTTCATCAATATTAGAAGCTATCCCGTTTCGTCATCCAACACAATTATACGAAGCATTCGGATACGTGATTTTGTTCATCGTTCTAATGTTTATGTATTGGAAAACCGATGCACGCAACTATTTAGGAAAAATTTTCGGAGTGTTTTTAGTTTTCTTATGGCTGATTCGTTTTGTAGTAGAATACGTTAAAGAAAGCCAAGGCGGATTTGAATCTTCGTTAGGATTATTATCAACCGGTCAGTGGCTAAGTATTCCGTTTATAATTGCAGGAATTTACATTTGGGCAACTGCCAAAAACAGACCCGTAACAAACATATAACACAAAAACTCCTGAAAAAATCAGGAGTTTTTTTTATGAAATTTGTATCTTTATAGAAATTGTTAAAAAATAAACTATGAGAAAAAGAATTTTAATTCCCGTAATTCTTTTAGGAACCATTGGTTTAACAAGTTGCGTTTCTAAAAAAAAGTATGAAGGTTTGCAGGCAAACTATTCTAAACTTCAAGAAGACTATAAAGGATTAGGACAACGGTTCCATCTGTCTGAAGTTGATTTAAGTTCATGCAATGCCCGTGTAAAAAGTTTAGAAGATATGCTGGTGCAAGAACGTTCTTCTAACGATGCCCTAAAGAAAACTTTAGAATCTTTACAAGGATCTTTAGACAAAAGTATCACGCAGGGTAACGTGAATATTTCAAAACTGGTCGATGAGATCAACGCAAGTAACAAGTACATTCAGCATTTGGTTAACACCAAAAACAAAAGTGATTCTTTAAATGTAGTACTAACCAACAACCTTACCCGATCTTTAAGCCGCGAAGAATTGCGCGATGTAGACGTTCAGGTTTTAAAAGGTGTTGTTTACATTTCTTTGGCAGACAATATGCTATATAAATCTGGTAGTTATGAAATCTCAGACCGAGCAGGTGAAACATTAAGCAAAGTTGCAAAAATCATTAACGATTATAAAGATTACGATGTATTGATTGAAGGTAACACCGACAATGTGCCAATTAAACGCGAAAACATTCGGAACAACTGGGATTTAAGTTCATTACGTGCTTCATCGGTTGTGCAGGCATTACAAAATCAATATGGTGTAAACCCTAAACGTTTAACAGCTGGTGGTCGCGGAGAATTTAACCCTATTGCAGACAATAATTCCGAAGCAGGAAAAACTAAAAACCGTAGAACCCAGATTATCATTACGCCGAAATTAGACCAGTTTATGGATCTGATAGATCAGGCTCCTGAAAAGTAAATAAAAAAGTCAAGCTTAAAGCTTGACTTTTCTGTTTTTATTAACATTTGGTTTAATTTAATTTTTGCACATTCGCTTTATGAAAATAAAACGAAAAAAAGTAATGACAACCACGCTTATTTTTATTGGGCTTATAATTGTAGGCACTCTTATTTTCCTGCAACATCCGTTGTTTGGAAAAGAGCCTTCGGGCGATCGTTTAGAACGAATTAAAAAATCGAAACACTATAAAAACGGTCAGTTTCATAATTTATCAAATACACCGGCTCTTTCGGAAGACACTAATTATTATGCTGTTATTAAAGAACTGCTTTTTTCTAAAATTGAACATACCACACCAACCGACAGTATTCCATGTGTGAACACGAATTTACTTAAAAAAACCATTGAAGAAGATTTCATGGTCTGGTTTGGACATTCATCGTACTACATGAAAATTGAAGGGAAATCTGTTTTGGTTGATCCGGTTTTGAGCAAAAATGCATCACCTTTATACGGAACAAACACTGCTTTTAAAGGTGCCGACCTATTTACTTGCGAAGCACTTCCTAAAATTGATATTTTAATTTTAACGCATGATCATTACGATCATTTGGACTATTCATCGTTTAAGAATATTAAAGATAAAGTAAGCAAAATTATTTGTCCTTTGGGTGTGGGTGAACATTTGGAATACTGGGAATTTCCTAAAGAAAACATTACCGAATTAGATTGGTATGAAGATGCGTCTGTAACCGATTCTATAAAGATTACCGCAACGCCGGCACGTCATTTTTCGGGCAGAAGTTTTAAACGAAATACCACTTTATGGGCATCGTACGTAGTGCAAACAAAAAAACTGAACTTATATTTAGGCGGAGACAGTGGTTACGATACGCATTTTAAAGAAATCGGTACAAAATACGGTCCGTTTGATTTAGCTATTTTAGAAAACGGACAGTACGATAGAAAATGGAAATACATACACATGATGCCCGAAGAAGTTGTACAGGCAAGCAACGATTTGCAGGCAAAAAGATTTTTCCCGATTCATAGTTCTAAATTCAAATTAGCCAATCATCCGTGGAAAGAACCATTGGAACGCGTAAGTGCTTCAAGCGCAAAACAAACCACAACGCAATTAATTACACCTAAAATTGGCGAAGTAATTTATTTAAACCGTCAAGATCAGGTTTTTGAAAAATGGTGGAAACAAGTTAATTAACATCATATAAAAAATGTCGCTTTAAAAAGCGACATTTTTTATTATTCATACTGTTGAACAAGTTCCATTATTTTCTTTTCCTTTTCCAACAAAATCAAACGCGTTTCTTCTAGCTTAAAATGCGTCACTTTTCCTAAAGCATCGGTAAAAACTTTTTCGTTTACGCCGTCACAAAACATTTTAGTAGATGTTATGTGGTTAAACTTCATGGTGTTTTGATACATCAACAACTGTCCGTTTATGGCATTACAGGCAGTGTTCCCAGAAAAAACCGGCTGATTGATATCAATCTTAATGAAAGGCTTTTTGTAAGGATACAAATCGGCAGCCTTAATTTTACCCACATAAATTTTATCTAAATACCAATTTCCGTTTAAGGTAACTTTGTGGAATTTCATTTCGGCAGTTTCCGATTTTAAAATCAAAACATTATTCTTTAAATCGTATAATTTTACTTGGGTTAAAGCGTTTTGAAAATCATTGCTTTTAACTTTATTACAAGCCATCATTGTTGAAATAAGCTTATCGGAAAAACCAATTTCCTGATTTTTCTTTAAAACCGCTTTTGTGTTGATTCTGTTACAGCCGTCGTATCCATAAACAGCTAAATCTTCTGAATTATCAAAAGTTAATGTAGGTAAACCTTCTTTAAAATCTTTAGTTAGATCTTTACTAAAACTGGCTGCAGCCAATTCCCAGGTTCCGTTTAACAATGTTTGATCTTCTTTAATTTCTTTCTTTGCAGCACATGAAACAATAAGGCTTGTCAAAGCTAAAAATAAAAATATCTTTTTCATATTAATTTTAATTTCGTTAAAAATAAAAAAAGCTCCGCAAACCGCGAAGCTTTTAACTATTCGTTATGCAAAAAAGCCTGTCTTTCTAATAAAAGCTCTTCGCTTTCCACATGGTTATCGTCAGGTACACAACAATCAACCGGACAAACGGCAGCACATTGTGGTTCTTCGTGAAACCCTTTACATTCGGTACATTTTCCCGGAACAATGTAATAAATATCGTCAGAAATAGGTGTTTGTGCATCTTCTGCATCGATCTCTGTTCCATCAGGCAAAACAATTTTTCCGCTTAATTTTGTACCGTCTTTCCAGCGCCAGTCATCAGCACCTTCATAAATTGCAGTATTCGGACATTCTGGTTCGCAAGCACCGCAATTTATACATTCATCGGTTATTATAATTGCCATAGCAAGTATTTTATTTAATTAATGTAAATTTGTACAAAAGTACTGCATAAACAATTTACAAACAAATCTATATGATTTTAGAAGATAAAAAAGAAGCATTTGTACAACTAGGCGCATTCTTAAAACAGTTTACACAACAACCTTACCAGCAAAATAACACGGTATTGTTTAATGATTTGTTTTTTGAACCTTTTATTGCATTGATAAATCAACTACACGAAAGCAATAGTTGGTTTAAACGCGAACAATTGGAATTTGCTTTTAAATCGTGGAGCGATGCTTTGACCTTTGATAATTTAAATCTGTGGCTACAACCTTATGAATTGGGGACTGAAAAACTAAAAACAATTGGTTTGATTTTGGCAGGAAACATACCAATGGTTGGTTTTCACGATATTTTGTCGGTTTTACTATCAGGAAATAAAGCATTGATCAAACTTTCATCGAACGATAAATTTCTGATTCCGGTTCTTTTGAAATACCTCAGCACAGTTGAACCGCAATTTAAAGACCGCTACGAGATCACTAAAGACAAATTGGAAAATTTCGATGCCGTAATTGCCACCGGAAGCAACAATACTGCTCGATATTTTGATTATTATTTTGGAAAATATCCGAACATTATCCGTAAAAACCGAAATTCGGTTGCTGTTTTAAACGGCAGTGAATCTAAAGAAGATTTAATTGCTTTGGGCGAAGATATTTTTAGATATTACGGTTTGGGTTGCAGAAATGTATCGAAACTTTTTGTTCCGAAAGATTATAATTTTGATAATTTTTTTGAAGGAATGTTTGCTTATAAAGACATTATTGACGACGACAAATACGCCAATAATTACGATTATAACAAAGCCGTTTTTTTAATGAGTAATTTTAATTTGTTAGATAATGGATTTTTAACCATTAAAGAAGATACTTCCTACTCCTCTCCTATATCCTCTGTTTTCTATGAATTTTACGATGACATTGATCAGGTTAAAGAGAAACTTTCTAACGATGAAGAAAAAATTCAGTGCGTTGTTTCTAACAAAATAATTAAAAACAGTGTTCCTTTTGGTGCTACCCAAAAACCTGAACTTTGGGATTATGCAGACAATGTTGATACGATGAAATTTTTATTATCTTTATAAAAAATAATGATTATCACGAAGTTTATACCAAACCAGAATATAATATAAAATTTTCGTCAGTTCGAGTAGGCGTCAGCCGTATCGAGAACCGAAGCTTGTCAAGAACTTATAATTCAAAGACTTCTCGATACATTTCTCTATCGAAAACTTACTCGAAGTGACGAGCCTAAACATACTCTTGGTGTAAAGTTATTAACAGTCAATTAAAAAATTTATAAAAAAATGATGGATCAAATTCAGCAGATTGTAAATCAGCTAACTGAAAAAGAAGTAGGTACAAACCAAAGTATCGACGATAATCTAGTAACAAACGTTGCTAAAGAAACCGGAAGTTCTTTAATGGAAGGTTTGCAAAATGCAGTTTCGGGTGGCAATATGGGCGAATTAATGAATATGTTTGGCGGAAGTGATGTAAATTCGTTAACATCAAACCCTATAGTTAAAAACATTATTGAATCGTTAACATCGAAATTAGGTGCAAACGTAGGTTTAGATGCAGGTACATCGGGCAGTTTTGCAAGCAGCATTATCCCACAGATTTTAAGCATGATTATAGGCAAAGCTAAAAGCGGTGATTTTAACATTACCGATATTTTAGGATCGTTAACCGGTGGAAACGCAACTGCAATGTTAGATCAAAACGGCGACGGTAAATTAGGTATCGACGATGCTTTAAGCGCAGTTAAAAACGGTAACCTTGGCGACCTTTTAGGTGGATTTTTTAAGAAGTAACATTTATTTAGATAAAAGAATACAGATGAAAGATAAAAGACTTACATTAATACGTTTTATCTAAAAATTATATCATTAACTATTTGTAATAAAAAAAGCTCAACTTTAGGTTGAGCTTTTTTACTCCGACATTTTCTCTCCATCTCCCTTTTTTAGTTTGGTAAATGTTAAGCTGGATAATGCTGTTAAAACTGCCAGTGTAATCAAAGTTAAATGAAAAGCGGTTACCAAATCACCATGATAAAAATCCATTTTATCTTTATAGAAAGCTAAAACCAACGCAGCAATCGATATTCCGAAACTTATGGACAACTGCTGCATAATTGCTAATAAACTGTTTCCGCCACTTGCCTGATCGTCGTTTAAATCAGCTAACGAAATGGTGTTCATCGCCGTCATTTGTATCGATGTAAAAGCTCCGTAAGCAATCATCAGTAAAATATAATACATCAGCGGTGTATCTTTTTCCATAAAACTAAAAACAAAGATAATTACCGCTAAAAACAAGGTATTGCTTATTAAAATGTTTCGATAGCCGAAATGCTTTACCAACCTTACAATCCACGGTTTTATGGCAATGGTTGTTAATGCCGATGGCAGCAACATCATTCCTGCTTTTGATGCCGAAAAGCCAAAACCAACCTGCATCATCAACGGTAAAAGAAAAGGCAATCCACTTATGCCAAAACGTGTTATTAAACTGCCCAACAAACCAATGCGTAATGTTCTAATTTTAAAGAGATTTAAGTCGATAATTGGTTTCTGTATTTTTTTGAAATGCTTGTAATACAATACAAACAAGAAAACTGCTGCTGCAACCAATCCCAAAACCAGCGAATAATGATTGATACCCACGCTGCTTACTTCCAAAGCAAAGGTAACAAGTACTAACGCGGTACTAAAATAAATCAATCCTAAAACATCAAACTTACCGACTGTATTTTTAAAATTGGGCATTATTTTCCATGCTAAAATCATTCCCAACACACCAACCGGCAGGTTTACTAAAAAGATCCAATGCCATGAGAAATTATCAGACAAAAAGCCACCCAAACTTGGTCCAACAACCAAACCCAGCAAACCGGGAATGGTTATGTAATTCATTATTTTAAGCAACTGACTGCGCGGATACTGGTACAAAATAGCCAGCCGTGCTATGGGAACCATCATAGACCCGCCAATAGCCTGAAGAATACGCGAGAGGTTCAGTGTAAGCAAATCAACCGAGATAGCACAAAAAACCGAACCCAACGTGAATAAGAACACCGCCAGCAGAAACATTTTCTTTGTTCCGAATTTATCAGATAGCCAACCCGACAAAGGAATAAACAATGCCAGTGTAAGTGTGTAACTCACGATAACAGACTGCATTTCTAACGGCGAATAATTCATATCGGCAGCAATGCTTGGTAACGACGTATTAAGTATGGTACCGTCTAACGACTGCATAAACATTGCCACGGCAGCAACCAACGGCAGGTATTTTTCGAAAGGCGATGAATTTTCTTTTATCATAGTTAAGTCTTAATGTCGAAAATCTAAAGTTGTAAAGATTCTTCACTCCATTACATTTCGCTCTGAATGACAAACAATTATTTACATTACAGATAATAACTAAAAAAGTCTGCTTTAATTTAGCAGACTTTAAATTAAATGACTCTCTGGAACTTCGCACCAAAGTATATTTTAGTACGACTTAGTATGTAGATAAGACGTCACTTCGAGTAACGTAACGCAGTGAAGCCTTTCGGCAAGCTCAAGACAGGCTATCGAGAAGTTGTTAATTTAAGTTCTCGACAGGCTCGAACTGACGAGAGGTTGATACATTCTCTTTGGCACAAGCTTTCCGATAATCATTTTAAATTATAAATTTATACTTGAATAACACCTAAATTAAACTGTTTTTCAATGGGTGCATGGTTAGCTGCTTCAATTCCCATAGAAATCCATTTGCGGGTATCTAACGGATCAATAATAGCATCGGTCCATAAACGTGCTGCTGCGTAATATGGTGATGTTTGTGCATCGTATTTTGCCTTGATCTTATCAAACAATTCTGCTTCTTTTTCAGGAGTTAACTCCTCGCCTTTTGCTTTTAACGATGATGCTTCAATCTGCAACAATACTTTTGCTGCCTGTGCCCCACCCATTACGGCTAATTCTGCACTTGGCCAAGCCAAAAAGAAACGTGGGTCGTACGCTTTACCACACATTGCGTAATTTCCTGCTCCGTAAGAATTCCCCATAATCACAGTAAATTTCGGCACAACAGAATTTGAAACCGCATTTACCATTTTAGCTCCGTCTTTAATGATACCGCCGTGTTCAGATTTTGATCCAACCATAAAACCGGTAACATCTTGCAAAAACACCAACGGAACTTTCTTTTGATTACAGTTTGCAATAAAACGCGTTGCTTTATCGGCAGAATCGGAATAAATTACACCACCGAACTGCATTTCGCTCGGCTTGGTTTTAGCTCCGGTAGTTTTCACAACCTTACGCTGATTGGCAACAATACCAACCGCCCAGCCATCGATACGTGCATAACCGGTAATAATTGTTTGTCCGTAACCTGCTTTGTATTCATCGAATTCAGAATCATCAACCAAACGCTTGATGATTTCCATGGTATCGTATTGTTCACCACGAGATTTTGGTAAAATTCCGTAAATTTCGTTTGGATCTAACGACGGTTTTCTAGAGTCGATACGGTTAAAACCCGCTTTATCAAAATCGCCCATTTTACCAACGATATTACGAATGGTATCCAAACAATCTTTATCGTCTTTAGATTTATAATCGGTAACACCAGAAATTTCGGTATGTGTTGTAGCACCACCCAAGGTTTCGTTATCAATAGATTCGCCAATTGCAGCCTTTACCAAATAAGATCCTGCCAAAAAGATCGATCCCGTTTTATCAACAATCAACGCTTCATCGCTCATAATCGGCAAATATGCTCCACCAGCAACACAACTTCCCATTACGGCTGCAATCTGGGTAATTCCCATAGACGACATAATGGCATTGTTACGGAAAATGCGTCCGAAGTTTTCTTTATCCGGGAAAATTTCATCCTGCATTGGCAGATAAACTCCCGCAGAATCAACCAAATAAATAATAGGCAAACGATTTTCTATGGCAATTTCCTGCGCACGTAAATTCTTTTTACCTGTAATCGGGAACCATGCTCCGGCTTTCACAGTAGCATCGTTTGCCACTACAATTACCTGTTTACCGTTAACATAACCAATTTTTACAACCACACCACCAGAAGGGCAACCGCCGTGTTCCTTGTACATACCGTCGCCAACAAAAGCACCGATTTCGATTGATTTGGAATCTTTATCGAACAAATAATCAATACGTTCGCGGGCGGTCATTTTTCCTTGCTCGTGTAATTTTGCAATTCTTTTTTCGCCACCGCCCAATTTAACTTTGGCAAATTTGTGTTTTAATTCTGATAATAGTAATTTATTATGATCTTCGTTTTTATTGAAGTTTAAATCCATTTCGCGATAAAATTTCGTTTAAGTTCTTTGAATTCTGCTAAAATACAAATATTCCTTTTAAATTAAAGAAACCGTTTTTGAAAATATTTTACATTAAAACGTAAACTTAATATTAAGTTAACATTAGATTATTACTTTCGCAGTGCGAAAAAATTACTAAACACATGTCATTAAATTCAATTTTTCAATTTTTAGTCCCAAAGGATAAAACGTTTTACCCTTTATTTGAACAAGCTGCTAATAAAATTAAATTATTATCGGAAACATTACACGAAGCGGTAAACCTGCCTGCTAACGACAGAGAAAAACTATTGCGCGAAGTAGAAGTTTTAAAATCGGAAATAGAATCCATTGTACAAACTACACGCGTTGAATTAGGAAGAAATTTTATCACTCCGTTTGACAGAGAAGATATTAACAACTTAATGACTGCAGTTGATGAAATTGCCGATCATTTAAGTGACGCTGCTTCACGTATGCGTTTGTATCAAATTGAAAAAGTTACAAAACCGTTACGCAAACTTACCGAAGCTAATTTAGAAGCCTGTACACAGGTTGCACAAAGTATGTTAGACTTAAAAGACATGAAAAACTTAAAAGCTATTGCTGAAGGTTGTAAAGTTATTTTACGATTAGAACGTAAGGCTGATAAAGTATTTGATAAAGCGGTTGCAGATATCTTTGAAAACGAAACAAACATTATAGAAATTATCAAGTATAAAGAGGTAATGGATGCTTTAGAAACGGCTACCGACAGTTGCCGCCGTGTAGCAAATGTATTGGAAACAATTACGGTTAAATACGCCTAATTTTTTAGAAGATAAATTTTTATGGAACTATTTGACTTATTTGCAAACCTTGATGTTAGCGGTGCCTGGCTATTACTTGTAATTATAGTTTTAGCATTGGGTTTTGACTATATTAACGGTTTTCACGATGCGGCAAACTCTATTGCTACCATTGTAACAACACGCGTTTTAACTCCGTTTCAGGCGGTTTTATGGGCTGCTGCTTTTAACTTTGCCGCTTACTTTATTTCGTTATACATTATCGGTGAATTTAAAATTGGTAACACCATAGCCAAATCGGTTAACGAACAGTTTATTACCCTTGAAGTTATTTTTGCCGGATTGATAGCGGCTATTCTTTGGAATTTGGCTACCTGGAAACTAGGAATACCATCTTCATCATCACACACTTTAATTGGTGGTTTTATGGGTGCTGCCATTGCACACGCCGGTGGTTTGAATATTAACGGAGAAGATGTAATTGTTTATGCAAAGGTTGTACCTATTTTCCTGTTCATTTTCGGAGCTCCTTTATTGGGAATGATATTAGCCTATTTTATAACTGTTTCCATTATGTGGATTTGCCGCAAATCACAACCACACCGCGCAGAACAATGGTTTAAAAAACTACAGCTGGTATCTTCTGCATTATTCAGTTTGGGTCATGGTGGTAACGATGCCCAAAAGGTAATGGGTATTATTGGTGCTGCCGTTATTAGTTTTCACATGGGATTACCGGATAACTTAAATCCGTACGGAGCTATTGAAAACGCAGACCGTTTCAGCTACTTTGTTGACCATTGGGGTTGGGTTCCTTTAGCATCATTCGTTTTCATAGGTTTAGGAACAATGAGTGGCGGTTGGAAAATCGTTAAAACAATGGGTTCTAAAATTACAAAGGTAACTCCGTTAGAAGGTGTTGCTGCAGAAACAGCCGGTGCTGTTGCTTTATATGTTACCGAACACATGGGAATACCGGTTTCTACCACACACACTATTACAGGTTCTATTATTGGGGTTGGTATTACCAAACGTGTATCGGCAGTTCGCTGGGGCGTAACCATATCGTTATTATGGGCATGGATTTTGACCATACCTGTATCTGCACTAGTTGCAATGGGTGTTTATCATTTGGTACACCTGTTTATTTAAAATGGATAATCGTTACAAAATAATAAAAGTCGCTCTATGTAGCGACTTTTTTGTTATTCATTATGTTTGATTTTCATAAATAGCTATATAAGTCCGGATCAAGTCCGGAATGACCATACAAAATATTTTTATTGTTTATTATTTCATCTACTGAAACTTAATCGACTTTACCGGGGAAATTTTTGTAATTAAATACGATGGTATCAGCATAATTAAATAGCTTAACACAACCAAAGCCACATTTATTAAAATGATATAAACAGGCGAAATATACACAGGAGCTATTTTTACGTAATACTGCGTTGGGTCTAAAGTAATAATGCCAAAATATTTCTGGATCAACAACAAACCTAAACCTACAACGTTTCCTATTAACAAACCTATTAAAACGATATACGTTGCATTGTAAACAAAAATCTTTCGGATACTCCAATTACTTGCACCTAATGCTTTTAAAATTCCTATCATCTGCGTTCGTTCTAAAATTAGCACCAGCAATGCGACAATCATATTGATAACGGCTACTAAAATCATTAATCCTACAATGATATAGATATTTAAATCGAATACCTTTAACCAGTCAAAAATATTAAAGTACTTGGTTGTTATTGGTTCGCTATTTAATGTTGACGGAATGTGGCTATACACTTTATCTGCAATAATATCGATCTTTGTAAAATCGTTCACAAAAAGTTCAAAACCACCTACTTCATCCTGCTGCCATTTGTTTAAACGCTGTATATGCTTTAAATCGCCAATTACAAAAGTTTCATCGAACTGCGGAAAGCCCGAATCGTAAATTCCCGAAATGGTAAAGGAACGAATATTTGGCAACCCTTCGTTATCGTTTTTCAAAAAATAGGTATCCAGCTTATCACCTACTTTCAATTCTAATCTATTTGCCAGAAAACCGGAAATAAGTACCTCATTGGTCATTCCTTCCGTTTTATATTCCGGCAACTTTCCTTCAACCAAATAGTCTTGCAGGTAATTCCACTGGTAATTTTTATCAACACCTTTAAAAACAATTCCTTCAAACGATTTATCGGTTCTAACAACTCCGGCTTTTGTAGCAAACGGATGCACCGCAGTAACTTCGGGCACTTCGGTAAATTTCGGATAGAAATTCTGTTGCGTAGAAATAGGTTCTAAAGTAACTTCGGACTGGTTGTTATCAAAATTTGATATCACCACATGACCATTGAACGATGTAATTTTATCACGTATTTTTTGCTGCAAACCCAAGCCCGTTGCAATAGAAACCAACATCATAACAACGCTGATAGCGACCGCAGCAATGGCAATTTTTATAATTGGCGCAGAAACACTATTTTTATACTTTTTAGAAGTTGCTAAACGTTTAGCTATAAAATAAGATACATTCAAACCTATGAAATCTATAATTCACTCCAAAAATACATTTTTATTTCTCTTTGTAACAGTATTTACAGGCTTAAGTTTTGTTTGTAATGCGCAAAATAAGTCAAAGGGTGAAAACCAAAAGTCAAAAGATTATCAAACACAAATACAGACAGGAGCAGATCAACCAGAAATTTATCTTTCGTTATTAAAAGACAAGAAAGTAGGCGTTTTAACAAATCAGACGGGAATTGTTTTAAAAAAGGAAATCTTAAACATTTCAGCAGATCCAAAAGGATATACAGAAGTATTAAAAACAGATACTATCCATCTAGTAGATTATTTAATCAAGAATAAAATAAACCTAAAAAAAATCTATGCGCCCGAACATGGTTTTCGCGGAACTGCCGATGCCGGTGAACTGATTAAAGACGGAAAAGATACCAAAACCGGTTTGCCGATTATATCTTTATACGGAAACAATAAAAAACCTACGAAAGACCAACTTGCCGGAATTGATGTAATGATTTTTGATTTGCAGGATGTAGGCGCGCGATTTTACACCTATATTTCGTCGTTACACTATTTAATGGAAGCTTGTGCCGAAAATAATATTCCGTTGATTGTTTTAGATCGACCAAATCCGAAAGGCGCAACGGTTGACGGACCTTTTTTAGAAATGAAAAACAAAAGTTTTGTTGGTATGCACCCAATTCCTGTTTTACATGGAATGACCATTGGCGAATATGCCCAAATGATTAACGGCGAAAAATGGCTTAACCCTTCGACAAGCTCAGGGCAAGCCCTTCAATGTGATTTAACTGTGATAAAATGTGCTAATTACAACAAAGGAATGCACTATTCATTACCTGTAAAACCATCGCCAAATTTACCAAACGATACATCGATTAATCTGTACACCAGCTTATGTTTTTTTGAAGGAACCAATGTAAGCATGGGACGCGGAACCGAAAAACAGTTTCAAATTTACGGATCGCCATTTTTAAAGAATATGGATTTTACCTTTACACCAAAACCTAACGAAGGTGCAAAAGATCCGGTTCACAACGGTGTAAAATGTTTTGGTGAAGACTTATCGACACATAAAACAATTGACGGTTTATCATTAGAATGGCTTTTAAAAGCCTATAAAAATACCGATAACAAAGAAAAGTTCTTTAACAACTTTTTTATCAAGCTTGCCGGAACCGATAAACTTCAAAAACAAATTGAAAAAGGTTTAACCGAAAAAGAAATCAGAGAAACTTGGAAAGCTGGTATTGAAGAGTTTAAAAAAACACGTAAAAAATACTTGCTTTACCCCGACTTTTAACTTCAATTTATCATTACAAACCTTATAAATCACAAGTTTTTTATTATATTTGATTAAAAGTTAAAAAAGTAATTTGTTATGAACACAACAAACGCTATAATTGCTATCATTGATCGTTTTCAATCTATTTATGAGTGGTTTCTTCGTATTTTAGGTCGCGTGGTTGACTTATTTGAACGATTTAAAGAGTTTATCTTAAATCTGGTTGAATATGTAATCAACAATTTTGATACCGAGGAAGATGCACATAATTTCTTAAAGAACTATTTAGATAACGAACATAGTTTCATATAAAACTTAAATGCCTTTTTTATAAAGGCATTTTCTTTTTCATTTCTTCAACAACAGCAAATGCTGCGGGACAAATTTCGACATTCTTTAACGTAAGATTGCTTATTTGCTGAAACTTTTTACGGTCGGTATGCGGAAATTCCCTGCAAGCTTTCGGGCGTACATCATAAATCATACAGTAATTCTCATGATCTAAAAACGTACACGGAACACTTTGCAGCACATAATCGTTATCCTCATCAATTCGCAAATACTGGTTTATAAACTGTTGTGGTTTCTGGCGTAAGTGTTTTGCAATACGCTCAATATCTGCCAAAGTAAATAAAGGTCCGGTAGTTTTACAGCAGTTTGCACACTTTAAACAATCGGTCTTTTTAAAAACATCGTTGTGAATAAGTTGCATTTTGTAATCTAAATCTTTAGGTGTTTTTTTCTTTAGCTTATCAAAATACTTCTTGTTTTCGGTATGCTTATCTTTTGCTAACTTTGGCAATTGTTTTAAATACTGTTCCATTGCAATTTTAAAATGCAAAATTACAAAAAATAAATACCTACATTTAAACTTTTAACCACATAGAATTTTCATTGTTTTTGTTTAATGAAAAAGTTTACATAGTTGTATGAATACTATGTTTTTCATCAAAGACTAACCTATGTTACTATGTGGTTACAAAAAAAATAATTATATGTTTAAAGATCTTTTTGGCAAAGCAATGCTGGATTATGTGCAAAATAATCAGCCCGAAAATTTAATTACCGAAACAAACATCAGCGAAGCTGATGAAATGGACGTTTCTTATCTTTTTCGATCGTTTAAAGATATGCCTAAATTAGAACAAAAGGCATTAAAGCTTGCAAAAGGAACTATTCTGGATGTTGGTTGCGGTGCAGGAAGTCATGCGTTGTATTTGCAGGAAAAAGGATTGAATGTTTTAGCGATTGATATATCTGCAAATGCTGTTGAAACCTGTAAAATTCGCGGTGTTGAAAAGGCGGTACAGATGGACATTTTACAAGTTGATGATTCGGAAAAATTCGATACTATTCTTTTGTTGATGAATGGTACCGGAATTTTTGGCAGATTGAAAAACATTGATCAATACCTGTCTAAATTAAAAAGTCTGCTGACTGATAACGGACAGATTTTAATTGACAGTTCGGACATTATTTATATGT
>JBEBXJ010000045.1:0-17953 GCA_040391685.1 Paenimyroides baculatum
CGAAACTTTATCTGCCGCCGGGCGAACTGCTTTAAAAGGAATTATATCTGCCATTTATTTAAAATAAAAACTTAATATAAATAGGTACTATTTTTTGTCATTCCGAACTTCTTTCGGAATCTCATACCAAATATAAATCAATGAGAAGCTGAACCAAGTTCAGCTTGACAAGGTTTTGAAATCATTACAAGATAAATTAAAAAAACAGAAAAGACAATTGAACAATGCTCAATCGTCTTTAAAAATTTATTTTCTATCTATTTACGAAAACATTTTTGCAACTTTCTCTGCTTTTTTGCTTTCAGAATAATCGTAAAAACCTTCGCCCGATTTTACACCTAATTTACCTGCCATTACCATGTTTACTAATAACGGACATGGTGCGTATTTAGGGTTCTTAAATCCGTCGTACATTACGTTTAAGATCGATAAGCAAACATCTAAGCCAATAAAATCGGCTAATTGTAATGGTCCCATTGGGTGTGCCATTCCTAATTTCATAACGGTATCAATTTCACTAACACCGGCAACACCATTGTATAATGTTTCGATAGATTCGTTAATCATTGGCATTAAAATACGGTTTGCTACGAAACCTGGATAATCGTTTACTTCGGTTGGTGTTTTTCCTAAAGCTACAGATAAATCCATGATTTTTTTGGTAACTTCATCTGTAGTATTGTAACCACGTATAATTTCTACTAATTTCATAATAGGCACCGGATTCATAAAGTGCATACCGATAACGCGTTCCGGGTTTTTAACAACCGCTGCAATCTGCGTGATAGAAATAGAAGAGGTGTTCGATGCCAAAATAACATCTTCTCTGCAAACTTCGCTTAATTCTTTAAATATGTTCAGTTTTAAGTTGATGTTTTCTGTAGCAGCTTCAACAACTAAATCTACATTTACAACGCCGTCTTTAACATCGGTATAGGTAATAATATTTTCAATAGTAGCTTTTTTCTCTGCTTCGGTAATTGATCCTTTCGCAATCATACGGTCTAAATTAGACACAATGGTGTTCATTCCGCGTTCTATTGCTTTGTCCGAAATATCAATTAAACAAACTTTAAATCCTTTTTGTGCAAATGTATGAGCAATTCCGTTACCCATTGTTCCTGCACCAATTACAGCTATATTTTTCATTTTTATGTTTTAATACGAATTTATGCGAATATACTTTTTTTAATTTATTTACCGAAACAATTAATGATGCGATACGCAATTCTTAATGCTTCTGTTCCGTCTTCCAACGTTACAATTGGTGTTGTGTTGTTGTTGATGGCATCGGCAAATGTTTCCAGTTCGTCTAAAATGGCGTTGTTGTTTTCTACCGAAGGATTATCGAAATAAATCTGTTTTTTAACGCCTTCTGCATTTTGAAGGATCAAATCGAAATCGCCCGGAACTTCAGGAGCATCTTTCATTTTTACCACTTCACAGATTTTATCCAAATAATCGACAGAAATATAAGCATCTTTTTGAAAAAATCGAGCTTTACGCATATTCTTCATTGAAATACGGCTCGATGTTACATTGGCAACACAACCATTTTCAAACTCAATACGTGCATTGGCAATATCTGGTGAATCACTAATTACGGCAGTTCCCGTTGCATGAATG
This sequence comes from Paenimyroides baculatum, assembly GCA_040391685.1. Lineage (GTDB taxonomy): Bacteria > Bacteroidota > Bacteroidia > Flavobacteriales > Flavobacteriaceae > Flavobacterium > Flavobacterium baculatum_A. The sequence continues at coordinate 1,627 of JBEBXJ010000045.1, forward strand.
TTTTTAACAGGCGATTTTACAACGCTTAAAATGGCATCGATATCGTGAATCATTAAATCTAAAACCACAGGAACATCGGTACCGCGCGGATTAAATTCTGCCAAACGGTGCGTTTCTATAAACATCGGGTTGTGAATCTTATCTTTTACGGCTTTGAAAGCAGGATTAAATCGTTCCACATGACCAACTTGTCCTTTTACGTTGTGCTCTTTTGCAAGTTCAATAATATGTTCAGCTTCTTCAACCGTATTCGAAATTGGTTTTTCCAAGAAGATATGTTTGCCGGCTTTAACGGCTTCAACCGCACAATGGTAATGTGAAAGGGTAGGAGTTACAATATCAACCACATCAACCGCTGAAATTAAATCGCTAATAGTATCAAATGATTTATAACCGAATTCTGCAGAAACTTTTTCGGCATTTTCTTTAGATGGATCGTAAAAACCGACCAATTCGTATTTTGATGATTGATTTAACAACCGCAAATGGATTTTTCCTAAATGACCTGCGCCTAATACGCCAATTTTTAACATAATGAATGTTTTTTGCAAAGTTAGAATATATTTGAAAACCGAAGTGTTTTATTAGCTGAAAGTTACGCCAAGGTTAAAAATATTCTGTTGAAAAGCTTGTGTTAACTTTGAAAATATGTGTAATTTTGATGCACTGAAAAACTTCTTTAAAACGTGAAAGACACCGCAAAACATCAAGGTTTACGAAACCAGTTGGTAAAATTACTGGCAGAAAAAGGCATTTACGACACCAATGTTTTAAATGCCATGAATGCCGTGCCGCGCCATTTGTTTTTAGAGTCGGGTTTTCAGGATTTTGCATATCAGGACACCGCTTTTCCTATTGGTGCCGGGCAAACCATTTCACAACCTTACACCGTAGCTTTTCAATCGCAATTATTACAGCTTAAACCTGACGATAAAGTGTTGGAAATTGGCACAGGGTCGGGCTATCAAACTGCTGTTTTGTGTAAAATGGGAGCTAAGGTTTTTACTATTGAACGCCAGAATGAGCTGTACAGAAAAACATTGGTTTTATTGCCAAAATTAGGTTACCGTCCACGAGTTGTTTCGTTTGGCGACGGATACAAAGGTTTGCCTAAAGATGCTCCCTTCGATGGAATTATCGTTACAGCAGGTGCACCGTTTATTCCGCAACCTTTATTGGCACAGTTAAAAATAGGAGGCAGGTTAGTTATTCCCGTAGGCGATGAAAAACAGGTAATGACGTTATTAATAAGAACATCTGAAACGCATTTTGAACAGCACGAATTTGGCGATTTTAAGTTTGTACCTATGTTAGAAGATAAGAATAGGTAAAGTGTAAATTAAAAGACATTATAAAATTACACAATATCTTTTTTTTCAGTTCTTACATTTAGTATTTCTAAAACTTTTCCGTCGTTATCAATTTTTAATCCTGTTAAACCAAAGCCATAAACAGCTCCGGTGTCAATATTCCATGAATTACTTTTCCTAGTATAGTAAGGTGTTGAGTTAAGTAGCGGTGTATGACCGTGTATTTGAAGCTTATTTATATTTTTAAGTTCTTTCCTATTCCACAAAACACCATCTTCATTTTCTTCTTCATAAGGAGATTTTGTATTAGAAATTCCTGCATGTGTGACGGTAAACGTTTCTTCTTCAAATTTCAAAGGTCTGTCTTTTAACCACTCATAAAATTCTTTTACATTAAGATTATTCTTTGAAAAATCTTCTAAAGTTTTAATTCCTACTTGTCTAATCCAGTTATCATTATGTCCTTCTCTAATATATTCTATAATCTCGACTTCATGATTTCCTTTCAATACAATAAAATTATCGTAAGTAGTTTCTAACTCGTAGCATTTTCTTAAAACAAGTGAATTAAAATTACCTCTGTCAATTAAATCTCCTAATAAAATTAAATATTCTTCATTAGGTTTCCAATACGAAAGCATCTTTTCTAAAGTATAATAACAACCGTGGATGTCTCCTATAATAAAGTAATTCATTTTATTGATTAGTATTTTGATTAATTGAAGCTTTTAATTTTGGGTAAATTTACAGATAAAGGAATAATATTAGTTCTAGTGTTAACTTAAATCTATTTTTTGGCATAATTGAGAAATAACTTCTCATCTTTATAATTTTCTATATTTGTTACAATAAAACAAATAAAAACTTACTTATGAAATTGATATCAAATAAAATTATATTGTTTACTATTATTTTTTGCATAGTTTGGATAGATTCTTTTATTGGAACTAACGATTACGCAAATTGGTGGATTGAAAACATATTGGTTTTTATCTCTCTTATAACTTTAATTTTTACTTACAAATACTATCGTTTTACAACCTGTAGTTATTTTTTAATAATGTTATTTATGTGTTTGCATGTTTATGGTTCAAAATATACATATGCTGATAATGTGTTAGGTTATTGGCTTAAAGATACTTTGAATTTCAGCAGAAATCCTTATGACAGAATAGTTCATTTTTCGTTTGGTTTTCTGCTTTATCTTCCTTTAAAAGAGTTTTTTTGTGATTGGTTAAAATATCCAAAAAGTCTTTCGATTTATTTACCGGTTGTATTGCTTCTTGCGTTAAGCGGAGGTTTTGAGGTTATTGAGTGGCTTGTTGCCGACATATTTTTTAAAGAACACGGTGATGCATATTTAGGAACTCAAGGAGATGTATGGGATGCACAAAAAGATATGGCACTGGCTTTTTTGGGAAGTATAATAGCGGCTTTTATAGCTTTAGTAAAAAAATAAGTTGACACATAACTGCTCTTACATTAATTGAGTTTGAGATGTAAATTTAGTATTTGTAGTAAACCAAAAAAGGTCACAAGTCCGTTCGCTTGAAACAACATAATTTTTTAAGAGGTATTAAAATAAATTTCTCAAAATGCCAATATTATATTATAAAGCAAAATCTGTGCATCTGTGGTAGAAATAAAATCATTTTACCAAACCTTTAATATCTTAAGAACAAAGCAATTTGTATATTTGCACTTTGAATTTTTCTATGCAAAACTCCGATGATAATATACAGGTTTTAGGCGCACGCGTTCACAACCTAAAAAATATAGATGTTACCATTCCTCGTGAAAAACTGGTGGTTATTACAGGTTTATCGGGATCCGGAAAATCTTCTTTAGCCTTTGATACCATTTATGCCGAAGGGCAGCGCCGTTATATTGAAACATTTGCTTCGTATGCGCGTCAGTTTCTTGGCGGATTAGAACGTCCCGATGTTGATAAGATCGAAGGACTTTCGCCGGTTATCGCTATTGAGCAGAAAACCGTTAACAAAAATCCACGTTCCACCGTTGGAACCATTACCGAAATTTACGATTTCATCCGTTTGCTGTATGCCCGCGGATCCGATGCTTTTTCCTACGAAACGGGCGAAAAAATGGTTAGTTATTCAGATGAGCAGATTCAGCAGCTTATTATCGAAAACTATACCGGTCAACGTATTAATATTTTGTCACCCGTAATACGTTCGCGTAAAGGGCATTACCGCGAGTTGTTTGATCAAATAGCTAAACAGGGTTTTGTAAAAGTTCGGGTCGATGGCGAAATACGCGATATTGTTCCGGGAATGAGATTAGATCGGTACAAAACACACGATATTGAAATTGTTATTGACCGTTTAGGGGTTGATGACTCAGAAGAAACACAAAAACGTTTGGCAGAAAGCATTAAAACGGCTATGTATCACGGTGAGGACATTATGGTGGTTTTGCCTCACGAAAGTGAAACACCTCGCTTTTTCAGTCGGCATTTAATGTGTCCAAGTTCAGGGATTTCATACCCTATTCCAGAACCCAACAGTTTTTCGTTCAACTCACCAAAAGGAGCCTGTCCGGTTTGTAACGGGTTGGGAACGATTAATGAAATCAACATTAAAAAAATCATTCCAAATAATGAACTGTCTATAAAAGTAGGCGGAATCGAGCCTATTGGCGAACAAAAGAGCACCTGGATTTTTAAGCAGTTGGAAATTATAGCGCAACGTTATGAATTTAAACTTACAGATGCCATTAAAGATATTCCTGCTGAAGCATTGGACGTTATTTTAAACGGCGGAAAAGAAAGTTTCTCGGTAGCATCAAAGATTCTGGGAATTACCAAAGATTATAAGATAGATTTTGAAGGCATATCAAACTTCATTAAAAATCAGTTCAACGATGCACCAACAGCAGCAATAAAACGTTGGGCGGGTGATTTTATGGACGAAATTACCTGTCCGGAATGTAATGGTTCACGTTTGCGCAAAGAATCGCTGTATTTCAAGGTGAATGATAAAAACATTGCCGATTTGGCAACAATGGATTTAGATCAATTATCGGACTGGTTTGGCGGATTACATAAAGATTTAAGTAATAAACAGCAGCTCATTGCAGGTGAGGTTGTTAAGGAAATTTCTACACGCTTAACCTTTTTGTTAGATGTAGGTTTGAATTATCTTACATTAAACCGATCATCAAAAACGCTTTCGGGCGGCGAAGCACAACGTATTCGTTTGGCTACACAAATTGGATCGCAGTTGGTGGGTGTACTTTATATTTTAGACGAACCAAGTATTGGTCTGCACCAACGCGATAACGAAAAGTTAATCACTTCTTTAAAACAATTACGCGATGTAGGCAACTCTGTTTTAGTAGTTGAACACGACAAAGACATGATTGTAGAAGCCGATTATGTAATTGATATTGGTCCGAAAGCAGGTTTAAACGGCGGACAGATCATTAGTGCGGGCACACCGGCAGAACTGCTGAAAGAAAATACCATTACGGCACAGTATCTGAACGGAAAATTAAGTATTCCTGTTCCGGAAGAAAGGCGTAAAGGCAACGGTAAAACGTTAAAACTTTTTGGTGCCAAAGGTAATAATCTTAGAAATGTTACAGTAGAATTTCCGTTAGGAACCTTAATTTGTGTTTCGGGTGTTTCGGGTTCAGGTAAATCAACCTTAATTAATGAAACGCTTTATCCAATTTTAAATGAACACTTTTTCAACGCTGTTAAAGTTCCTAAGCCTTATGACAAATTGCAGGGTTTGGAACATATCGACAAAGTTATAGGTATTGATCAAAGTCCGATTGGTAGAACACCACGTTCCAACCCGGCAACTTATACCGAGGTTTTTTCGGAAATCAGAACCTTGTTTACCAAAACTCCCGAAGCAAGTATTCGTGGCTACAAACCCGGGCGTTTCAGCTTTAACGTAAAAGGCGGACGTTGCGAAACCTGTGAAGGATCTGGCTTGCGAACTATTGAAATGGGCTTTTTGCCCGATGTATATGTAGAGTGTGAAACATGTCAGGGAAAACGTTTTAATCGTGAAACACTGGAAATTCGTTATAAAGGAAAATCAATTGCCGATATTCTGAATATGACGATTGATGAAAGTGTACCGTTTTTTGAAAACATTCCAAAAATATACCGCAAGGTAAAAACCATACAAGATGTTGGTTTAGGATACATTACGTTGGGGCAGCAAAGTACCACGTTGTCTGGTGGTGAAGCACAACGCATTAAGCTGGCAACAGAACTGTCTAAAAAAGATACAGGAAACACATTTTATATTTTAGACGAACCAACTACGGGGCTGCATTTTGAAGATATCCGCGTGCTTATGGAAGTATTGCAGGAGTTGGTTAATAAAGGCAATACGGTTTTAATTATCGAACATAATTTAGACGTTATAAAAATGGCAGATTATATTATCGACATTGGTCCCGAAGGCGGTAAAAAAGGCGGTGAAGTGGTTGCGTTTGGAACACCCGAAAAAGTATCGAAAAGTAAAAAAAGCCATACGGCACGTTTTTTAAAGAAAGAATTAAATCAGTAAAAAGGCATAAAGCAAAAACATAATGCTGAAAATTTATTGATGTTACTTTGAATATAGTCTGGAAGTAACAATAAATAGAAAAAGAAAAATAAAAGTTATGGAAGAAAATTTTTCAGAAGACGATATTAGAATTAAAGAGAAATTAACGCAAAAGTCGTGGAACGAAATTAAAACAAACGACTCATGGGCAATTTTTAAAATTATGTCCGAATTTGTAAACGGATACGAAAAAATGGGTCGTATAGGACCATGTGTTTCTATTTTTGGATCGGCACGCACAAAAAGCGACAATCCGTATTACAAACTTGCCGAAGAAATTGCCTTTAAAATAAGTAAAGCAGGTTATGGCGTTATTTCCGGTGGTGGTCCCGGAATTATGGAAGCAGCCAACAAAGGTGCCCATTTAGGCGGTGGTCAGTCGGTGGGTTTAAACATCGATTTGCCTTTCGAGCAGCATTTTAATCCATATATAGATCACGATAAAAACCTTCAGTTCGATTATTTCTTTGTGCGCAAAGTAATGTTCGTAAAATATTCGCAAGGTTTTGTGGTAATGCCCGGTGGTTTTGGAACTTTAGACGAGATGTTTGAAGCAATCACACTTATCCAAACCAAAAAAATAGGGAAATTTCCTATAATTTTAGTCGGCACAGAATTCTGGTCGGGCTTGTTTGAATGGATAAAAACAGTAATGCTTGAAAAATACCTGAATGCATCACCAGAAGACATGAACCTTATTAAAATTGTTGATACAGCAGACGAAGTGGTTACTATAATTGATAACTTTTACAAAAAGTACAATCTTAGCCCGAATTTTTAAAACATCAATCCGTTTTCAAAAGAAACGGATTTTTGTTATTAATTTAAATATTTGCTTATATTTGATATAATTAACTCTTAAATTATACCATTATGAGAGAAATGCTTGTATTAACTTGTTTATTGATAGGGATAAATAGTTATTCGCAAATGGCAGAAGAAATTAAATTTTTGGAACAAGCCGAGGTTGCAATTAATGATGATGTATATACTGATTTTGTTGATGAAGTTATAAAATTCAGATTATCAGAAGACAGTTTGTATGAAATGTATTATACCAACAATTTTGTTGAAAAAATTAATTCTGTTGAAAATAATAGAGAAACATGTAGTTTAAGTGATCGTGAATTTGAAAAGTGGGCAGAACAGAATCTAACCAAAACAAAATTTTCTTCCGTAAAAGAGGCTTTGAACCTTTTTGTAAATCAAAAAAAATATACAAAACTAAATCAGTTAAAGAATAAAGAAATTAATCTAAAGCTACAGGATTATAAGGAGAAATACGGCTTGTTGTTGCATCAAGAATTTATGAATGGTTTAGCAAAGGCAGAAATGAATGCATATAACAAACTTTTGCAAACTAAAAATGACCTAACAAACATTTAATAAAAATTAAGTAAAGGTTTACTACAAAATCCGTTTTCAAAAGAAGCGGATTTTTTTATGCTTTTTTGCTAGAAGTATCTATCTTTGGTTATCAATTTTTCAAAATAAATGAAAACCCTATTTTACAATATAAAAGAACTTTTTCAGGTTCGCGAAAACAATCAATCAATATTAAAAGGAAGTGAAATGAAAGAACTTCCTTCCATAAAAAATGCTTTTTTGCTGGTTGAAAATGATGTGATTGCAGATTATGGTTCCATGGATCATGTTCCGACAGATTTTGACGAATCCGTTGATGTATCCGGCAAAATGATCATGCCAAGCTACATAGATAGTCATACACATATTGTGTATGCCGGCAACCGCGAACAGGAATTTGTTGACCGCATTAACGGTTTAAGTTATGATGAGATTTACAAGCGTGGCGGTGGGATTTTAAATTCGGTAGAAAAATTGCGAAATACTTCTGAAGAAGAGCTTTATAACGATGCAGCCAATCGTTTAGAAGAATTAATTGCTTTGGGGACAGGCGTTATTGAAATTAAATCGGGTTACGGGTTAAGTTTACAAGCCGAACTAAAAATGCTTCGTGTTATTGCAAAACTTAAAGAGAACTATCCTGTAAAAATGAAGGCTACTTTTTTAGGAGCACATGCTGTTCCGCCGGAATTTAAAGACAATCAAGCTGGTTTTGTAAATGAAATTTGTAATGTAATGATTCCCGAAATCGCAAAACTAGGTTTAGCAGATTATATGGATGCTTTTCTGGAAACCGGATATTTTACGGTTGAAGAAACCCGAAAAATTATCAAAGCTGCTACAAATCATGGTTTAAAATCGAAAATACACATCAATCAGTTTACGGCTATTGATGGTATTGAAATGTGTGTGGAGGAAAATGTTTTGTCTGTAGATCATTTAGAAATTGTAACTGATGACGATATTGAAGCATTGAAAAAAGGAAACACCATTCCTGTGGCACTACCAACTTGTTCTTATTTTATATCCATTCCGTACACACCAGCACGCAAATTATTAGATGCCAATTTACCTTTAGTCATAGCATCAGACTACAATCCGGGAACTACACCAAGCGGTAATATGAATTTTGTAGTAGCAACATCGTGTATAAAAATGAGGCTGACACCTGAAGAAGCGTTTAATGCGGCAACATTTAATGCAGCTTTTGCATTAGAAGTTGAAAATGAGTACGGCAGCATAACAAAAGGAAAAAAAGCATCGTTTTTTATTACAAAACCAATACATTCCATTTATGCCATTCCATATAATTTTGGAAGCAATTTAATTGAAACAGTATACTTAAACGGAATTAAGCAATAAAAAAACACAGCAACAATGTAAATCGTCGCTGTGAAAAAAAATAGTTATGAAAAAGATTTTTATATAATCGATTTAATATCGACATATATTTACCTATTACAAAGTTAGTAATAAATCATTAATTTTGAATAAGATACACTATGTTAAATTTTAAAAAAGTATAGATAATAATCAAAACTGTTGATTTTACTAAGATTATCACACTCAATAAATGGAAAATTTTGAATACTTTAACGCAAGGGCTTTATCTGAACATTTAATTTTAAGAAAAGATGAAACCAAATTTGGCGAAAAAATAAAATATCCTGCTAATGAAACAGTTAGCATAACAGATTTTATAAATGAAACCAAGGCATCTTTTATAATTTTTGGAATAAAAGAATTTGCAGGAATCAAGGCAAATTTTGGTCGGGTCGGAGATATCCACAGTTGGGATGTTTTCTTACCTGTATTTTTAAACATTCAAAACAATAAATACTTAAAAGCGTCTAACATAGCCGTATTGGGTTGTTTAAACTATTCTGGGTACGATAATGAAATAGCTAATTTAAATACTCATAAACCTGAAGATTTAGAACGGTTGTATGAAATTGTTACTGAAATTGACAAAGATGTAACATATTTAAATACGTTAATTCATCGTGCCGGTAAAAAAGCAATTGTCATTGGTGGCGGACATAATAATGCCTATGGAAATATAAAAGGATTGGCACTGGCAAAAGGAACAAGCGTAAATGTGGTTAATTTTGATGCCCATGCTGATTTTCGTTTATTGGAAGGACGACATAGCGGCAACGGTTTTTCGTATGCTTACAACGAAGGTTTTTTGGATACTTATTGTGTTTTTGGCGCTCATGAAAATTATTTGAATAAATATATGATTCGTCAGTTTAAAGATAATCCTGAAAAATTACACTTATTTACGTTTGAAGATATTAAAGTCCGTTTTGAAAAAGATTTTCTTACAAGTATCAACAATATAAACAGATTAATAAAAAACAAACATTACGGAATAGAAATAGATGTTGATGCCATAGAAAATGTAGCGAGCAGTGCCATGTCTTCAAGTGGTTTTTCTGTAACCGAAACACGGCAGTTTGTAAACTTAACGGCAAATAATACTAACGCAAGTTATTTGCATTTGTGCGAAGGATCTGCAAGTTTAAACACATCGCCTGTAAATATGTTGGGTAAATTGCTGACTTATTTGGTAACCGATTTTGTTAAAGCACAATTACCATACGTAAAATAAATGTTTCATGCAGTTATCAGTCATTATTTTAAATTATAACGTTAAGCATTTTTTAGAAATCTGTATAAAAAGTGTTCAAAAGGCTATAGAAAACATCGATGCAGAAATTATTGTGGTTGATAACGCTTCTAGCGATGGATCAAAAGAAATAATGAAAACTGTTTTTCCGAACATTACCTACTTGTATCAAACAGAAAATGCGGGTTTTCCTAAAGGAAACAATATTGGTGTTGATTACGCAAAAGGGGAGTATATCTGTATTTTAAATCCGGATACCATTGTAGCCGAAGATACCTTTGAAATTTTATTAAAGGAATATCAAACACTGAAAAATCCCGGCATTTTAGGTTGCCGTTTAATTGAGGGGTCGGGCACATTTTTACCTGAAAGCAAACGCGGTACACCAACGCCATGGGTGGCATTTACAAAAGTAACATCGTTATATAAAATTTTTCCTAAAACAAAATTCTTTAATAAATATTACGCACAACATGTTTCTGAATTTGAAACAGGTAAGGTTGATATTTTGGTTGGGGCGTTTATGTTTATGAAACGTGACTTGTATTTAGAAGTTGGTGGCTTTGATGAAGGTTGTTTTATGTATGCCGATGATATAGATTTAAGTTATCTGGTTTTAAAAGCAGGTTTGCAAAATTACTACATTCCTAAAACCACTGTTATTCACTTTAAAGGTGAAAGCACGCTGAAAGACGGAAAATACATGATACGGTTTAAAGAAGCTATGCAGTTTTTTTATCAGAAACATTTTAAAACGTCGTGGTGGTTTAACGGTATCATGAATATTGGTATTGCTTTGTTTGCCTTTAAAAAAACAACCGAAAAAAGCAATCTGCAAAATGCAATAGATCATTATGTGCTGGTAACCAACAATGCAGAGCTTTACCAAAAAGTTAGCATAAAGGTTAATAAGCCATTAGATTGGGTTTACTTTTTAGAAGATATTGAGGAAATCAATCAACCCGAAAAAAGTATAGAAGTTTTAATAGATAACGAATCTGTTAGTTATAAAGATTACATACGATTTATCAATCAAAATCAAAAAACAAATAAATCATTTAAAATTCGAGCTTTAAAATCCGATTTTTTTATTGGAAGCAACGATAAAAACGATAGAGGAGAAATTTTATCTTTTTAAATTATCAACTAACTATATAAAATTTTTGTAATCTAAAAATAAACATTATGACAAAATATTCTACAAATAAGAGTTCATTTAATATTCTAAAAGTTATTCAAATCCTATGTGTAACATTTGTTTTAACAAGTTTTAACATCGTCCAAAAACCTAACAAAGACTGGGTTAAAGATGGACTAAAAGGAAAGGTGAAATCTTTGAGCGAAACTTTAGTAAAAGGAGAAGGTAGTGTTGAAAAGATAAAAAAGATTGAAAACAAAATTACTTCTTATAAAATGTATAATAGTGATGGCTTCCAAGTTGAATGGCAAAAGAAAGATATTTATGATAATATTATAGAAAGAGAAAAATATGTATATAATAAATTTTCTAAAATGTCCGAGCATCTAATTTACAATAATAAAAATCAGATCGAAAGGAATACGTTTTTCAAATATGATGAAATGGGATTTAATATAGAGATTAAAAGTAAATCTGAAATTAGTAAAATTGAGAATGATAAAGATGGGAGAAAACTTATCGAGAATCTATATTCTGATGATTATCATTTAGGTAAATATATCTATTCATATGATGATAAAGGAAATCTACTGTTAATAAAATACATTAATCCTGATAATGAAGAATCAAATAAAACAACTTTTCTATATGATACAAATGGTAAATTATTAGAAAAGAGTGCATATAATCAAAATTATTTAGAAAATAAATGGATATATAAATATGATTTAAATGGTAACGAAATTGAAATGAAATATTTTAAATCAACTAAATTAAATAATACCATTACTTCTAAATATGATGTATCAAACAGGATTGTTGAATGGAAAAATATTGAAAGTGAAGGAAATTCTACAATGATAATTTATGATTATGATGAAAATAATAATGTTATATTGGAAAAGTATTTTATTGATAGTAATTTAATTGGTAAATCGGAATCCCAAATTGTATACGAATATAAATATGATCAATATGGAAATTTCGTTAAGAAGATTAAAATTTGGGATAATTATGTTGAAATAATCGAAAGAAAATATGAGTATTACAACTAATACTATGTGAAATAAAAAAGCGAATAAAATTTTAAATAAACAGGTAAATACTCTTAAAAATTATTATTTTTGTAATACTTTAATCTAAATACAACTCTTTACTAAAAATATGGCAAAGTTTGAATTAAAATTACCTAAAATGGGTGAAAGTGTTGCAGAAGCAACCATTACAAATTGGGTAAAAAATGTTGGAGATACTGTTGAACAAGATGAAACAATTGTTGAAGTAGCTACCGATAAAGTTGATAGTGAAGTACCTACAGAAGTTAGTGGTAAAATAATTGAAATTTTATTTCAGAAAGATGATGTTGTTCAGGTAGGGCAAACAATTGCTATAATTGAAACAGAAGGCGGTGACGCTGTACAGACAATTGCTGCAACTACACCACAAGAAGTTGTGGTTGAAAAAGTTGAAAATACAGTAACAGCTGCAAAAGAAACTGTTGAAACTGCCGATTTTAGTTCATCAGATAAATTTTTCTCACCATTAGTTAAGAATATTGCAAAAGAAGAAGGTATTTCTGTTGATGAATTAGAAAAAATAAACGGAACAGGAAAAGATGGCAGAATTACCAAAACAGATATTTTAGATTACGTTAAAAACAGAAGTTCACAACCTACAGCTGCACCAATTGCAAAAGCACAACCAGCTGTGGTACAACCAGCACAACCAGTTGCTACTAAGGCAGCGCCGGTTTCTGTTAACGGTCAGGATGAGATTGTAGAAATGGATCGTATGCGTAAAATGATTGCCCACCACATGATACAATCTATTCAAACATCGGCTCACGTACAATCTTTTATCGAAGTTGACGTAACAAATATTGTAAACTGGAGAAATAAAAACAAAAATACTTTTGAGAAGAGAGAAGGAGAGAAGCTTACTTTTACCCCGATCTTTATGGAAGCAGTTGCAAAAGCTTTGAAAGATTTCCCAATGATGAATATTTCGGTTGATGGTGATTACATCATTAAACGTAAAAATATAAACTTAGGAATGGCTGCAGCTTTACCAAACGGAAATTTAATTGTTCCTGTGATTAAAAATGCAGACCAGTTAAATTTGGTTGGTATGGCAAAAGCTGTGAACGATTTGGCAGACCGTGCAAGAAAAGGAAAATTAAAACCAGACGATACACAAGGTGCAACTTACACTGTTACAAATGTTGGTACTTTTGGTTCTGTTTTTGGAACCCCGATCATTAGTCAGCCGCAAGTAGGTATTTTAGCGTTGGGAGCTATTAGAAAAGTCCCTGCGGTAATTGAAACTCCGGAAGGCGATTTCATTGGTATCCGTCAAAAAATGTTCTTATCGCATTCTTATGACCACAGAGTAGTTGACGGTTCGTTAGGTGGACAATTTGTACAAAGAGTAGCTCAATATTTAGAAGCTTTTGATCCAAACAGAGATATTTAATATTTTACAGATGTTATATTGCTTATCTTTAAGCATCTAATTAATTTAAAATGATAGAAAAGTTCGGTTTAATAACCGGACTTTTTGTTTTTATCAGTTAAGAACAATTCATTATTGATTTTCTCTTTAATTTTTAGTTATTCAAACTTTAACAATTTTGTAATTAGTATTATCTTGTCAATCTAAAAAAATAAAAAAAAGACATTAAAGACAATGATCAATTACTATGTTGTTTTAGAAATTCCGAATTTTTCAAATGAAAAGGTTATAAAAAAGGCATATAGAACATTGTCTAAAAAATATCATCCCGATGTAAATAATGATCCGTTTGCAAGTTCGTATTTCCAAAAAATTAATGAGGCTTACAACTTTTTAATGAATGAGAACAAGCGGATGTTACTCCATCAATATCTAACTTTTAAACAAGATACTCAACATAGATCAAGTATATATCAAGAAGAATCTAACGAAAAACCTAAAGCTAACACTGAGAATGTACAACCAATTATTCACTTTTTTTCTACAGATAAGAAACATTTTTTAATTAATGATTATATTTTACTACAATGGAATGTAAGCCAATGCCAGGCTGTTTACATTAATGTTTTAGGAAAGGTAGATTTTTCAGGGACACATTACCTTAAAATTGATCATTTTACCGATGAAATTATTGTATTAATGACAGTTGTTGATATAAATGGTAAGGAATACAAATATCAAATTAAGTTATTTTATGATAACAGTAATCCGACAAAAAAGGCTTTTCATAAGATTAGATCACAATTTCCCGATGCTGATGAAATTCATTTTAAGAAAGAATCCTTTTTTGGTATGCATACCAGAATCAATAAAAATGAATTTAAAAACAGACTTATTCTATTAGGTACTTTATTGTTTGTATTTGTAGTATTAATGTTTAAAACGTCGGCAGGAGCATTGTTTTTTTTAACAGTACTTATTTTGTTATGGGTAATTTTCAGTCAATGCTACAAACGCTTACACGATACAGAACGGTTTAAAAACAAGGCAGGTTTGTTATTTGTGCCTTTTTATAATATTTTTTTAGTTAAAGAATTACTTGTATTAGAAAGCGAACCAACAGGGAATGAGTTTGGAATGATCCCTAAAAAATCATCATTTACATTTAAAAATTGGGTTTTAAACAAATTCATTCAATTACACAAACAGTTAACCGTTCTTCAAAAAATTTCATTTGCAAGCTTTTTAATCTTGGTTTTGTTAATATTTTTTAAATCTACTTACAGCTATAATGAAACGTTGGTAAATTTAACTTCGTATTACATAAACAGTTCCAGACCAGATGCAAATGGATACATTGAGAGAGATTTTATTATTGTTTTTAATGATAAGATACCTGTGAGTATAACGGAATACGATTTTAACGAAATTGTTTACCGAAAAAAGTTTGATGTTTTTAAAATTGCCCAGAGCAGAAATAACCACATTGAGTATGTTAGGTTGATTGATTCTAAAACCAATAGTACAGAGCGCATAAATTTTGGTGTATTTGCAAGCAACAACCCTTTATTGTTAATTGCTTTTTTACTTTTTTTAAGTCAGTTATATGTATGGAAAAATCTTACGGCTCCAAAAGAACAAAGTTTTGTAAAAGGATATATGATTTTTGTAATGCTGGTGTATATTTATGCGATACTATTAGCTTTGTAGAGTAATTTAAACCAAACTGCAGTTTGTATTATTTTATACATAAATTGACTACAGTTTGGTTTTGAGATTTTTATAAGGTTTGTTTTAACAACATGTTAAAACTTATAAAAACCGTTGGTTCCTATACTCCCGGTAAATTCTTTAACAACACTTCCGTCTTCTTTATAGATAACAATTTTAGAATTATCTGTAAAACCATTTGCATCAGAAGTAAAAATAGTTCCGTTTATAACATTAAAACCATAAAAAACAGAATATTCATCCTCAGTAGCAACATCAAATAATTTTGTACTTGCCGAAGCTAACGAATTGTTCATTTTGTAAATACCGGTTCCTGCTGTGTAATAAATACTAGAACCATCGGCAACTATATTACGACTATTAGCTTGATTAAGCTGTTTTGTAGATGAAATACTTGTGTTATCTACACGTGAAATACTACTTGTTGTATCATTTGCATCTAAAACATACACAAATTGTCCATTTGTAGCAATTCCGTTTATAGGGTTTTCAAAAGCAATATCCACTGTGTTAGTATCCGTTTCGGGATCAATAATTTCAACCAATTTTCCTCCTTTAAAATCTAGATTTGCAGCATAAATGTAATTGTTTGCTACTACAATTTTTTCTGAAGGATGGTTTAACGGAATTGTTTTAATAAAAGAAAAATTTTCTGCATTATATATATTTACAGCAGCATCGTTCATACTTGTTACATACAGTTTATTATTTTTTATAACAGCATAACGTGGCGAATTTAAATTTTCTGTAATTGTGTAAACCGATTTAAATGTTTTTTTGTTAACTACTTCAATAGTATTTGAATTGTTTACAATAATGTAAACATACTTATCTGTAACCACCATTGATTGAGAAACGTCACCCAAAGCACGACCATTCGATGTTCTGAAAATATCGTTAGTAATAGTACTTAAATTTCCGTTTATATGAGAAATCGATGCATTTGACTTTGTAAAATTACCTTCGTTTGATACAAAAATACCATCTAAATATTTCTCATCAGGATTTGTAGGAATCGTGTTGTCATCAGAATTACTACAGCTGTACAAAAGTACTACAGCAAACATTGGAGCTAAAATTTTTTTCATTTTTAAAACTTTTTAATTAATTG
>JBEBXJ010000046.1:0-17708 GCA_040391685.1 Paenimyroides baculatum
CAAAAGAAAACCGTAACAGATAATTTAAATTCTTTTGAAACAGCCGAAGGTATTCAGGTAAAGCAAACCTATACGTTAGCCGATGTTGAAGAATTGGAACATATTGGTTTTGGTGCCGGTTTTGCACCAAATTTACGCGGACCTTATGCAACAATGTACGTTCGCCGTCCGTGGACTGTTCGTCAGTATGCAGGTTTTTCCACTGCCGAAGAAAGTAATGCGTTTTACCGCAGAAATTTAGCTGCCGGACAAAAAGGTCTTTCCGTAGCATTTGATTTAGCCACGCACCGCGGATACGATTCTGATCACGACCGTGTGGTGGGCGATGTTGGTAAAGCCGGAGTTGCTATTGATTCTGTGGAAGACATGAAAATTTTATTTGATCAGATTCCGTTAGATGAAATGTCGGTTTCCATGACCATGAACGGTGCCGTTTTACCAATTATGGCATTTTACATTGTCGCTGCAAAAGAACAAGGTGTTGATGAAAAATTACTTTCGGGAACCATTCAAAACGATATTTTAAAAGAGTTCATGGTGCGTAACACGTACATCTACCCACCTACTCCGTCCATGAAAATCATTGCAGATATTTTTGAATACACCAGTAGCAAAATGCCAAAATTCAACTCGATCTCTATTTCGGGTTACCACATGCAAGAAGCAGGCGCTACTGCAGATATTGAATTGGCTTACACCATTGCAGACGGATTGGAATACGTGCGAACAGGATTGGCAGCCGGAATGAAAGTTGATGAATTTGCGCCTCGTCTATCATTTTTCTGGGCAATTGGTATGAATCATTTTATGGAGATCGCTAAAATGCGTGCTGGCAGAATGATTTGGGCTAAATTGTTGCGTCAGTTCAATCCTGAATCAGATAAATCGTTGGCGTTACGTACACACTGTCAAACTTCGGGTTGGAGCTTAACCGAGCAAGATCCTTTTAACAATGTGGCACGAACAGCGATCGAAGCTGCTGCTGCTGCTTTTGGTGGAACACAATCGTTACACACTAACGCGTTAGACGAAGCCATTGCCTTACCAACCGATTTTTCGGCTCGTATTGCCCGTAATACACAGATTTTCTTACAAGAAGAAACCAAGATTTGTAAAACGGTTGATCCGTGGGCAGGAAGTTATTATGTAGAAAGTTTGACTGCTGAAATTGCCGAAAAAGCTTGGAAATTAATTGAAGAAGTAGAATCGTACGGAGGAATGACCAAAGCTATTGAAGCCGGAATTCCTAAAATGCGTATCGAAGAAGCTGCCGCTCGTAAACAAGCTCGTATCGATTCTGGTCAGGATATTATTGTTGGTGTGAACAAGTATCGATTGGAAAAAGAAGATCCTTTACAGATCTTGGAAGTGGACAACCAAGTGGTTCGTCAGCAGCAAATCGAACGATTAAATACCATTAAAGCTACTCGTGATAACGATAAAGTAAAACAAAGCTTGGCGGCATTAACAAATGCAGCAAAAACAGGCGAAGGTAATTTACTGGCAATAGCTGTTGAAGCAGCTGAAAACCGTGTTACATTAGGAGAAATTTCTGATGCATTGGAAGAAGTTTACGGCAGATACAAAGCACAAATTAAAACCATTAGCGGCGTGTATAACAAAGAAATTAAAACCGATGAAAATTTTGCAAAAGCAAAGCAACTTGCCGACGATTTTGCAAAAAAAGAGGGGCGTCGTCCGCGTATTATGATTGCTAAAATGGGTCAAGACGGGCACGATCGTGGTGCAAAAGTTGTAGCCACAGGTTATGCCGATGTTGGTTTTGATGTAGATATGGGTCCGTTGTTTCAAACCCCTGCCGAAGCTGCCAAACAAGCCGTTGAAAACGACGTGCATGTTTTAGGTGTATCGTCATTGGCTGCAGGTCATAAAACCTTGGTACCACAGGTAATTGAAGAACTAAAGAAATACGGTCGTGAAGATATTATGGTGATTGTAGGTGGAGTTATTCCAGCGCAAGATTATCAATATTTGTTCGATTCAGGCGCAGTTGCTGTTTTTGGTCCCGGGACTAGAATTGCCGATGCTGCCATTACTATTTTGAATGTATTGTTAGATACAGAATAAAACAAAAAACTCCAACCTAAAGGTTGGAGTTTTTTTATAAAATACTTCCTATAAAATTATCGTTTTCCATGGTTCGCCAAACCTCAACATTACTTATGTATTTGTCTTTATAAGGCAGACTGCGACAGTTTAACTGAATTTTAGAAACCTTGTTTATATCGGTTAAAAAGTGGTTGTCTTCCCAGAAATAGCAAAACAACGGCGGTTGATTTCTGTGGATCGATGTAAACTTACCAAACACTTTTACGCGGTTCTTAACTTCTTGTTTCTTTAAAACCTCAAACGTATTTTTTTCGTAATACGTTCTAATAATAATCAGCGGATTTTCACTTTTATTATCAATCTTTTTGTACGACTGTAAGTAAAAATCTGTCATTAATTTTTCGTTTACAAACTTGCTTGCAATATCAAATTCAAAAACAAACAACTGTTCTTTATCATTTAAATCGCGTTTGTCAAAATCTTTTGCCAAAAGTAAAATCTGATTTACACCATTATAAAAATTGTACGAAACCAAAATTTCGAAATAATTTATTTTTTTACCTTCTTTATAATAAAATCGCGGAAAAACCTGATCTATTGTTCCTGTTATTGTCATTTAATAATTGTCTAAATATATACTAGATACAAAAAAACACTGTTTTTTTTCTATCAATTCACAAAGATAATGATTCTTGTGATTGATTTTAGGAAACTACTGAACTTTTATGGTTTTACCAGCAGTATGCCCGGCATGTTCTGGCGCATACATACTTTGAATGGTTGAAATACCGCTTGTAAAACTGCCCTCGTTGTTTAAACGCACTTCATAATCAATTACATAACTACCTTTTGATAAATAATCAATGAAAAAGTTTGTTGCGGCATCGCGTGTTGACTGGTAATAACTTAAATTGTTTTGGTATTTGTAGCCCGAAAGTACATCAACAGGTTCAAAAGTGGCAGCGCGCATGTCTTTAATATGAACGAATTCCATATCTTTTTCGGCAGAAATTTCCAATCGAATAATTACTTTTTGTCCTAATTTAAGTTCGGTTTGGTTTGAAATTTCCTGTAACTTTTTGTCAGAATTTTCAATATAGAATTTTCTCGCAATTTTCAAGATTCCGTTAGTTGCATCTTTTACCGCATTAAAATCTTCGAAATATTGCCAGTAAATTCCACCAAAAACAGGTTTTTCACTTTTGTTTTTTATCGATATCTTACCAAAATCGTTTGTAATTTCATCGGCTTTCCATTGATAGGTTTGATAACCTAATAAATCATCGGATTGATTTTCCGCAGTTTCTGTGGTTTTTATGGTTTGATTTCCTACTGATACAACTGCTTTGTCAGACTTTGAAATTTCGGTTGAATTTGATAACAACAGCGCATAAATCGCAGATGTGGTTGCTTTTGTTGTACCCCAGTCTTTATTTAGTTTTTGACTTAACAACCACGCATTTAATTTCTGAACCGTTGTTTCGTTATTTTCAATTTCTTTAAAAGCCTCGATAACCAACGCCTGAACTTCGGCTGCATTGTAATAATAATAATTTTTACTGCTGTTTTCTTTCCAATACATTCCGTAGGTTTCATCGATCACCGCACTTTCATTTAACTGATTTAGAATTTGTTTTGCCCAAGCAACATCGCCTTTTCTATTTACAATTATTGCGAGTTTTGCTTTGTTTTGAAGCGATAGTTCTACCCAATTCTTTTTTAGATCGATAAAATTCTGATCGATTTGTCTAGAAACATCGACAGGAATTGAAAAATCTTTAGCATAATAACTTTTCACAAAAACATAATTAATTGCCGTTTGATTTGAAAACGTTTTGTTTGATGTTTTGTAATCTTGCATTTTAACATCGATAAAACGGTGGGCTTTGTTTACGATATTTTTTACATCAGTCGCATTAAAATGCGAAATTCCCAATTTATCTAATTGCGCTGCGGTAACCAAAATATGCTGGGTAACGTATTCGTTTTCATATCCACCCGAAAACCAACTGAAACCACCCGAAGCATTCTGACGTTCGCCCAAGGTTTTTACAATTTCACCAGCTTCTTTTTCCAATCGATTCGTATCAAAATATGATGCCAATTGTGCTTTTTTCTCTTCGTTTGAAACTAAATCTTTCATCCACGGAGTTTCATGAAGCAACAATTGTTTTAACTCTTCATTTTCTTCTAATTTCGATTTCGGATTTTTCTGCCATTCGTTAATTAGCTCTTTAATATCGTTATTCTTTTCTAGCACATTCATCGCTAAAACATCTGCAAAATATTTAGCGAAAATTTGTTCGTTGCAATTGTGCTGATAATCGTACAAATATGGCAACGACTGCATGGTTAACCAAGTAGCATTGTGCGAAATTTCTACTACAAACTGATGATTTTTCAGTGTTTTTGAAGAATTTCCGATTAAATTATACAGTCTATAGTCCTTATTTTGCTTACCCAACTGCCAAATCGGAGCAGTTTCGGTAATCAATGTTCTATTGCTTAAAACCGGAATGACGCTTTCTTCGCCATCGGTAAAATTACCTGCTTTTACAGAAATACGGTATTGCAAGCCTTCAATATTTTCAGGAACCTGAACCGACCAACTAACTGTATTGGCACTCAATCCGTTGATTGTTGTTGAAACTAATTTATCAGTTTTTATGATTTTATCGGTTAAATCTTCGCCGGTAATGGTATTAAACAAACGCAAAACAGCGGGTGCCTGCAATGGGAAATTGGTGGTATTGCTTACGCGCGCTTTTAAAACAACCTCATCGGTTTCGCGAACAAAACGCGGTATGTTTGGCTGAATCATTACGTCTTTCTGCGTTCTGCTTAAACTTTCTACATAAATAAAATCGGTTGTTTTGTTATGTGCCAAGCCACGGAATTTCCATTTTGTTAATGCTTCGGGTGCTGTAAAATTAATTTCTACGGATCCATCTTTCTGAATGTCTAAATGCGGAAAGAAAAATGCAGTTTCTTGTAAGTTTTTGCGTAACGGAATCTCTAAATGCTCTGCTGCCTGCTGTGCTTTTTTAGTAGTAATAACAATAACACCGTTTGCACCACGATTACCATAAATGGCAGTTGCACCAGCATCTTTTAGAACTGTTACACCTCCTATTTCATCATGATTCAAGGTACGAAATCTTTCAACTGAAATAGGCACACCATCTATAACATACAAAGGTTGAACATCGCCAGTAATTGAGCCTAAACCACGCAAAACAACAGATGTAGTAGTACCTGGTTGACCTTGTAATGTTTTAGAAGATACAGTATTTGCCGCTACTGCACTTTGCGATTTTGACGTAGTTCGATAAGTATCAATGACTACTTCATTCAACATACCTTCTTCGTCCTCAAACTGTATAACTTCATCGAATTCATTATTAGAATAAACTCCTGGAAGATTTTTTAATATCTTTTCAATTAGATCATTTTTTTTCTTTTCTGAATACGATTTATCTTCTTTTAAATGATTGTAAATTCGGTTTAAGCGTTGTAATCCATAGGTTTCATCTGCGAAGCGTTCAACCTCCTTCTGGTTTATTTCATTACTATTCGGTTGTAAATAAACAACAGTAAATTTATCTTTAAGCTGTAATCTTTCTTGTTTATAACCTAATGCCGTAACAGCTACAGGTTGTTTTTTTTCTGACCACACACGACCAAATCCTTCAGTATTTGTCACAGAGCCATTGGCTGTGATTATATTGTAAACATAAGCATTTGCTATTGTCTTGTGAGAAACAGCATCACGAACTTCTATTTGATAATATGCTGCTTTGTGGTTAAAATAATCTTTAGGTAAATGATCTCGATAAGATTTATTAAACCATTTATTTTTACTAAAATCGTATCCGAAATAATTAAATTCGTTAAAATAAAATGATTGATTGTAGTAGAAATTAGTTGCAATGCTGTAATAGTTGTTAAGAACACTGCGTTGAGAATTGATTCTACCAAAATAAATGTCTTTTGATTTATTAAAGAAATTTTGGTTTATATCCCAATCTCTGGAATGCAACACGTCTAAAGAAGCATCATACATACTTGCCAAAAACTCGCCCTGCATTGGCTTTTTAGTATCTTTCGACAATAATTTTAATTTCCATTCATATTTATTTCCCGGAATTAATTTATTGTTCCAAACTTCCCATTGAGTTATCCACTCTTCTTTATTGCTTGTTTTTTGAGGAATATAATAACTTCCGTTTCCGTTAAATGTTAAATGTTCTTTAGCAAAGTACCATTGATATTGTATGTTAGCATTTTCTTTACTATCTGCTAACGGAATTTTCACTAATTGTGAACCTTTTGAAACCGTATATAATTTTGTACTTAATGTTGCATTTGTATTAAAAACTTCTAGATAAAGCGATACATTTTCGTATGCCGAACGCACTTGCAAAACCAATTCTTTTTCAGAAGAGCTTTTATGCGTGTTTATTTTGAAGGATTCATTTGTTGCTAAATCTTCCTTAACATTATATATATTTATATCAGTTGAATCTTTTAAAGATAATTTCGATTTTTCATCTACAATTTCAAAAACAACTTTATAATTTCCTGTTTGCCAATTGGTAATATCATGTACAAACTTTTTATCTTTTTCGGTTGTATATTTCGCTTCGTAAACCAATTCTTCATCGGAATGAGCTTCATCGTTTTTTTGATAAGTTTCATAAGGAAACAATGCTTTGTAGGTAGATTCGTCAATAGACTGAACTTCGGGATGCTGCCATAAACGTTGCATAAAAAACCTTTTAGGTGGCAAGGTTTTAAATATTTTAATGGTTCCGTTTACCGAAACATCATCGCCGTTATGCGTAAATGAATTTACATTTAGATTTAATTTTTCGTTGGTTGATAATTGATTTTGCCCGTAAACGGATATACGTGTTGCGTAATTCGAAACAAAAAAATTGCCTCGGTTATTACGAACTTCTCCGGCATTATCGGTTACTTCAAAATTATAATCTATCGGAATTTTTGTATGTTCTTTTTGAATAGTATCGGCTTTAGAAGCTGAAGGAATTTTTAATTTATATTTAAATTCACCTGCTTCATCTGTTGTTATGGTATCATTCTTAACAAAAAAGTCTTTATAAGTATAATTATCTGCTTCTATTTTTACAATTACCTGAGCATTGGCAATAGATCCGCCTGCTAAACTTTTAGCTCGCCCAACCAATTCTACTTCATCATTAAAATATATGTTTTTCTTAATTTCATCTACCTCAACAATGAAAGTCGGTCTTTTATATTCTTCAACCTTAAACGAGAAAGAATCATCATTTAAACTAGATTTATCCCAGAAAGCCTCTTCATCCGTATCTGTATAATCATCCAATTCCTCAACATCTATGGTAAAATCGCCGGTTAAAATATTTTTAGGGAGTTTAAAAGTTCCGCTGAACGATCCCATTTCATTTGTAGTAACTGTTCTTTTTTCGATTTCATCTCTATTGTCATCATTGAGAATTAATTGAACCGATTTATTTTTGACTATTTCGTTACCACTTTCTTTGGTCTGATACAGAATCCCTTTAAAACTGACTTTTTGTCCAGGTCGATAAATAGATCGATCGGTATAGAAAAGTACTTCAACATATTCTTTTCCTCCGTATGAACTTATACTTTGCTTATTCCAATCCTCGTAAACCGTTTTTTTATAGGTTTCGTTTTCTAAAAATACCTGAACATTGTAGCTATTTGTTGTATCTTTATCTTTTTTAAATAATACCGTACCGTTTTCATTGGTTGTAAAACGTTGGCTTTTAATTGCAACCGTAGTATTTTTATAAGGTTTACCAGTTTTAGGATGCACTATATAAAACAAAACCTCATCGTTATTTTTATCACTTGCATAAGTATTGCTATTGGAAATACTTTTACTGAAAACCATTACATTTGTTACGCTAAATGTGTTGTATTTAACCTTGTAAGCATCTGTTAAATCATCGGTATTTTTGTAAGCAACCATTAAATAAGTACCTAACGGTAATTTTTCTCCCAATACTTCAGTTGATGAGCTGAAATATTTCTCTGCTTGTGGAAGATTGGTACTAAATTCGGTTACGGGCTTATTGTTGGATATAATTACTTTGTAAATACTATCGTTTACTGGAGCGGGATAATTTTTAATATCATAATAAGCAAAATGTAGTTTTTGTATATTTTTATAATTTACAAGGTATTTTACAGGTTCGTTTTCATAGACTTCGGTTAGTAGCGATACATCAAAAACCTGATCGTTTAGCATATTTTCTAATGTAACGGCACTTTCTAACACATCGTTTTGCGAACGTTGTGTTTTTATTTCGGCTGTTAACTGCAAGGCTTTTTCGTAATAATCTTTATTTTCTTTTTTATTGGCGTTATTAATAAAAAACTTTGCTTTTTCAATTTTGTATCGATTCTTATAAAATTCGGTTTTCAGGTTTTTGTCTAAATCATCAATAACCTTTAAATCTTGATCTTGAGAATACAGTGAATATCTGTAAAATTTAATTTTATCTAAATTTAAATCATCATTATTATCAGTATAAAAACGCTCGAGCTGCTGGAATAATTCTATAATTTTCTGATTGTAAAAATCTGCCGAATATTCATTAGGTTCGATTATAATTTTTGATTTTTTAAATTCATTAGAGAAATCTTGCAACCTTACAATTTCCAAAGGTTTCACATAAGTTGCTACTATGTAATTCTGAATAAAATTATTTGCAAAAAGTTCAAAAACAGTTTGGTTTAAATTATTTTCAATAAAATCATAATCGATCAAATCTTTAATTTCACTAACTTTTGTTTCCTTTAAAAGCTTTTCATTTTTAAACAATAAATCTGCTTGTTCGGTTAATACCTGTTTGTAATGTTCGCCAGACCATTTTTCTATATCATCAGGTATAATTTCGGTAGTATTTTTAGTGTTTTTAGAATAATAGTAAGCACCACTACTCATCATTTCATTGTAAACCGTTTTTATATAATACCAACGATATATTTCTTTGTAAATACCTTTATTTGAATTAATTTCTTTCATAAGATCATTTAAAACGTTTTGTGTAGAAATTTCTTCTAACTCATTTTTAAATTTTAAATTATAAACTACTGCTTTAATTTTTTGTTGCGAATTTTTCTTTCGATTCGCTTTACTATAAATATCCTGCACTTCTTTATAGGCAGTTTTATAACTTCCCGCTTTTTCTAATTCGTAAACTTTTTGCCATTCTTTAGAAAAATCTTGCGCATGCAAAGTAGTTGCAAAAACAAACAGTAGCAGTAAATAAAAGTGTTTCATATAATTAGGTTAAATAAGATGCGGTTAAAATACATCTTTTTTGTAAATTTAAGCTTTAAAAAATTTTGTATGAAGAAATTTATAGGAATTTGTACTCTTTTGCTGACTATTACTTCTTGTGATAGAAAAGCAGAAACTGCTGTTGAAAAACCCCAGGTTATTGAGTTAAGTACTGATTACAAATCGGTTTTTAATCAATTCACCAAACAAAACGATACGCTTTATGTAGTGAATTTCTGGGCAACTTGGTGTCAGCCTTGTGTTGAAGAATTACCCGATTTTATGAAGGTTAACAACGAGTTTAAATCTGAAAAATTCAAAATGATTTTAGTGAGTTTGGATAAAGCGACTGATTTCGATACAAAAGTGAAAGACTATATTAAAACCAACACTATTTCGCCCGATGTTTATGTTTTAACTGACAATAAACGAATGAACGAATGGATTCCGAAAATCAATAAAACCTGGAGTGGCGCTATTCCTGCGACTGCCCTTTACAAAAACGGAAAACAGTTTTTTTTTACCGAAGGCAAAATTTCGTACACCGATTTAAAAAGCACCATTAACAAATTTAAATAACATAAAATGAAAAAGTTTTTAGCATTAGCTTTATTTGCAGCCGCTTTTGTAAGCTGTAAAAAAGAAACCACCACTACAACCGATGTTGTAAACAACGACACCATTACTAAAACCGAAGAACATGCAACTGAAAGAACCGGTTATAACATTGGTGATGAAGCAACCGATTTTTCTTTAAAAGGAACCGACGATAAAATGTATTCTTTGTCGCAATTTACCGATGCAAAAGGATTTATTGTCATTTTCACCTGTAACCATTGTCCGTATGCAAAAGCTTACGAAGAACGTATCGTTGCGTTAGATGCAAAATACAAATCGTTAGGATACCCTGTTATTGCAATTAATCCGAATGATCCTGTAGCACAACCAGAAGACAGTTTTGATTTAATGAAAACACGTGCCAAAGAAAAAGGATTTACTTTTCCTTATTTGACGGATGAAGGTCAGAAAATTTATCCGCAATACGGTGCTACAAAAACGCCGCACGTTTACATTCTTCAAAAAGAAAACGGTAAAAACATTGTAAAATACATTGGTGCTATCGACAACAACCACGAAAATGCTAACGATGTAACCGAAAAATATGTAGAAGCTGCTGTCGATGCTTTGCTAAAAAACGAACCAGTTAAACAAACCGAAACGGTTGCAATTGGCTGTACCATAAAGGTTAAAAAATAAAATGATTATCCGAAAGCTTGTACCAAAGAGAATAATCAACCCTTCGTCAGTTCGAGCGAAGTCGAGAACCGGAGCCTGTCAAGAACTTATAATTAACAACTTCTCGATACTTTTTTTACAAAAAACTACTCGAAGTGACGAGCCTAAACATATCTTGGTACAAAGTGAGTAACAGTCATTAAAAATAATTGTTAGTTTACACAGACAAAAAGGCTGCTTCAAATTTATGAAACAGCCTTTTTTATTTATGATTTAAGACTAAATTAATCTATACGGATAAAATTTCCGTTAGCATCAAACTCTAAATCAATGTCTGAAGCTAAATCAATTTTTATCTTTTTGTCTTCTTTATCTATTGCTGTTGCAAAAGTTGATGCATAATTTTTAGCCAGATAGGTTTTAATTGCTTCGGGTAAAACACCTTTTGGCAATCCTTTGGCATCTTTCCATTCGTGCCACACACCGTTACTGTCAAAGTCAATTTCGGCACCGTCGTTAAATTTCACCTCATAACTTTTTCCAATAACCGGAATGGTTTTAACCTCGTACGAGGCTATGCTGTTTTGGCTGTAATGACTGTTAATTGTTTCTAAAGCTTTTGCTGGCAGATCGGTAAAATTAACACTGTTTTTTTGCGCATCTTCAGCTACATTCTGGTTGGTTACCGTGTCTGAATTTGATGTTGATGACGGAGTAACCGTAACTTCTTTTTTACACGAAACAAAAGTTAAACCGCCTAAAGTCAATAATAATAGGAAATTCTTTTTCATAATATAAACTTTTAAAAATCAATTAAATGTACAAAAACTATTTGGTTTTGTATTTGTCGTTCAGTCCTTTATTTTGTAAAATAAGTTCTTTAATCTTTTCAATGCGCGCTGCTTTGGTTTTCTCTTGCTTGGCTTCGGCGATATAAATAATATATTCTTTCTGTCTGCCTTTGGTAAGATGCATAAAAGCCGTTTTTACATTAGGGTTGGTATCTAAAAAATCTTTAAAAATTCCTTCGGGTTGTTGTTCTTTAAAAATTTCGGGCTTTATCTCTTTACCGTCTTTTATGGCTTGGATCGATTCGTTTATGTAAGTCATAATTTTTTGTTCGTCCATATCACCAACATTGGTAAAGCGCCACTGACGTAATGATTTTGTTTTTCCGTTTGATGCATTTATCAGTACTTTTTCCGGATCTGACAGAAACACGCCGTTATAAAACCATAGAGAGAAAAAATCTTTAAAACCACCCCAGCCAATTACGTTTTTTCCGTTAAAAGTATACACTTCACCACCCCATTTAATCGTTTTTTCTAAATTGTTTTTAACGATTAACTGCTGCATAAATTCCTCGGCATCGGTCCATTTTTCTTTGTATGCCTGCCAATTTGGTGTTTTCTTATCTTTCAATGTTGATACATTAAATGCAATAATATCGGCAATTAATTTTTCGGGCAATAACTGATCCAAAGGAAATTGAATGGCTCCTTTTGAAGTTTTGTAGGCTTGCAGTCTTTCTTTAAAATGATTGATCGCATCAGGTCCCGGATAAATCCCCAAATGATTTTTATACATGGCAAAATGAATCAGATTGCCATTATAATAAAAGGTGGGCATACCGTAGCTGATCTTTTCAACGGTTTCTTTTGGAACATATTTTTGTATGATGCTGTAAATATCCACTAAGATCACTTTTCGGTCATCGGAAAAACTTGAAATATACTCGGCTATGTTTAAAAAAGTGCTCATTTATCTTTAATACGGGTATATTTTGTACTTACAAAATCAATACTGTGATTTATTAAATTGGTAAGTACATTTAAATTAATATCCGATAGCTTTTTTACATAAATACACGCCTTGCCCATGGTGAATTTGCCCAAGTTCTCCAACAGATGCTCGTGTTCTTTAAACCGGTAAAAACATACAGCGAAATAGCTGCTTTACGTGGCGAAAAACCCACAACAGGTGCATTGCCTTCATGCCCACTTGCATATTTGTAATGATAGTTACCAAAACCAACAATGCTTGGTCCCCACATTTTTGCTTTTTCGCCTGTTAGGTTTTCCATTAAAGCAATGAGTTCGTAACTGTCTTTTCGTTTTTGTTCGTTTTCTACCGTTTGCAGAAAATCATCTACTTTTTCATCGGTAAATTCTGTTTTATTTTTTGCCATATATTGTCAATTAGTTTACCGTTCCTAATCCAAAAACAGCACCCGCGGGGTCTTGAACAATCACATAATTGTAGGATCCATCTTTCTTTTTACTTTCCATGATAAGTTTTCCTCCTAACTTTAAAACCTTTTCCAGGCTTTCCTGTACATTTTCAACATTTATATACATAATCCACTGCGGAGGAATATTTTTGTTAACACCGCGCTGGTTGCAAATTCCGCTTACGGCTGTTTCGTTATCAATCGTCATGGCATAATCTGCATATGTTTCTCCGTTGTCTTTCATAACAACTTCCTGTTCTTGCCAACCTGTTACTTCCTTATAAAATTCTTTTAAAGATGCAGCATCGGGTACCGTTAAATCACTCCAGAAAAACTGACCTTTTTTATATTTGATTTCGTTCATAATTAAGTGGCTTCCACATGATTTTTAAAACTGTTTAAAATTGCCCGCCAGCCTTCTCTTTGCATTTCTTCGGAGTTTTGATCTTCAGCATCGAATGTTTCTGTAACAACCACCTTATTATCTTCTTCCTTAAAAGAAATTTCAACTGTCCTACCATCTTCCATATGATACTTTATAAACTTTTGCGGAATAATTTCATCGTAAATTCCTTCAAAATCAAAAGAAAAACTTCCGTCTTTAACAGCCATGGTGCTTTTTAATTTTCCACCCACTTCCAAATTATTCGAAGCGTTTATGCAATGCCAGTCTGGCGATGCCTGGTTCCACTGTTCAATATCTTTGGGATTGTTTATTTTGTCCCAAACTTTTTCTATAGGTGCATTTATTGCAGCCTGTACCGTTATTTTTCTCATAGTTTTATTTTTTTATACGCATATAATCAAAAGCGCCTTTACGCAAATTAATATTGTATTCCAGACTGGCTTTTAAACAGGCTAAAAAATTTGCCCAGCCTTCGGTTTGCTGCATCATTTGTTTCATTCCTGCATCGGTTTTATCCATTTCATGTTCTACGATTTTTACAACGGTTGAATGATCTTCTTGTGCCTGTAGAAAAATCTCTACCAACATATTTGGTTCACCACTCCAGTCAAACGATATGTATTTGTTTTCGATAATCCTTTTTCCTGTTACAGGAAAAACATCATCAAACTCGGGAAATTTCCATTGAACGGTTTTGTCTGTTTCTAAATTTCCGGTCGATGATTCAATAAAATAACGATTCATTTTATCAGCAGAAACAATCGCACTAAAAACCTCGTTCACAGACTTTTGAATTTGAATACTTGCCTTGGCAGTTAACTTTTCCATTTGAATTTGTTTTTAACGAATTTAATAAATTTCTTAATTTAAAATGATTTTATATTGATTTTGACAGCCTTCTTTTTTTGATAATTTTTACAAAATTCCGTTTTAAGATGCGTAACTTTAGATTGCTAATACAAAAAATAAAATGTTATGAATACAGTAAGAATATCAGAAACCCTGCAAAAAGCCCTGAACGATCAGGTTACTTTAGAAGCTTATTCGGCACAAATGTACTTAATGCTTGCCTGTTGGGCAGATGAAAACCAGTTAGACGGTGTTAAGGATTTTATGATGAAACATTCGCAGGAAGAACGCATTCACATGGCAAAAATCATTGAATACATTCAGGAACGTGGCGGAACCGTTACCATTGATGCCATTAAAAAACCGGAACCACAACCAAACAACGTTTTAGAATGCTTTGAAAGCGTTTTGAAACAGGAAATTGAAAATACCACGGCAGTTTACAAAATTGTAAAAATGAGTATGGACGAAGAAGACTGGGCTACATGGAACTTTATGCAGTGGCTGGTTGCCGAACAACGTGAAGAAGAAAAACTGGCGCTGGATTTACTGGAT
Organism: Paenimyroides baculatum; assembly: GCA_040391685.1. GTDB lineage: Bacteria > Bacteroidota > Bacteroidia > Flavobacteriales > Flavobacteriaceae > Flavobacterium > Flavobacterium baculatum_A. Next base: position 14,662 of record JBEBXJ010000046.1, read on the forward strand.
AAAGCCAAACTTGCCGGTGGAAACAGTATGAGCGATACCGCTAAATTTGAATTAAACAAGGTTATTGGCAGCACCGGACAAGAATTTCCTATTGCAGACAATGTAAATCCTTTGGAATAATAATTTCACTAATCATTAAAAATAAAAAGAACGTATGCAAATACGTTCTTTTTTATAAAGTAATTATTCCGGAACAGCGCGCCATTTCTTTATCACGGCTGTGTAAAGTAACATAAACAGCAAACCTAATGCCAGCAACAAATAACTTGTGTTCATATCCAAATATTCTAATATGGTTACACAATTACTAGGATAATTAGTGTAGTTTTTTGAAGCCGCTCTACACGCTTCAATTTGATGCATACTTATAATACCTAAAATCAGCAGCACGTACAGTACAAAACCGTTAATGGTTATATTCATAAATATAGAGGTAAATAATTTTGAACCAGTATTAATAAACAAAATAGGTATTAATAAAATAACGGTAGATACACTAAGTACCAAATAAGAAGCAAAATATTCCGGATCTTTACCAAAACTCATTGAATACACCAATACTATTAAACCAATAAGCAAACTTAACACACCCGTAGTAATGCCTGTAAAAATTACCGAACGCAAATTTGTTACCCTAAAACTGAAAATTAGTGTTGATAAAAAGAAAGCTATCCAGATATATACATGAATGTTTCTTGAAACAAAATCTACGCTTTTAATAAGTTCAACACTTTGTAGAAAATCGCTTAAATTCCGTATTTCATAATAGTTTTTTGTAAGGTTTTGCTGATAAAAACGATACATTTCATTATTTTCTTCCACGGATTCTACTATTTCTTCTTCCTGAAAGGTTACTGCTTGTGTTGTGACTACCTCTGAATTATTTGCAAGAGTGTCGGCAATCGCAGCCTCAGAATCTATTAGATAAGAATAAGCATTTTCATTTTTAGCAATAAAATGTTTTACCTCGAAATTCTCCGGGTAATAAATCAATTTGAACCACTTGTCTGCAGTTAAATTGGTTCTGATTTGATATTTTTTGGATACTTCTAAAAAATTGGTTAAGATTTTCTTTATTTCATCTGGATTTTTTCGGTCTAAAATTTCCGTCAAATTTTTATTCAAATCGTATCTTTTGCCCTTGTTGAAATCTGTTCCATCATAGGCTTGTTCTTCTGTATAAACAGGGTAGCTGTAGTTGTATCGGTCAAAATAATCAATCTCGTTAAAATCTAAAGTATAGAATTGTTCAGAGAAATTATAGTAAGTTAAATTGGCTGTTTTTACGTGAGCCGAGACATCAACTACCTCTTTCTTAAAATAATAAAAACAAGTATCGTTCTTTACCGCTTTATAAGCTAAAGGGGTATTTTTCTTATATTCTGCTGCCGGATATTTAAACTTTCTATTTTCATCACGTTCTGTAACTCCAACTTTGTAAAGGCTGTAAAATTGGTACTTTTTACCATGAGATTCAAGATACTTTTGGTTTTGATCTATTAAATCTGTGTTTGTTTCGCAGTATAAATCATTAAAAAGCTTTGGATACGATTTTTTATCTAGTTCATAATCTTGATATTCTAACGATAAAAACGGATAAGCTTTATTAATTTTTTTTACATTTTCTACAAGTTCTTCGTTTGGATATGTTGCATTTATGTAGGCTCTAAATCCAACCATGTACGAGAAGTAAAAAGTTATAGATGCAAAAACAATTACCAAATAACACACAAACTGCCCAAACAGCTTAAGATTACTTGTTGGGTAAAAGTTTTTAAAACCATTGTTCTTAAACATGTAAACCAACCACCCTACTAACAGCAACATAGAACAAATAATGTGTACCATAATTACACCGGTGGTAAAATAATTATCAACAACACGGCTGGTTTGTAACGAAACCGGGTTTGTGTGTGATAAGTATCCTATAAAATAGAAAAGAATATGCACCAACAGGCTTATTACTAACATCCAAACAATACGGGTGTTCCATACGGTTGGATATCTTTGTATTAAATAATTATTTATTTTATTGATAAAATTCATAACAATGTTTTTTCTTAATTTATAAAAAATCTACGGGTTGATGCAGAAATATCGCGGATATAAATCAGGTTGATATCGGCTAATCCCAATGCCACAATTACTTCGGAAAAACGAGTGGTTGTATTGAAATACACCGTGTAAACACCTCCGTTAAACGTCAATTTTTCTAATGCAAAAGGAGAAAAAATTTCTAAAAGTTTTTCACGACTTTCGTTGGTATCGATTTCAATAATCAATGGTTTTTCTTCAAGATTAACTTCATGAATGTTTTCGTTGTACTGACCATTTTTCAGAAAAATAACTTTGTCTGATATCTTTTCAACCTCATACAACTGTTGCGAACTTAAAATAAGCGCAATTGGATTGTTAACCGAATTGGCTATTGCCTTTAAATCTTCAAGAATAATCTGCTGTGCCAAAACATCCAGATTTGCCAAAGGTTCGTCTAACAATAAAATTTCAGGTTTACGCAATAAGGTACGCGCTAGTTCAAAACGCATTTTGTAACCCGATGATAATTCGCTCCATTTTAAATGACGGTAATTCCACAATCCTAAACGGGCAACCATCAACAACACACGGGTTTCAATCTCATCCGGTTTTTCGTCGTAATTCGCCAATACAAAACGTAGGTTATCCAACAAACTGCCATACCATTTATCGGTACGTTGCGGAATGTAAATCAATTTGGTGCGTAAATCGTAATCGCTTTGTATTTTGTTTTTAAACTGGTAGTAAAGTGACCCTTGTGTTTGAGCGATTTCTTTAGCCAGAATGCGCAACAAAGTAGTTTTTCCGTTACCGTTTTCACCCACCAATCCAAAAACCTGACCTTTAGTCAGCGTAAGCGAAATTGGTCCTAACGAAAATTTTTGTGATCCGTAACTTTTAGTAATCTGATCTGCCTTTAACACAAATTCTTCTGCGTTGTTTTCAGGTACATCAACTAAAGCTATTTTTTGCAGCAGTTCTTTCGCCTTTACAATAAAAGCATCGGTTTG
>JBEBXJ010000047.1:0-17651 GCA_040391685.1 Paenimyroides baculatum
AATTTCCGTTCGATAAAACAACATTGGTATTTTATGTAATGAACAAAATGTTCTGTTTGGTTGATATTGAAGAGTTTGAGTATTGCAATTTAAAGGGCAACCCGGATGAAGCCGAAGAATTACGTGCCGAATACAATGGAATAAAACCGGGGTACCACATGAGCAAAAAACATTGGAACAGCGTTTACTTTAACAGCGATGTTTCTACCAAGTTAATAAAAGAATTGATTGTAAAATCTTATGATTTAGTGGTAAAGGGATTGACAAAGAAAGATCAGGCTACTTTAAATGATATGTAGTTCATTAAGTATAAAATCCCACCTATTAGGTGGGATTTTTTTGGTTTATTAATAGGTGTAAGTTCTTATTTAATTACACAAACTTCTATCAACATACACTTTATTACCATTGCTATTAATGTAATAGCAACCACCTCGCGGTCCGGTGTAGTACTTACGGGATGAACTTGTTTTCTTTTTTTTCGTTTGCTTCTTTGCTGTTGTAGTTGATTTATTGGTTTGATTAGAACTTTTAGAAATAGAGTTAAAACTGTTTATTTGTGTTTCAGATTTTGTTTCGCTTTTATCTGTGTATTCCCACGTTTTATTCTCATGTAAAGTAACTCTGTCTCCATTTGTTGTAATAGCATACTGTTTTTGAGCATAGCAATTGCCTTGGAGATAAATACTGAATAATAACAATAGAAAAGTATTTGTTTCATAAATGTATGATTTTTAATTGAACTTATAAGCCAATCCAATTTGGAATGCTTGGTTTTTCATTTCGGTATCAGTAGCTATTGTATTGTCAAAAATAGGTTCTTTATCATTATTATAAATATTGCTTAAACCCAAATAATAACGGGCTTCAATATTGAAATTATCATAAAAATTATAAGCAATACCTGCATTTATGCCAAAACTTAATTTGTTGTGTATTTTGGTAATATTAGCTTCTGAAACAGTGTACTGGCGTGCCCATTCGGGTAGGTGATCATGATCTGATTTTCGTACAGCCTTTAGTAAATAGTCTATCTGCGGACCTAAACCTACCCGCAAACCTTTAATTAGTTCATATTCAAAGAATATAGGTAGTGAGAGATAGTTTTGTGAATAACTATTAATGTTGACTGGATTTGTGTTTTTGGCATCTGCACCAAATTGACTATAAATAAGTTCGGGTGTTACATATAGTTTGTCAATTAAGTTTATTTCATAGCCTACACCAGCGTAAAATCCTATTTTAGATTTTGTTTGTTCTTTATAGTCTGGTAAAGTATATATAGTTTCACCGTCACTTAATGTTGCTCTTAATGATCCTGTTATTGATGAAATGTTTGTTCCAGCTTTAACTTTTAATTGTGCATAGGTACTATTTGCACATAAGATGGCGGTAAGTAATAAAAGTGTTTTTTTCAATAAAAGTGTTTTTTTCATAAGGTTAATATTTTATAAGAATTTCACAAATATAATTCTTTTTAGCTGTAGTTACTAGTAGGAAACTTATGCTTTTTACTCTGAAATTATGCAGAAAAAAACCACTCAAATTAAGTGGTTTTGTATCATTAAAAAAGTTTTTATTGACCTGAAACTATGTTGGTATATTCTGCAACTAAATAGCTTAAATGTTCCCATTTGATTGATTTGTAAGGAAAGTTTTTCATGAATTCCTCGCTATCACCAAAAAGAAAAGCATAATGATCTTCAAAATCTCCTTTTTTAAGCCATAAAACCTCATCTCCTTTTTTTACGTAGTACGATTTTGTTACACCACCACCAAAAGACGGGCTTCCACCAACACTGAATGAAGATGTTTCAGACGCAATTGGATCCGCGTACACTTCAATTACGTTACTGAAATCAGGGTTTATCAACTGCATTAAAAATTCTTTTTCTTCTTTTTTGTTTTTCAACGAAGCTTTTACGTTTTTCACATAGACTTCATCAGGATTTGTAGTTTTATTTAAACTTTTACGACCCCAGTTTTTAGAATTTCCAAAATAACTATTTACTTTAGATGCCTTTGCCATACCTGAAATTGGCAGGTACATCTCTGCAATTTCTTCGGCTTTGTATTCTGTTTTTTTACCAGATGCATCTTTAATATCAATAGAATAAATTTGTCCTTTTTTTCTGTTGATGTCTGTAGCTGATCCTTCAATTTTTCTACCATCTTTTAAAATCACGGTAGAAGTTTTCTTTGAAGAAACACCAGTAAACATTTCAATGAACAAATCATCGTCCATCATTTTAAGCTGTTCTTTTGTAAATTTTACTTTGTCTTGAGCATTTACTTGAATAGTTCCTAATGACGTTGCGGCAATTAAGCCAAAAAATAATATTTTTTTCATAAGATTAAAAATTTTGGTTAAAATAGCAAGAAAAAATTAGTCCAGCAGATATAAATAATCTAATCCATACTTTTTGGCAATTTTTTCACCGCTTACTTTTCGCATATCCGCATTGTGATTGTTGATAAATTCAGGTAGGGGAGAAAGCCCTAATTTTTTAGCTTCACGTGTGTAAAAATCTCTACGGTTTAATTTAACGGGAGCAACAATATTAAAAATTTCATTTGGAATTTCACTTTCTACAATTTTCTCTACAAACCGAACAATATCATTTCTATGAACCATATTTACCGGATTGTTAGCATCGCCAATGATTTCTCTTTTTATAATAAATTGAACGGGATGACGATCTTCGCCAATCAATCCACCTAAACGAAGAATAGTTGCATTAAAATTCGAATTGTTTAAAAGCAGGTTTTCTATTTCAAAAATTTGCTGATCCATTTCTGAAATGGGAACAATAGGTGTTTTTTCACTTACCAATCCCTGCAAAGAAAGATAAACGGTAGTGGAGCTTGTATAAACAACTTCTTTAATACTGTGTTTTTCGATAAACGGAATAACCGCTTTTATTTTATCAACATAATTACCTTCAACTTGTTGCGTTCTTCCCGGAGGAATGGTAATAATAAGGATATCAGTATCAGATAATAACTTGTTCAAATTATCCGCATCGTTTTCAGATCCAACATTTACAATAAAGCTTTCAATTTCGTTGTCATTGAAAAACGAAATCTTTTCTGGTGTTGTGGTAGAAACCTTTAATTCGTGTCCGTTTGACTTCAGCTGCAAAGCTAACGGACTTCCCAACCAACCTGCACCAAGTACGCTGATTTTTTTCATACCTCCTTAAAACTTGATAATCGTTTGGCGTATTGCAACCAGTTTTTTCATTAAAGACTCAAAATAATCTAAATGCAACATGTTTGCACCATCGCTTTTTGCGTTTGCAGGATCAAAATGTGTTTCAATAAAAATTCCGTCCGCGCCAACAGCAATACCTGCTTTTGCAACGGTTTCAATTAAATCGGGTCTTCCGCCGGTAACACCGCTTGCCTGATTTGGCTGTTGTAGTGAATGCGTAATATCTAAAACCGTAGTAGCATAATTTTGCATGGTAGGAATTCCGCGGTAATCAACAATCATGTCCTGATAGCCAAACATAGTTCCACGATCGGTAACCATAATGTTTTCGTTGTTACAATCCAACACTTTCTGTACGGCGTGTTTCATACTTTCCGGACTCATAAATTGTCCTTTTTTCAAATTAACGGTTTTACCCGTATTTGCAGCAGCTACAACCAAATCGGTCTGACGTACCAAAAACGCCGGAATCTGTAAAATATCTACATAAGTGGCAGCCATTTCGGCATCAGCACTTTCGTGAATATCGGTAACGGTTGGTACATTAAATTCTTTAGAAATCTTTTCAAGTATTTTTAATGCCTTTTCATCGCCAATTCCGGTAAAAGAATCAATGCGTGAACGGTTTGCTTTTTTAAAAGATCCTTTAAAAATCAAAGGAATTTGTAAACGATTGGTAATATCTACCAGACGTTCGGCAATTCTAAATGCCATTTCTTCGCTTTCAATGGCGCAAGGTCCGGCTAAAACAAAAAAGTTATTGCTATCTAAATGTTTTATATTTGGTATGTTGTGTAAATTCATCTTACTTTTTCTTTTTGGTGTTAATAACGGTTGTACTAATTGTGTTTGCTTTTGTTTTAAATACCCAGGCATACAATGCAGAATAAATTACACCTAACGATAAAGCATTCATTACTCCCTGGCGAATGGTAAAATTCATATTGTGTATTAATTCTAAGCTTTCACGGGTTTGTCTTCCTTTAGACAATTGATATTCTATGACATTGTTAAAATAATCGGGGGATATGGTTTCATAAATAATGTATTGCGCAATAGGACTTAAAAGTGTAGTTAAGCCAGTTAAAAACAAGCCGAATTTAAACGCATTCTTAAATTCCCAAATTGCATTTTTACCCAACGATTTTTTCTTATCGATAAAAGCAATAGCCCATAGAAAAGTTAAAATTATATAATAGATAAAAGCAGTTACCATAATGTTGCTAAAATCTTTATGATAGCCTAAAGCACTTTCTAAAGCTGCCCATATACATGAAAATGCTGTAATGAAAGCTGCCCACTTTAGCTCAATTCCTATTTTACTCATTGTAAGTTTTAAATTTTAACAAAAATAATCAAACTTTTACCGCAAAAAAAATGATTAATCTTAAATAATACTTAATGATTTTTTTTATATTTAGTAAAAATAAAAGATTTAAAAAAATTGAATGTTATGAAAAAACTGATATTAATTCGTCATGGAAAATCTTCTTGGGAAATGCCAATAGAAGATCATGAAAGACCATTAACAAATAAAGGAATTAAAAATTGTAATTTTATATTTGATAAAATACAGAATAATTTACCGGAACGTTTTCTAATATGGTCAAGTACCGCAAAAAGAGCGCATGATACTGCAAAAATTTTTAACGAGGTTTTGAATATCCCTCAAGAATTAACCGTTTTAAAAACCGATTTATATACTTTTGATTCAGCAAACTTAGCCAAATCCATACAAAATTGTGAAGATGGGGTACCAAGCTTAATTATTTTTGGTCACAACAACGCAATTACCGATTTTGTTAATACATTTGGGAACAAATACATTAAAAATGTTCCTACTTCTGGAGTTGTTATATTGGAGTTTGAGGAAGAAAGTTGGAACATTATCAAAAATGGTAAAGTTATTGAAACCCTTTTTCCTAAAGATTTAATAAATGCAAATTAATCAACCAAAATATATTGATAGAGAGAAAAGTTGGCTGGCTTTTAATGAACGTGTATTACAAGAAGCCGCAGATCATACCGTTCCGCTTTTAAACCGTTTACGCTTTTTAGGTATTTTTTCGAATAATTTAGATGAATTTTTTAGAGTTAGATATGCCACTGTCCGAAGAATTTCTATATCTAAAGACCACAATAAAAAGCTAATGAGTGGTATTCATGCCAAAACATTACTACAAGAAATTACAGAAATTGTTATTAAACAACAGGCAAAAAGTTTGTCTATTTTACAAGAAATTGAGAAAGAACTTGAAAACGAAGGTATTTTCATTGTTGATGAACATCAAATTACCGAAGAACAGAAAAGTTTTATACACGATTTCTTTATACACAAAGTAAGTCCGGTTTTAGTTACAATTATATTGAATGATTTAGCCGAATTTCCGTTAGTAAGAGATTCATACGGATATTTAGCCATAAAATTGGTAAAAAAATCTAACAACAATACCGTTAAATCATTAAAAAAACGTACCAGATACGCTTTAATTGAAATTCCGGCAAACATTAACCGTTTTGTAGAACTGCCAACAATAGACGGAAAACAGTATATTATTATGTTAGATGATGTTATAAGAATTAATTTAGATAACATTTTTTCCATATTTGATTACGAAAATATTTCGGCACACATGATCAAAATTACCCGTGATGCCGAACTGGATTTTGATTCGGATCTTCATAAATCTTTCCTTGAAAAAATATCAAATTCTGTTCGCGAACGTAGAGTGGGCGAGGTGGTTCGATTTGTTTACGATAGTGAAATTGATAAGGACACGTTAGATTTCTTTTTGGATAAGATGGATATTGAGGCGGTAGATAGCATTATTCCTGGGGGCAGATATCATAACCGTCGCGATTATATGAATTTTCCAACTTTAGGAAGAAATGATTTGATAAGAGACAAACTGCATCCTTTACCGGTCAACGGTTTAAGCTTAGAAGGCAGTATCATTCAACAAATAAAAAACAAAGATTTTTTACTGCACACACCTTTTCAATCGTTTAATTATGTAGTTAAATTTTTACGCGAAGCAGCATTAGATCCTAAAGTAACAAGCATTAAGATTACGTTGTACAGGTTGGCAAAAAATTCACAAATTATATCATCATTAATTAATGCCGCCAAAAATGGTAAGCTTGTAACTGTTCAAATAGAACTGCAGGCACGGTTTGATGAAACCAGTAATATTAATTATGCCGAAATAATGCAGGCCGAAGGTATTAAGCTTATTTTTGGTGTAAAAGGTTTAAAAGTTCACAGTAAAATTTGTGTGGTTGAACGTATTGAAGCTAAAAAAATAAAGCGTTATGGCTTTATTTCAACCGGAAACTTCAACGAAAGCACATCAAATATTTATACCGATGTTACCCTTCTTACATCTGATAACCGCATTATGAAAGAAGTAAACAAGGTATTTGAGTTTTTTGAGGTGAATTATAAAATTTATCGTTACAAAGATTTAATCGTTTCACCGCATTACACACGCTCAAAATTTACAAAGCTTATTGAAGAAGAAATTGAAAAGGCATTGAATGATAAACCTGCAATGATTCGGTTGAAAATGAACAGTTTGTCTGATTATAAAATGATTGATAAATTGTACGATGCAAGTCGTGTAGGTGTAAAAGTTCAGTTGATTGTTCGGGGGATTTGTTGTCTAATTCCAGGTGTTCCGGGGTTAAGCGATAATATAGAAGCAATTAGTATTATTGACAATTTGTTAGAACATTCGCGAATTTACATTTTTGGAACAGACGAAGATGCTAAAATTTACATCTCATCTGCCGATTTCATGACAAGAAATATAGACGAAAGGGTAGAGGTGACCTGCCCAATTCATGACGATGCTATAAAAAACGAATTGATAGATACCTTTAAAATTTATTGGCAAGGTAATGTTAAAGTGCGCTTACATTCTGAACGTTTAGAGAACAGATACCGCCGATTAGGAGAAGAACGTTTTAAAGCACAAGACGAACTTTATAATTATTATCGAAATAAAATTGATGTTGTTTTAGAAGAATGATAAAAATTAAAAAATACGCCGCAATTGATATTGGTTCTAACGCCATGCGATTACTTATATCAAACGTTATAGAAGAGGAAAATAAGCCAACGCAGTTCAATAAAAGTCATTTAATTCGTGTACCCATTCGTTTGGGACAAGATGCCTTTACCGTTGGTGAAATATCAGAAGAAAGTGCTGCAAGAATGGTAAAGGCAATGAAAGCCTTTAAGCTGCTAATGGATGTTTATCAGGTTGAAAAATATGCCGCTTGTGCCACATCTGCAATGCGTGAAGCGTATAATGGCAATGAACTGGTGGAAGAAATTTCTGCAAAAACCGGAATAAAAATAGATATTATTGAAGGTAAAACCGAAGCTGCCATTATTGCAAATTCAGATCTAGAATCGTTTATTAAGAATGACGGACATTATCTATATGTTGATGTAGGTGGTGGAAGTACCGAGTTTACGCTGTTTTCAAACGGAAAACAAGTGGTTTCCAAATCATTTAAAAACGGAACCGTTCGCTTGTTGAACAATATGGTAACAGAAGGTGTTTGGCATGAGATTGAAAAGTGGATTAAAACACATACCGAACATTTATCAAATGTAGAGTTAATAGGGTCGGGCGGAAACATCAATAAGATATTTAAAATGTCGGGCAAAACAAACGATAAGCCTTTAACGCAAACCTATTTGATACAACGTTTTAAATACTTAAATTCGTTATCGTACGAAGAAAGAATTTATACTTTAGGCTTAAATACCGATCGAGCAGATGTTATTATACCGGCAATAAAAATTTACGTTAATGCAATGAAATGGAGTAATGCTAAACATATTTATGTTCCTAAAATAGGCTTGTCAGACGGCATTGTTAAGGAAATGTATTACCAAAATACAAAAATTACCATTAATAAAATCCTTTAAAATTTTAAAGGATTTTATTTTTACAGCAAAAAATCTTACGTAATTTTATAGAATGAATTTTGAAGAACTTAAAGAATACTTAGATTTTAAAGCAGATCAATATAATAATCCTGATTTTATTGATACAGATCCCATTCAAATTCCTCATAGATACAAAATTAAAGAAGACATTGAAATAAGTGGTTTTTTAGCATCGACCATCGCTTGGGGAAATCGAAAAATGATTATCAATAGTGCAACCAAAATGATGGATGCAATGGGGAATAACCCTTATGATTTTGTTATGCTTGCTACAGATGCCCAGATAGGCAGCATTGATAATATCGTTCACAGAACTTTTAATTCCGAAGATTTTAGGTACTTCATAAAATCGCTTCGCAATATATACGTGAATCACGGTGGATTAGAAAATGTATTTACAGGTAATACTGATTTAAACTTACAAAATAGAATCTCAAATTTTAAAAAAGTATTTTTTGAAATTGATCACCCTATACGAACAACCAAACATATATCAGACCCATTAAAAGGATCATCTTCGAAGAGGTTGAATATGTACTTGCGTTGGGTTTCACGGAAAGATACTAAAGGAGTTGATTTTGGAATTTGGAAATCTATTTCCCCTGCTGAATTATCTTGTCCGTTGGATGTTCATTCGGGTAATGTAGCCAGAACTTTGGGAATTTTAAAACGAAAACAAAACGATGCTAAAGCTTTACAGGAATTAGATGCAGCTTTGCGAAAATTCGATCCTACAGACCCCGTTAAATATGATTTTGCTTTATTTGGTTTAGGTGTTTTTGAAGGGATAAAATAGGTTTGTAAAAATTACAAATCTTTAAACTTTTTCTTTCCTTTTAAGAAATAGCTAAAAACAATATTATCAGTATAAAAATAATTTGGTTTAGGATTAGAAATTTGCTTGCTTTTAAGTTTTGAAAGGTTGGCATAAAAAGCAAAATGCGACCTAATTATGGCAAAAGTATGTAATGGTTGTAAGTTTAAAAATAATTTTACACCTGCTAAACCGTCTAAACACAAACGTTTAAAAATAATAGAAAAACGCTGTTTTTTAGGCAGATTTTTATAAAGCATAAACAACGAGTTACGAAAGTTCAAAAAGGTTTTCTGCGGATTCGATTTTTTTAAAGTAGCTCCGCCAATATGATAAACCGTACTTTCGTTACAATAATAAACTTTCATGTTATGGTTAAAAGCACGCCAGCATAAATCAATTTCTTCCTGATGAGCGAAAAAGCTGTCATCGAAACCATTTAATTGTTTAAAAACACTGTTTCGTATAAAAAAACAGGCTCCCGATGCCCAAAAAATTTCTTGAGTCTCATATTGATTTTCGTCTTTTTCTAAAGTATCAAAAATTCTTCCCCTACAAAACGGAAAACCGTATTTATCAATAAAACCACCCGCTGCGCCTGCATATTCAAAATGCTGCTTATTTTTAAAATCTAAAATTTTAGGTTGGATAATTCCAATGGCATCGTTCTGCCCAAAAAGGTTTAAAACAGGTTGCAGCCAGTTTTCGGTTACTTGAATATCGGTATTCAGCAAGCAAATATATTCTTCGTTTACCTGCTTTAAAGCTTCGTTGTATCCTTTGGCATACCCATAATTATTTGTAAGCTGTATCCATTTTACATCTTTAAAATGCTCACAAACAAATTGTTTTGATTTGTCTTTAGAATCATTATCGGCAACGTAAATTACGGCTTCGGCAGAATATTTTACAACAGTTGGTAAAAATTGTTGTAAAAGGTCTAATCCGTTCCAATTTAGTAGAACAACAGCAATGCTTTTCATTATTTTAAGCGTTCGGCAATTTCTTTTTTGGTAAAATCCTTTAAATCCAAATAAAAAACCTCTGCAGTAAAGTTTCTATCATTTGCATAAAAATGCTTTAAAAACGATTTTGTGATTTCTGCCGAAATTAATTTTGGATTTTTCTTTACAAAGGTGATGTATTCCTGCTCGTTTTCCACATACAGTTTTTTGTTCGAAACCTCAAAAGCAGGTTTGGCAGCTGTACCAAATAAGTACATCATTAGGTTATCTGTATACGATTTTTTTGCGTAATCTATAAACTTGAAATCTTTGTTTTTAAGAATGAATTTTTCCCAACTAATAATTAAATTTCGTTGATCTTCTAAACTAATCTTTTCGTTGTTAAATTGCGCATTGTATAATAATTTATGTTCGGCATATCTCAATTTAAGATATGCTTCATATTCTTTCGAAATCTTTTTGTGGAATAAATTGTAGAAATACCCCGGCTTTATTTTAAAATCGTACGTAGAAGAATCGATCTTTCTAAAATATAAACCAACCTTATCATACGTATTTTCTTTTCGCAAAATGGTATCGTGTTTGTCTTTACCTAACTTGTGATATGCACTTAAGGTATTTTTTTCTGCCATGTTAATAGAATCAACAATAACCGTTAAGCGCTTGTAATAATCAATAAAAAGTGCCTCTGCTTCTTTTTTATTGGCTTTTTTTAGTTTTTGTTTCAGATCTTTTTGCTCGCTTTCTAAATGCTCAATCAATTCTTGTGCATTTTTGTTTGATAAAACATAATCAGGATCACTAGAATAAAGAATTTCTGTAATTGTATCTGTATTAGTGTCATTTAAAGGAACTGTTTTTTCTTTGTTGCAAGAAATAAATACAGTAGATATAAATAACCCCATATATAGGAAATTTTTACTCATATTTAATTTTTAAGGTAAATCAGTTAAAAACTGATATTTTTTATTTACATAATCTAATTTACAGTAATAATGATCTAACCCGTTGGTAACCATTAAAAACTGGGCATTTAGGCTCATATTGTATCGCGCAATTTGGTCAAAAACCGTTTGTGTAATTTTTACCGATGGTTCTTTACATTCTACCAATAAAAAAATTGTTCCCGTTGGTGTAAAAACAACAATGTCGTACCGTTTGTTCATATTGTTTATTTTTACAACTTTTTCAACATTGATGTACGATTGCGGATACTTTTTTATTTTAATTAAAAATTGTACCACATGCTGTCTTACCCATTCTTCGGGAGTTAACAAAACGTATTTTTTCCTGATATCATCAAAAATGAACCGTTTATTTTCATTAATTTTGAAACGAAATTGAAAATCGGGAAAATTTAAATCACGCATATTGCAAATTTATTCATTCTCTCCAAAAAAACTCTATAAATCTGTGAAAGTTTATGAATGATCTAAAAAAACTGACTACTTCTTTTAAAAAAGGAGGTTACAAACCGGTTTACTTTTTAATGGGTGAAGAGCCTTATTTCATTGATTATTTATGTGATCATTTTACAAAAAACGTGATTTCCGAAGAAGAAAAATCATTCAATCAAATGGTTTTGTACGGAAAAGATGTTTCTGTAAACGATATCATGTCACAGGCAAGACAATATCCTTTTATGGGAGATAGAATGCTGGTGGTGGTAAAAGAAGCGCAGGATCTGGTTAAAACAATCGATCAGTTTGCCGGATACTTTAAAAATATACAACCGTCAACCATTATCGTTTTCTGCTACAAATACAAAACGCTTGATAAACGGAAAGAACTTTACAAAACCCTATCGAAATCTGAATTTGCTGAAATTTTTGAAAGCAACAAACTGAAAGACTATCAGGTTGAAGGTTGGATAAAAAGTTATTTGACCGATGAAAAGCTGGAAATTGAACCTAAAGCTGTTGCCATGCTGGTAGAATTTTTAGGTAACGATTTAAGTAAAATTGTAAATGAAATTGACAAACTAAGAATTATTTTAAAAGACAAAACGCTGATTACGGCAGATTTGGTTGAAGAAAATATTGGTATTAGTAAAGAATACAACAATTTTGAGCTGATTAATGCTGTAGCCTATAAAAATGAAGCTAAAGCATTTGGTATTGCTAAATATTTTGCGTTAAATACAAAAAACAATCCGTTTATAGTGACTACTTCTTTGCTTTACAATTTTTTTTCAAAGCTTTTGCAATACCACGGAATGATCTATAAAAATGCAGGCGCAAATACAGCAGATATTGCCAAACAGCTGGGAATTAATCCCTATGGATTGAAAGATTATCAGGCAGCAAGCAAGATTTATCCAATGAAAAAAGTCAGTCAGAACATTGCAGTAATCCGAGAAATAGATTTAAAAAGCAAAGGAGTAAACGGAAGCTTGTCACACGATGATCTCTTAAAAGAACTTTTAATTAAGGTACTTCGATAATTTATAAAATTAAAATTATGTCATTAAACAAAAATAAAATATTGGGTTGGGCAACATTTATTATGGTTCTTATGGGCTGCCTTTTAATTGGTTTGGCTATTTACAGATATGCCGACGTTGCCGGTTGGGGTTTTGGTGCTGTGGGGGTTGGCTTTTTTGCTATTGCATGGGTTTTTAACGCATTAAAAGGAAGAGTTTAAAGCGGTAATTATTGAGATGATTTATAAACTAAATTTGTTTAAAATAGTTGAATATGAAAATGCATAATTTTAGTGCGGGGCCAAGTATATTACCAGCAGAAGTGTTACAGAAAGCATCTGAAGCTATTATTAACTTTAACAATTCAGGACTTTCATTAATTGAAATTTCCCACCGCGATGAAGCGTTTGTAGAAGTTATAAATTCCGCAAGAAATTTAGCTTTAGAGCTCTTAAATTTAAAAGATAAAGGTTATTCTGCCTTATTTTTACAAGGTGGCGCAAGTTTAGAATTTGTTAGGGTTGCAGCTAATTTGTTAAAGCCAAACGGTACGGCCGGTTACATAAATACCGGAACGTGGGCTAATAATGCACAAAACGAAGCTGCCTTTCTGGGTAATGTCGTTGAAATTGCTTCATCAAAAGATAAAAATTACAGTTATATTCCTAAAAATATCTCAGTTCCAAACGATTTAGATTACTTACATATAACATCAAACAACACTATTTACGGAACACAATTTAAAGAGTTCCCTAAAGTTAACATTCCGTTGGTATGCGATATGAGTTCGGATATATTCTCAAGAGTTTTAGATTTTTCACAGTTCGATTTAATTTATGCTTGTACACAAAAAAATGCAGGTACATCCGGAGTGAATTTAGTTATCGTAAAAGATGATTTATTGGCAAAAATAAATACAGCGATTCCTAATATAATGAACTATAAAAAACACATAGAAAAGGAAAGTATGTATAATACACCTTCAGTTTTTTCGGTTTATGTAAGCTATTTAACTTTAAATTGGTTAAAGGATTTAGGTGGAATTGCAGCTGCTGAACGAAGAAATATTGCAAAAGCCAATTTAATCTATTCTGAAATTGATAGAAACAGTTTGTTTTTTGGAACAGCAGCAGTGGAAGATCGCTCATTAATGAATGCCACTTTTTTTCTGAATGATGAAAGTTTAGTGGCTTCATTTGACGAACTTTGTTTAAACGAAGGTATTTACGGATTGAAAGGGCATAGAACTGTTGGAGGTTACCGAGCCTCTATATACAATGCATTGCCAATGACAAGTGTACAGCATTTGGTTAAAGTGATGCAGAATTTTGAAAAACAATTAAAATAAAAAATGACTATCTGGAACTTTGTACCAAAAGTATATTTAATACTATATTTTATGCAGATAAGACGTCACTTCGACTAGCGTGAAGCGTATCGAGAAGTTGTTAATTATAATTTCTCGACAGGCTCGAACTGACGAGGAGATGATACATTCTCTTTGGTGCAATCTTTCCGATAATCATTAAATAAAACAAAGGCTTCTAAATTGGAAGCCTTTGTTTTTAGTTTTTACTTAAAAAATCTTGAATTTGAACAATTAATTCGTTTAAACTTTCGTCTTTATCATTTATGGATTTGGCTTTTAAATAATAATCTAAAGTAGTAGTATAAACCAGTTTTTTTTCCTGCATCAAGTCATTACGTTTTTTGTTTGATGCGGTGGTGTTAGGCAATGCATTTATTTTGTTGGTAATATCCGCATCTTTCTGTAGCTCTAAATTCCCCAATGTTTTTAAGGCATCAAAATTATTTTTGTTCAGCTTTAAAATGCGGTTTAAATAATTTACAGCTTGTTCGTTCTCATTGTTTTTAATATGAACAATTGCCAAGTTGTAAAGCAGTGTTTCATTTTCAGGAAATCTTTGAATACCTTCTGCTGCATATTCCCTGTATTTGTATATACGGTTGGTGTCGTAATATAAATACAAAACATTTAGTAAATTGTTAATATTATCCTTGTCTAGTTCATACGCTTTTAAAGCATAGCTTTCACCTTCGGAATAATTTTCTTTATTCAGTAAAATATGCGTTAAATTGGTATAAATATTAGGTTTTGCACTTTTGTTGAAAATGGTTTCGGGTTGTGTGTGCGATCCGTTTTTAACTGCCAGATCTCGTGCTTTTTTATCAGCTCCGAACGATTCTACTTTTCCTGTAGTTTGTGAAGTAGCCACGTAGGTTTGCGATTTTCCGTCATATTTTAATTTAATTAACTCTTTAAATTTTGTTTCGGCAAAGTCGTAATCTTTTGCATTCACGGCATCGTTTGCGGCATTGTACAGGTAAACCGTATCTATATTGTTCAGGTTGTAGGCTTGTTCAAACAGGCGGCTCGATTTTTTGTAATCTTTATTTCGGTTGTTGTCTATAGCTTCATCAACCAATTCTGCCAATAAAGTGTTTTTTAATTGAGTAACCTCTGTAGTATATTTTTTACTTTTGGTATCGTTTTCAAACTTTATCAGTTGATTGATCGATGCAATGGCTTTTGAACGATTTTCATTAAAATCTACCCCATTGTTTGCCAGATTGATCTCATTTTTGGCTTTAAAGAAATAGTAAGCCGCTTTTTGATCATCAGTAGCTTGTGGGAGCATTTTTTCAATGGTTGAAAGCAATACTGTTGTTTCTGTAGTATTGTTTCTTTTAACCAATTTCTCCAATTCTTTTAACTCGTTTTTCTGAGCAAAAGAAGAAGAGCATGTTATTAAAAACATGCTCATTATCATTAATTTATTCTTCATTTGTATCTTCGTCGTCTTCTAAATCAACATCATCGTCTTCTTCAATTTCTTCAACAACATCTTCTAAAATATCGTTTTCATCAACTGCTAAAAGATCCTTTTTCAATTCTTCGTCCATTTCATTTTCAGCGTCTTCATCTCGCATTACTTTCGCTACTGCCGCAATAGAATCGGTTCCTTTAATGTTGATTAAACGAA
The DNA here is from genome assembly GCA_040391685.1 of Paenimyroides baculatum. Taxonomy (GTDB): domain Bacteria; phylum Bacteroidota; class Bacteroidia; order Flavobacteriales; family Flavobacteriaceae; genus Flavobacterium; species Flavobacterium baculatum_A. Next base: position 15,384 of record JBEBXJ010000047.1, read on the forward strand.
CACCTTGCGTGTTACGACCCATTACGCGTAAATCTGATACACGTAAACGAATGGTTAATCCCGATTTGTTAATGATCATTAAATCATCTGTATCTGTAACAGAATTAATTGAAATCAAAGCACCAGTTTTATCGGTAATGTTCATGGCTTTTACACCTTTACCACCACGGTTTGTTTCACGGTATACATCTAAAGAAGAACGTTTTCCGTAACCGTTTTCTGAAACTACTAAAATTTCTGATTCTAAATCAGATACCGTAACCAGGCCAATTACTTCATCATCTGCACCAGCTAGTTTAATACCACGAACACCAGAAGCAGTTCTACCCATTGGACGAGTTTTAGATTCATCGAAACGAACCATTTTACCGTTTTTGGCTGCTACAAGAACTTTTGAATTTCCGTCGGTTAATTTTGCTTCTAACAATTCATCACCTTCTTTAATGGTTATGGCGTTGATACCGTTTTGGCGCGGACGTGAATACTGTTCTAAAGATGTTTTTTTAACCTGACCCAATTTGGTACACATTACAATGTAATGATTATTTGTGTATTCTTCGTCACGTAGATCTTGTGTACAAATAAAGGCTTTTACTTTATCGTCGTTTTCAATGTTGATTAAATTCTGAATTGCACGACCTTTTGCCTGTTTGCTTCCTTCAGGAATTTCGTAAACACGTAACCAGAAGCATTTTCCTTTTTGTGTTAAAAACAACATATATTGGTGGTTGGTTGCCACGTACATGTGTTCTAAGAAATCCTGATCGCGTGTTCCGGCAGATTTTTGTCCTACACCACCACGATTTTGGGTCTTGTATTCGCTTAACGGTGTACGTTTAATGTATCCTGCATGCGAAATTGTTATAACTACCTGATCGTCGGCAATTAAATCTTCAATATTCATTTCGCCACCGGCATATTCTATATGAGATCTGCGGGCGTCGCCGTATTTGTCACGGATTTCGTTTAATTCCTCTTTAATCAAATCCATTCGCATTTCTTTGCTTGCCAATAATTCTTGTAAATGAGTAATCAACTTCATAATTTCATCAAATTCTGCACGAAGTTTCTCTTGTTCCAGACCTGTTAATTGGCGTAAACGCATTTCAACAATGGCACGTGCCTGAATTTCTGATAACGAGAAACGTTCAATTAATCGTTCACGAGCCTGATCTGCATTTTTAGAACTACGGATTATTTGAATAACTTCATCAATATTATCAGAAGCAATAATTAATCCTTCTAAAATATGCGCACGTTCCTGTGCTTTTCTTAATTCGTATTCAGCACGGCGGGTAACCACATCGTGACGGTGTTCTACGAAATAATGAATTAATTCTTTTAAATTAAGTAGCTGTGGACGACCGTTGACTAATGCAATGTTGTTGATGCTGAAAGAGGATTGCAACTGCGTAAACTTGTACAACATGTTTAAAACAATGTTAGGTACGGCTTCACGTTTTAATACATAAACGATACGCATACCTTTACGGTCTGATTCGTCACGTATTGTTGATATTCCCTCAATTTTTTTATCGTTAACAAGTTCTGCCGTTTTTTTGATCATTTCGGCTTTGTTTACCTGATAAGGTATTTCGGAAACAATGATACATTCTTTACCATCAATTTCTTCGAAACTTGCTTTTGCACGCATTACTACACGTCCGCGACCAGTTTTGTAAGCTTCTTTAACACCTTCATAACCATAGATGATTCCTCCTGTAGGAAAATCGGGTGCTTTAATATGTTGAAGTAATTCGTCAATCTCAATCTCCGTATTGTCAATGTAAGCCAACGTACCGTTAATAACTTCGGTTAGGTTGTGCGGAGCCATATTAGTAGCCATACCAACAGCGATGCCCGAAGCACCGTTTACCAATAAAGTTGGTATCTTGGTTGGCATTACTTTAGGTTCTTCTAAAGTATCGTCGAAGTTTAATTGAAAATCAACCGTTTCTTTATCAATATCGGCTAAAATTTCTTCCGAAATCTTTTTCATTCTTGCTTCGGTATAACGCATTGCCGCAGGGCTGTCGCCATCTACCGAACCAAAGTTACCTTGTCCGTCTACCAACAAATAACGTAAGCTCCATTCTTGTGCCATACGTACCATAGCGTCGTAAACAGACGAATCGCCGTGTGGGTGGTATTTACCTAAAACTTCCCCTACAATACGAGCCGATTTTTTATGTGCTTTAGTTGCTGTAACGCCCAGTTCATACATTCCGAATAATACGCGGCGGTGAACCGGTTTTAATCCATCACGAA
>JBEBXJ010000048.1:0-17568 GCA_040391685.1 Paenimyroides baculatum
GAGCTGGTTTTTCAAACTTTACCGCTTTTGTTTTAGCATCTGCAGCAACCGGTTCCATAACATTTAATGCTTTGGTACGAGCTGTCATAATGCCGCGCATGTTTGGAATACGTAAATCTTTTTCTTCCACAATACCTTTTTGTCCGCCAATTACCAATGGTAAATTAGTAGTTAAAGTTTCTTTACCACCGTCGATCTCACGAACCAAAGTTGCATTAGACCCATCAACCTCAACACCTACGCAAGAGTTCACAAAATTAAATCCTAATAAAGATGCCAACATTCCCGGAACCATTCCACCGTTATAATCTAACGATTCTTTTCCACAAATAACTACATCATAACTACCTGCTTTTACAACTTCTGCCAACTGTGTTGCAACTGCAAAACCATCGGTTGGAGTTGCATTTACACGAATTGCCTCATCGGCACCAATAGCCAGGGCTTTACGAATGGTAGCTTCTGTTTCGGCACCACCAACGTTTACAACAGTTACATGTGCACCTTGCTTTTCTTTAAACCAAATGGCACGCGTTAAACCAAATTCATCGTTAGGGTTAATTACAAATTGAACACCGTTTGTATCAAATTCCGTATCACCGTTTGTGAAGTTAATCTTTGCAGTAGTATCAGGCACATGGCTGATGCAAACTAATATTTTCATCTATTTTACGTTTTATTAGATTAATTCTTAATTAGCTACGAAGATAAAAAAAAATTCAAATAATAATACTATGCATGCATATAAATTATTTCTTAAATGTTTGATTTAATACGTTTAATTAATTTTTAAAAAATTAATTTTACATGTTAACTATTGAATCTAATTTAGATTTAAACCATGAAAAAGACTTATTATTTATTACTGACTTTACTGATTTTTGCCTGTAACAAAAAACAAGAGGAAACTCAAGTAACAGCCAATTCTTCAACAGAAAGCAACAAAACAATTGAAAAAACCGACACTGTTGATTTATCGGCAGAAGAAAACAAACTGCTGAAAATTTACACGGATATTTCGGCTGCATCGGGAAATATGCGGAGCGATAGTCTACTTGCAATAAGCAGTGAGCAGTTTACCGATTCTTTAATCTATTTAATAAAAAACAACAACAGCACGTTAAATTATCCGTTTGAGAAGCTTCAGAAAGAAAATGCCTTAAAAATGGCAACATCAGCAGATAAAAAACTCCGAGTTTACAGTTGGGATAATAATTCAGGCGGAAGTATGCGCTTTTTTAATCAGATTTATCAGTTTGATGCCGATGGAAATATCACGGTTAATGCAAGTTTAGCATCGAACGATTCGCAAGCATTTTTCTCAAAGATTTACACCGTTCAAAACAAAAACAACGAAAGTATATATCTGGTAATATCAAACAGTATCCTTTCAAGCAAATATTCGGTTCAACACATAAATGCTTACAAAATTGGCACTGAAAATTTACATAATGCAGCAGTTTTTAAAACAAAAAACAACACATTAGATAAAATTTCAGTTGAATATGATTTTTTCAGTGTGGTTGACAGACCTGAACGCCCTGTTGAAATAATTACGTTTGTGAACAACACGTTGAAAATTGCTTTGGTTGATGACAAGCAAAATGTTACCAGCAAAAATTTAATTTATGAATGGAACGGCGATGTGTTTTTATATAAAGGTGTAAAGTAATGAAAATAGAAAATGATATTATTACAGATGTTTTTGATGTTTTTAATGCGACTTTAAATATTAACGCGCAAAATGCACTAAAACGTATAATTAATAACAAATTGCAAAGTGTTGAAGCTCTTAAAAAACAGCAGCAGATTATAAAGTGTTTTATTGCTAATTTTCATTTATTTACAAATTACCACTACCCTATTTTACATTATCGCGAAGTTTTTTTTATGATCGAACAATCAAACTTCGGATCAATTTTAGATCAGCCAAAACCTTTAAAAACACTTAAAAGCGACAAGAAATTTCAAATAACAAAAGGTAAAGCATCACAATTAATTATATTTCTACATTATTATTACACAACCTATCTAAAAGATTTTAAGTTTGCTGAGTTTCCTGATGATTATAAAAACCAATTCAACGAGTTTACTGCCTATTTTGAATCATTTGATTTAGATTATTGTCAAGACAAAATTCGGTCTAAAAAACTAAAGGCAGATGATGTTTTGGCAATAATTCAAATATTCCAAAAACATTATACCGAAGGAAAACAATTTCCTTTTATAGATTTCTTTGCGAAGTTCGAAGCTTATATTTCCATAGCCAAACAATCTTTAAAATATGAGTTTCAGTTTCCAGAGATCATTGAAAAAAGTATCACGCTTACTGATTTTTATCATCCAAAAGTTAAAAATCCAATCACAAATTCATTTGATAATTCTAACGGAGTTTTGTTATTGACAGGTGCAAATATGGCAGGAAAATCTACCTTTTTAAAAAGCTTGGGTATGTGTGTTTATTTAGCACATTTAGGTTTTCCTGTTCCTGCAAAAGAAGCTAAAATTCCATTTTATAACGAAATTTACATCTTTATAAATAACAATGATGATTTAAGTAGCGGCTACAGCCATTTTATGCAAGAAGTTTTAAATTTAAAAGAAGTTGTTATAAAATGTAACGACCAAAAAACGTGTTTTGCTTTGTTTGATGAATTGTTTAAAGGAACTAATTTTGAAGATGCATTAGAAATTTCGACCACTACATTAAACGGATTAATTAAATTTCAAAATTCGTTTTTTGCAATTTCAAGTCACATTCATCAGTTAAAAGATCGCATCAGTAATAAAGACAACATTCACACTTATTATTTAGAATGTTTAATTAATAATGGAGCGCCTTGTTTTACGTATCAGCTAAAAAAAGGTTTTTCAGATTTAAAACTAGGCAAAATAATTTTCGAAAATGAAAAACTAAATGATTTACTAAGCTAATTTTTTTAATTTAAGTACGACAATACTATTTCTTTATCTTTACTATTCAAACGTTCAATTTCATTTGAATAATCTTTTACAGATGAAAAATATCTCTCAGTATTATTAGCTCTTAAATATGCAGCAATATTATTGACTTTAGCAGAAACCGTAAACAAACCTTTATCATTTAGATATAATTGAAATTTTTCAATTTCATCGTAAGCAATTTTGTTAGACATTTCTTTAATATTATCATCACAGTAAGCCAATCCAAATCCGTAAGCACCAACAGCACTACCACTTTCATAAGCTCTACAAGAAAGGCAAAATGTTCCGAATTTTCCTTCCACCGATAGAAAAGTAGATTTTCTAAACGAGAAAAATAAAATGATACTGATTGGCAATAAAAGAAGAAACAGCCATTTTAAAGAAGATATTTTCATAATATTATAAATATTTAATCGGTTTCATATCAAATATACACAAAAAACCTAAACTAAACAGAAAATCTGGATTATATAATAAAGTATAATTTTCAAAGGTTAATATATAGTTGGTGTTATTTAAGAAATTCATAATATCATTTTTTATTCATAAAATAAAGGCTAACAAATTATAATTTTATATTTTTGTGCACCTATCAATAATGATATTATGAAAACAATTCAATTTAGAGAGGCTATTTGCGAAGCAATGAGCGAAGAAATGCGCCGCGACAATACAATATATTTAATGGGTGAAGAAGTTGCCGAATATAACGGAGCTTACAAAGCCAGTAAAGGAATGTTAGACGAGTTTGGTGCTAAACGTGTTATTGATACACCAATTGCCGAATTAGGTTTTGCAGGTATTGCAGCAGGTTCGGCAATGAATGGTTTACGCCCTATTGTAGAATTTATGACGTTTAACTTCTCTTTAGTAGGTATCGATCAAATTATTAACAACGCAGCAAAAATGCGTCAAATGAGTGGCGGTCAGTTTAACATGCCTATCGTTTTTCGTGGTCCAACAGCATCGGCTGGTCAATTAGGCGCTACACACTCACAAGCTTTTGAAAACTGGTTTGCAAACACTCCGGGTTTAAAAGTAGTAGTTCCATCAAACCCTTATGACGCCAAAGGATTATTAAAATCGGCTATTCGCGATAACGATCCGGTAATCTTCATGGAATCGGAACAAATGTATGGCGATAAAGGTGAAGTGCCAGAAGGCGAATACACTATTCCGTTAGGCGTTGCCGATATTAAACGCGAAGGTACCGATGTTACCATTGTATCTTTCGGTAAAATTATCAAAGAAGCTTACATTGCTGCAGACGAGTTGGCTAAAGAAAATATTTCTTGTGAAATCATTGATTTGCGTACCGTTCGCCCAATGGATTACGATGCCATTATTAAATCGGTACAAAAAACAAACCGTTTAGTTGTTTTAGAAGAAGCCTGGCCGTTTGCATCGGTTGCTTCAGAAATCGCTTATATGGTTCAAGAGCGCGCTTTTGATTATTTAGATGCACCCGTACAACGTATTACAACTGCCGATACACCTGCGCCTTACTCACCTGTCTTATTAAAAGAATGGTTGCCAAATGCACAAGATGTTGTAAAAGCTGTTAAAAAAGTTATGTACAAAAAATAATAAAAATTCATTTACATTTGTAGCTCCAACCAAAAAGGTTGGAGTTTTTTGTTATGAAAAAATTGTTACTTGTTGCTTTTGCTTTCATTACCTTGCAAATAACTGCACAAACCAAAGTTGGTGGTATTGTTATAGATGAAAAACAAGACCCGCTTTCTTATGTAAGCGTATATTTTAAAAATACCACAGAAGGTGTAATTACTAATGAAAACGGAAAATTTTATTTAGAATCATCAAATAAACAAGATACTTTGGTAATATCTTTTACCGGGTACGACGATGTTTTTTTACCTTTGACAAAAGCGGTTAATCTTGATTTAAAAATTGAATTAAGAGAAGACAACTTACTTTCTGAAATCAAAATATATTCGGGCAAAACATCAAAGAAAGACAATCCTGCATTGGATATTCTTCGCAAGATTTGGGAAAACCGCCGCAAAAATGGTCTGCATAAATTCAATCAATACACGTATCAGAAATACGAAAAAATTGAATTCGATTTGAATTCGATCGACAGTGCTTACATGAAAAGCCGTGTTTTTAAAGGCATGGAATTTATTTTTGATAAGGTTGATACTTCAAAGATCACAGGAAAAACCTATCTGCCGATTTTCATAAACGAACAGGCATCGAACGTTTATGGCGATAACGTGGCAAAGCTGAAAAAAGAAATTGTTTCGGGCAATAAAAATTCGGGCTTTGAAAACAACCAGCACATCATGGCTTTTTTAAAGGATCTGTATGTAGAATATGATATTTACGATAATTACCTAAAACTTTTCGATAAAGATTTTGTGAGCCCCCTTTCACGAACCGGAATCAACGTTTATAATTATGTTTTGACCGATACCGCTTACATTGACAATAAATTGTGCTACAACATTGTATATTACCCACGCAGAAAAGGTGAACTGACTTTTAAAGGCGATTTTTGGGTGAACGATGGCACTTGGGCAATCAAGAAAATTAATATGGCAATTAGCAAAGATGCCAACATTAACTGGGTGCGCGATATTTACATTGAACAGGAATTTGATGTGTTGAACGATTCTGTTTTCCTACTTACGAAAGATCATTTAATGACCGATTTCAGTATCCGTCAAAACGAAAAATCGAAAGGAATGTACGGTAAACGAACCACTTATTTTAAAAATTTTGATTTTAATAAAATCAAGCCTTTAAACTTCTATAAAAGCGAAGTAAACAGCTACAACGAAGCCTTAATGAACCGCCCCGACGAGTTTTGGGAAGGTTACCGCTTTGAGCCTTTATCGGAAGAAGAAAAAGGCATTTACACCATGTTGGGCGAACTGAAACAGAACAAACGCTTTCAAACCTACGTAAATCTGGGAACCATTTTAGCGAGTGATTACGTGCAGATTGGCAATTTTGATTACGGTCCTATTTTCTCGTCTTTCGGATTTAACGATATAGAAGGTTTCCGTTTAAGAGCCGGTGGTAGAACCTATTTTGGGCAAAATGATATGTGGCGTTTGGAAGGATACACTGCTTATGGTTTTAAAGACAATAAATTCAAATACGGAATTTCGGGCAGGTTTATGCTTGATAAAGATTCTCGCTTTATTTTCTTTGCCGGAAACCGCAGAGATGTAGAACAAATCGCTGCTACCCTATCACCTATTACCGATGTTTTGGGTCGTAGTTTTGCATCGAGTGCCTTATTGGCAAGTGGTGATAATTCTAAATTATCAAACATTAATTTATCGTCTGCCGGTTTGGAAATCGAACCTTTAAAAAACTTGAAATTATCTGCTTCTGTCAACTATAAAACTTTAAAATCGGCATCGCCTACTTTTTCATTGGGATATTATGATGAAGCAGGAAACATTCAAACCGATTTAAATCAATCTGAAATTAATCTTTCGGTAGATTATACCCCACGCAGAAAAACAGTAGGTTTTGGCGTTGACAGAACCGATGTAGATTACAATTACGCACGTGTTTTCTTTAATTATTCACTAGGTGTAAAAGGCATGTTGGGCAGTGATTTCGATTATAAAAAAGTGCAGTTATTATACCGTCATCCGATATTAGTTGGCGGTTTCGGACGCTTTACCCCAACATTAGAAGCCGGAAAAATCTTTGGTAACGTTCCGTTAGGTTTAATGAGTGTAATTCCCGGAAATCAATCGTATTTTATCATTGATAATGCTTTCAGCCAAATGAATTATTACGAATTTATTACCGATGAATATATTGCGCTACATTTAGAACACAATTTTAACGGACGAATTTTCTCCAGAATTCCCGGAATCAGAAAATTAGGTCTGCGTGAATTTGTAGGAATAAGAGGTGCTTGGGGAGATGTTTCACAACAGAACATTGCAATAAACGCATCAAACATACCGTACATTGCACCTAGTGACAAAGTTTATTACGAGTATTTTGTGGGTGTTGGCAATATTTTTAAATGCCTGCGTTTAGATGTTACCTGGCGTGGAAATTACCTTGAAAACCCCGATGCACGTAAAATGGGTGTAAAAGCAGTATTTGGTTTCCATTTTTAATTTGTAAGAAACTGAATTTTAACGTACTTTTGCAACCAATTTTGAAATAAAGAAAATATACAGATATGACAAACGTTGAACAATTCGATGTATTCATCGAAATTCCTGCAGGAAGCAGAAATAAATACGAGTTCGATTTTGATTTAAAAATGATGAGATTCGATCGTTTATTATTCTCATCTATGAAATACCCTACAGATTACGGTTTTATTCCTGAAACATTAGCTTTAGATAACGACCCACTAGATGTTTTGGTTTTAACAACAGAACCTACTATTCCAGGTTTGTTAATGGAAGTTAAGCCAATTGGTGTGTTTTATATGGCTGACGATAAAGGAAACGATGAAAAAATTATCTGTGTACCAACCGGTGATCCTTTAATGCGCGAATTAAACGATTTAGGCGATATCAACAAGCACCTTATCAAAGAAATTGAACATTTCTTTAAAGTATATAAAGATTTAGAAAACAAAAAGGTTGAAATCAACGGTTTTGGCGATAAAGCAGCAGCTATTGCAATGATTAAAGAATGCCAAGAGCGTTTTAGTCAGTTACCAACAGAAAAACAACAATCTTTTAGTATAAGATAAAAAAAAATCCCAAAACATAAGTTTTGGGATTTTTTTGCTTATTAAAATTGTACAATAATGTTTATTTCTTGATTTACTTACCCATAATTTGCTTAAACAAATTCTTTAGTTGGTCAATTTCTTTTTTATGTGTGGTATTTTTTCTAGTCCCAAAATACAACGTATTAACTAATTCTTTGTCGCCTTCCCAAAGTAACTGAATTTTTTTATTATCGATTTCTTTCTGGCACAGAAAATCAGGAATAACAGCCAACCCTGTTCCACCAAACAGGCAACGCACTATTGAGTTTAAATTTGGTACGATATAATTTGGACGGAAATCTGGTTTTTTATCAAAGTTCATACTCCAAAATTGAAATAAATGTTCCATATCGCCTGCTGTTCCATACCATTTTTGATCTTTCAGCCAGTTTTCTACAGCTGTTTTATTTTTATTTGCCAAATGTTCTTTAAAATTAACTGCATCAATATTTTTACCCGCTACCAAAATAATTTTCTCTTTAGAAAAAGCTTCATGATCAATTTGTAACGAGCTTCCTTTTTTAGGCGTAATTATTAAATCTAAAATACCTTTTTCTAACTGATCTAACATTTCTGGATATTCGCCAAAACTAATTATCAAGTTAAAATCTAAACCCGAAATATAGGGCTCTAAAGTTGTTTGAAACGTTTCAAAGCACATACCAATACTTATTGTGGGCATATGTTTTTCGGTACTTTTTTGAAATGTTTTTTCAATCATTTCTAACTTAGCAAGCGGTTCATTAATCGCATTAAACAAAACTTTTCCTCGTTCGGTGGGAATCATTTTCCGGCTGGTGCGGTCAAATAACTTGTATCCAACATAAGCCTCTAACGAACTTAAATGTAAACTTACTCCGGGTTGTGAAATAAATAAAACCTCAGCAGCACCTGTTAAAGTTCCGGTTTTATAAATTGCTTTAAAAGTGCGATACCATTCTAAATTAACCATACTATTATAATTATGATACAAATGTATAAATTATATTATTTTTACAATACAATACAACTTAATACTTTTGTATAGAAATTTTAATACAAAAAATATGAAACGTATTTTTATTATAAACGGAGGCCAACATTTTGCACATTCGGGTGGGGCTTTTAATAAAACACTAACAAATTGGACTGTTGATTATTTTAAAAAAAACAATTTTGAAATAAGAGTTACCGATATTAATGATGATTTTGTTCCGGAAAATGAAGTAGAAAATTTTAAATGGGCAGATTTAATTATTTATAACACACCTATTTGGTGGTTTCAGGTTCCAAATCGTGTAAAAAAATATATTGACGAAGTTTTTACGGCAGGTCATCAAAACGGAATTTACAGCAGCGACGGGCGATCAAGCAAAAATCCGGCTATTAATTATGGAACCGGTGGCTTAATGCACAGCAAAAATTATATGGTAAACACCACTTGGAATGCTCCGGACACAGCATTTACTTTTCCGGGAGAATTTTTTAACCAAACATCGGTTGATGATGGTGTTTTATTCGGTTTTCATAAAATGAATGCGTTTACGGGAATGTCAAAAATTCAAGGGTTCCACTTTCATGATTTAGAAAAAAATGCCACTCTGGAACGTATTACCAATTATCATTCTGATTACTTAAAACACCTTGCATCAATAACCGAAAAACAATTAGTATGAAAATATATCTGACCGCAATTATAAAAAGCAAGCCTAAATTTCTGCAAGAAGTTAAAGAAACATTAGAAAGCATGGTTGTTCAAAGCAGAAAAGAAACCGCTTGCATTCAATATGATTTGCATCAAAGTATGGAAGACCAAACGATTTTCACTTTTTATGAAATTTGGGAAAACAACGAAGGATTAGCTCAACATAACGAACAACCTTACATTAAATCTTTTGGTAACTTAGTAACTGAAAAGCTTCAGGAAAAACCACTCATTTATTTAACACAAAAAATCTAATATTATGAAAACAATGATTGCTCTTTTTGCTTCAATTGTAGTTGCAAGTTGTGGAAATTCTAATTCAAAACAACAAGAAACTACCGAGCAACAATCCGAAACTATTTCTAAAAAGAGAATTCTTTTTGTAGTAACAAGCCACGATACCAAAGGTAATACGGGTGAAAAAACCGGATATTATCTTGGAGAAGTTTCTCATCCATGGGAAGTTTTAACCGCAGCAAGTTACGAAATTGACTTTGTTAGTCCAAAAGGCGGTGAACCTCCAGCTGATGGTTTTGACTTAAAAGATCCTGTAAACAAAAAGTTTTGGGAAGATCCTGTTTATCGTCAAAAAATAAGCAACAGTATGAAACCCGAAGACGTGAAACCAACAGAATATGCTGCAATTTATTTTGCCGGTGGTCATGGGGCAATGTGGGATTTACCAAATGATGCAGCTATTGCAAAACTGGCAACAACTATTTATGAGCAAAACGGCATTGTTGCTGCTGTTTGTCACGGTCCTGCAGGTTTGATTAATATTCAACTTAGCAACGGAAGTTATTTGGTTAATGGTAAAAAAGTTAACGGTTTTAGTAATGAAGAAGAAGAAATTGTAAAACTTACCAAAGTAGTTCCTTTTTTATTAGAAGATAAATTGAAAGAACGTGGTGGTATTTTTGAAAAATCGGCACCTTGGCAACCACACGTTACTAAAGACGGAAGGTTAATTACCGGACAAAATCCGCAATCTGCCAAAGGAATTGGTGAAGCCATTGTTACAGCATTGAAAAAATAATTTAATCTAAAATTATAAAATAGTCTATACACTTCTGTATAGACTGTTTTTTTTGAATAAACAAATCTTGTAAAAAAGTTACTTATTCTAAAAGTAATATATTACTTAGCTTTTGTGGGATTATAACTATATTTGTAAAAATTTCATTAAAAATGGCCGGTCAAATCAACCCTTATAAAGATTCTAACCTTGGTAAAAAACAACAAGTTGAACAAATGTTCGATAATATTTCGGGAAATTACGACAGTTTAAACCGAATGATATCGTTGGGAACCGATCAAGGATGGAGACGCAATGTGTTAAAAATGGTTTCATACACCAATCCGGAATCTATTTTAGATATTGCAACAGGAACGGGAGATTTGGCAATTTTACTTTCAAAATCTAACGCAAAACGCATTGTTGGTTTAGATCTTTCGGCAGGAATGTTAGAGGTTGGTAAAGAAAAAGTAAAAGCGTTGGGGTTACAGGATAAAATTGAAATGATTCAGGGCGATTCTGAAAATTTACCCTTTCAAGACAATACTTTTGATGCAATTACCGTTGCCTTTGGTGTACGTAACTTTGAAAATCTTGAAAAAGGTTTGTCTGAAATTTTACGTATATTAAAACCTAACGGAATTTTTGTTATCTTAGAAACCTCGGTTCCAACAAAGTTTCCGTTTAAACAAGGTTATAATTTTTACATGAAAACCTTTATGCCTTTAATGGGCAAAATGTTTTCTAAAGATCAAAAAGCATACGAATACCTGTCAGAATCGGCAAAAAATTTCCCTTACGGCGAAAAATTAAATATCATTTTACAGCACGTAGGCTTTAAAAACGTAAAACACAGCCCGCAAACAATGGGCGTTGCAACCATTTATTCAGCATCAAAATAATCGTATGAAAAACCTTTTAATTGCTACTTGTTTTCTTTTAACCGCAAATTCGTTTGCACAGGGCATGTTTGGTAAAAATCCATATCGTAACCAGCAAAACTGGGATCAACAGCGTGTGCATTACGGTTATTATTTAGGATTTAGCTCGTACAATTTTAAGTTTGACTACAAGAAAAGCTTTTACGAAAAAAACGGAAGCGATGAAATTCTTGTTGAACCTACTACCGGATTTAATGTAGGTTTGGTGGGGAATTTACGTTTAATGGAGTATCTGGATTTACGTTTTGAACCTGGTTTGTATTACACCCGTAGAAAATTATTTTTTCCGCATATACAAAATCCCGATCAAAATACGCGCGATGTAGCATCAACTTACATCCACTTTCCCTTATTATTGAAATTTTCTGCTTTAAGAGCCGGAAATATTCGTCCATACATTTTAACTGGTTTGTCGCAATCGTTGAATTTAAGTAGTAACGAAACTTCTAAAGACGATAACTACCAAGGACGTTTTAGAATGAAAAAGTGGACAGCGAATTATGAATTAGGTTTAGGTGTTGATTTTTATTTCGAGCATTTTAAATTTACTCCTTCGGTTCGAGGCGTATTTGGTTTGCAAGACGAATTAATTCGTGATAAAAACCCTAACAGCCCATGGACAGGCGATATAGAATCAATGAAAACACGTGGTTTGTTTATAAATTTTACGTTTCATTAATAGTTGTTAATATTGAGTTTTTAGACATATAAAATCCTGCATATATTTAATTTGCAGGATTTTTTTTATCACCAATTTTCTATTTTTTCTTTATCAAATCTCTTGTTGCCGTTAAATACTTACTATACAGTGCAACATCATTTTCTAACAAATCTTTTAAACAATAATCGTAATCAAATTTATCAGGAAAGATAAAATCACCATTTTGTAAAAGTCCGAATTTACAAGAATTTGAATTAACAGAGAATTCCCCAGTATCTTTATAATTAATAGCAACATTTTCAGATGAAATTAATAACTGTTGATCGTTCTCTAAATTAGTTTGTATAACTCTTACGTTTAAAATATAGTTTTTTTGCTCTTTATTGTAAGATATAATATCGCAGGCGACTTCGTATTTAAAATCACTTTTAACATTAGTAAAACCGAAACAAGAAATAATTAAAAAAGCCCCAAGTAATTTAAAAATATTTTTCATAATCAATTGTTTTACATAAATATATAAAAAATTACTCATTCCTTTTAAACTCACTTAAAATAATTGCAGTGGCTGTTGCAACGTTTAAACTTTCGGTTTGCTGCAAATCGCCAAAACGTGGAATGGCAATTTTAGCTGTTATCAAAGCCTCAATTTCTGTCGATATTCCGTTAGCTTCGTTCCCCATTACAATAATTCCGCTAGTTGGTAATTCAGTTTTGTAAATATTGGTTCCGTCCATAAAAGTTCCAAAAACAGGTTCATTGGTTTCCTTTAAATAATCAGACAGATCAGTATAAAAAATATTTACACGCGTTAACGATCCCATTGTTGCTTGTACTACCTTAGCATTGTAAACATCAACCGTTTCGTTGCTGCAAATTAAATCGGCAATGCCAAACCAATCGCACAAACGAATAATGGTGCCCAAATTTCCGGGATCGCGCACATTATCTAGAGCTATTTTTAATCCGTTGGTTTGCGGTTTTTGGATATCTTTCATCTTAAAAATAGCCAAACAGTCGTTCGGTGTAGTTAACGATGATATTTTCTTTAGTTCGGATTCGGTAATTTCGGTTACAAATTCTTTTGAAACATTAAAGTTCAACTGCTTTGTTGTATAGATTTGTTCTAACTTTAATGTGGAGTTCAGCAATTCGCTAATAACCTTAAAACCTTCGGCAACAAAAACTTTATTTAAATCGCGGAACTTTTTTTGCTTTAATTGCGTTATATATTTGATTTGGTTTTTAGTAAGCATTCGTGAAAAGTTGTAATTTTACCAATTGAAATTGTTATGTCCTTGAGAAATATTTTATCAAAATTAGTGTTTATTACTTTAATTTCAAGCATTTTTTTAGCTTGTTCGTTAACAAAGCGCGTACCTGCTGAGGAACGCCTACTAATGGAAAACGAAATTTTAGTAAATAACAAAAAAGAAACGTCCGAAACGATAATTAAACAGTTATACCAGCAGCCCAACAGTAATTTTTTTGGTTACCGCCTGCGTTTGCAGATGTACAATACGGCAAAGGTCAATCCCGATTCTAGTTATCAGGCATGGTTAGATAAGCACCCGAAAAACGAACGCTTCTTAACCAATTTATTATCGGCTAAACAGGTTGACCGTTTAGGAACATCGTTCTTTGTTTCGGGTATGGGCAGAACGCTGAAAGATTTGGGAGAAGCACCGGTTCTTTACGATGCTGAGCGAAGCAGAAAATCTATTATCCGTTTAAGAAACCATTATTTTAACCAAGGATATTTCAACACTAAAGTTTCATACGAGGTTGACAGTTTAAAACAAAAAAAAATAAATACCAAGTACATTATTTCTACCGGAAAACCTTATGTATATGACAGCATTGCAGTAACCGTAGAATCGCCTGAATTAGATTCACTATACAAAACCAACACGCGTGCAAGCCTTGTTAAAAAGGGCCATCAGTACAATGCCTCAAAATTAGACGAAGAACGCGAGCGTATTACTACTTTTTTTAGAAACAACGGCGCTTACGACTTTCAGAAAACCTATATTAATTACGAAGCCGATACTTTAAAGAACAATCATACCACGGATATTTATTTGAATATCGACAATAAAAACATTAAGCAAGGCGATACTTTGGTAACCGAGCCTTTTAAGCTGTACAAGATCAGCAAAGTGAATCTTTACACAAGCAACACGTCGGCAGAATTTCAAACCATTACCGATTCTGTTCAATATAAAAATTTAAATATTTACAGTAAAGGTCCGTTAAGCTATAAGCCAAAAGTATTACGCAACGCAGTGTTTATTGATGAAGACGGATACTTTTCGGACATGCGACGTTTAATTACATCGCGTTCTTTAAGCAACTTAAAGGTTTTCAACTATCCTACTATTGAATATATTCCCGATACGAGTGACAGTTTGGGGAAATCGTTGATTGCCAATATTACGTTGAATCCTAAAAAACGTGCAGTATTTAACCCAACTATTGACCTTAACCATTCAAACATTCAGGATGTTGGTATTCAGGGAAATGTCGGTTTTATGTTTAGAAATTTATTTAAAGGAGCAGAAATTTTAGATGTAAGTTTTAGAGGGAACATTGGTTCGTCTGCATCAAGATACAGAAACGACCACAATACTTTTTTTGATATTTTAGAATACGGTGCCGATGTAAAACTAACATTTCCGCGATTTTTGTTCTTCCCGAATATTATTGATAAGTTGGTAGATCGAACATCGTTTCCAAACACCACATTAAGCGTAGGTTTTTTCAATCAGCAAAATATTGGTTTAGACAAGCAGAATTTAACAGGAATCTATAACTATTCCTGGTCATACAAAAGAAGAAACACCATAAGTTTCGATGTTTTTAACCTGCAGTTTGTCCGCAACATGAATCCGGGCAATTACTTTAAAGTATATCGATCTTCTTATAATACGTTGAATGTAATTGCTGATAGAACAAATGTCAATCCCGATTATTTAGACGAAAACGGAAATCTTATTATTGAAAATCGTAGTGCCGATAATTTTATGGTTGATGTTTTGGATGGGAACACAAACGCAAATGAGCAGGACACTCGAACTGTTTTAAGTATTTACGAAAGAAAAGAGCGTTTAACCGAGAACAACCTTATCTTGGCAAGTAACGTGGTGTACACCTACTCTAACCGATTTAACCTTAAAGATCAGGATTTCTTTACATTTAGAACAAAAGTAGAATCAGCAGGAAACATTTTAAATGCCCTTGCGAAATCAAACAGCAAATATAATGACAATGGCAAACGTACCGTTTTAGATGTTGCTTATTCACAATACATAAAAGGCGAAGTAGATTTTGTTAAGTATTTTGATTTGGGCAATCAAAACGTACTGGCATTGCGTGCTTTTGGAGGAATTGCCATTCCATACGGAAACAGCGACAATATTCCGTTTTCACGCAGTTACTTTGGAGGTGGTTCAAATGATAACCGCGCTTGGCAGTCGTATCGATTAGGACCGGGACGCAGTGGAGGTATCAACGATTTTAATGAAGCAAACATGAAACTAGCTTTCAACGCAGAGTATCGTTTTAACGTTGCTGGTCCTTGGAACATGGCATTATTTGCCGATGCCGGAAATATCTGGAATGCTTTAGACAATATTACCGATGAAGACATGACTTTTAACGGATTAGAATCTCTAAAAGACCTTGCATTAGGAACAGGATTGGGAATTCGTTATGATTTCAGCTTTTTTGTAATGCGTTTAGATTTAGGTTTTAAAACCTATAATCCCGCAAACGAAGCCAGCCGCAAATGGTTTAAAGAATGGAATTTAAGTAAAACCGTTTTAAATGTCGGAATTAATTATCCGTTTTAATAAAATTATTACTTTTGTAAGCTAAACAAAGTTTAAAAATAAAACTCACAACCTAAATATGGCACATAACATTAAACCTGGTGTTGCAACCGGCGATCAAGTTCAGGAAATATTTAATTACGCAAAAGAAAAAGGTTTTGCCTTACCGGCTGTAAACGTAACATCGTCTAGTACAATCAACGGTGTTTTAGAAACAGCTGCAAAATTAAACGCACCGGTTATCATTCAGTTTTCTAACGGTGGTGGTTTATTTATGGCAGGAAAAGGGTTAAGTAATGAAAACGAACGTGCAGCCATTGCAGGATCTATTGCAGGTGCAAAGCAAGTACATGAATTGGCAGAATTATATGGAGCAACCGTTATTTTACATACCGATCATTGCGCAAAAAAATTATTACCTTGGATTGACGGTTTGTTAGATGCAAGCGAAAAATTCTATAAAGAAAACGGTAAACCATTGTTTTCTTCACACATGATTGATTTATCAGAGGAACCAATCGAAGAAAATATCGAAATTTCTAAAAAATACCTAGAGCGTATGAGTAAAATGGGTATGACTTTAGAAATTGAATTAGGAATTACAGGTGGTGAAGAAGACGGTGTAGACAATACAAACGTAGATTCATCAAAACTATACACACAGCCGGAAGAAGTGGCGTATGCGTACGAAGAATTAATGAAAGTATCTCCACGTTTTACCATTGCAGCGGCTTTTGGTAACGTACACGGTGTTTACAAGCCTGGAAACGTAAAATTAACTCCGAAAATTTTAGATAATTCTCAAAAATACGTTCAAGATAAGTTCAACACCAAAAACAATCCGGTAGATTTCGTTTTCCACGGAGGATCAGGATCTACGTTAGAAGAAATCCGAGAAGCAATATCTTACGGTGTAATTAAAATGAATATCGATACCGATTTACAGTTTGCGTTTACAGAAGGTGCTCGTGATTATATCCTTTCTAAAAAAGATTATTTAATGACACAGATTGGAAATCCGGAAGGAGACGATGTGCCAAACAAAAAATATTACGATCCACGCAAATGGATACGTGAAGGAGAATCAACATTTAACAAACGTTTAGAAATTGCTTTTGCCGATTTAAACAACGTTAATACATTATAATAATAAGTACGTTTAAGAAAACTTAAACTTAAACCCTTAAACTAAATAACATGGCTTGGTTTAAAAGAAAAGAAAAAGGAATAACAACCCCTACCGAAGATAAAAAAGACACTCCTAAAGGTTTATGGTACAAAACGCCGACAGGAAAAATCATTGAATCGGAAGAGTTGGCTAAAAACTTATGGATTTCCCCGGAAGATGATTACCACGTAAGAATTGGCAGTAAAGAATATTTCGAAATTTTATTTGACGATAATAAATACAAAGAATTATTTGGTTCAATTACAGCAAAAGATCCTTTAAAATTTGTTGATACAAAAAAATACAGCGACCGTTTAAAAGAAGCTAAAGACAAAACCAATTTAAAAGATGCGGTACGTGTGGCTGTAGGAAAATCAAAAGGAGCTGATTTAGTTGTAGCTTGTATGGATTTTGCTTTTATTGGCGGATCTATGGGTTCGGTTGTAGGCGAAAAAATTGCGAGAGGAATTGACCATTCCATCAAACACAACATTCCGTTCATGATGATATCAAAATCAGGAGGCGCACGTATGATGGAAGCAGCTTATTCGTTAATGCAAATGGCAAAAACATCGGCAA
>JBEBXJ010000049.1:0-17330 GCA_040391685.1 Paenimyroides baculatum
AACAGTTGTAAACGCAATAAACAATACAACTAATAAAGCTTTTAAATTTTTCATATATTCTATTTTTAAAATTAATCTATACAGGTTATCATGTCGTTGCCAGTTTTTCGTACTTTTTTTAATTCAGACTGCCAGTCGTTTTCGGCATCACGGTAACCTATCGGTAAAATAACCACGCTTTTTAGTCCTTTTTCTTCTAAACTCAACAGTTTGTCAACTTCGTGGTTTATAAAACCTTCCATAGGTATCGAATCCACTTCCAACGCACCGGCTTCGGTCAATGCCATTCCTAATGCGATATAAACCTGACGTGCAGCATGCTCGAACTGTCGTTCCAAGGTCATGGAAGTTAACTGCTTTATGACGTTATTTTTGTAATTATCAGAAAAACCTTTGGGCAAATCGCGCTCTTGTTCGTAAAAATCAAAATAATTATTCATTCTAATAATGTCATAATAACTCCATGCGGCAAAAACAATCAAATGTGAACAGTCTGTTAATTGCGACTGATTAAAGGCAACTGCCTTAATTTTTTCCTTTAATGACTGGTTAGTAATTACAATCATTTCAAAGGGCTGCAAACCGGAAGAAGTTGGTGCCAGTCGCGCCGCTTCTAAAATGCTGTTTACTTTATCTTGAGAAACTTTTTCGCCGTTCATTTTTTTGGTAGCATAACGCCACTGCAATGCGGGAATAATACTCATAATTTTATTTTTATGATTATCACAACATTATTATTCGTCAGTTCAAGTTTTTTATAAGTTAATTTCTCGACAAGCTCGAAGTTACGATAATAAATTATTTTTTATACGATGCCAAAAAGGTATTTACATTATTTTCGATACGTTCCTGAATATTTGAAACATCGGCTTTTTCAAACTTTTCGCCAATAATATTTTCGTATAATTCGATGTATCTGTCTGAAACTGTTTCGATGTATTCATCGGTCATTTCAGGAATCTGTTGACCGTCTTTTCCTTGAAAACCGTTTGAAATTAACCACTGACGCACAAATTCTTTTGACAATTGTTTTTGAGCTTCGTTATTATCCTGACGCTCTTGGTATCCTTCCGCATAAAAATAACGAGAAGAATCCGGTGTATGAATTTCATCAATCAATACAATTTTACCATCTTTGGTTTTACCGAATTCGTATTTTGTATCAACCAAAATCAATCCGCGCGATGCTGCAATTTCAGTTCCGCGCTGATATAATGCATGCGTGTATTTTTCCAACACTTCGTAATCTTCTTTAGAAACAATTCCCTGCGATAATATTTCCTCTTTAGAAATATCTTCATCATGTGTTCCTACAGCTGCTTTGGTAGTTGGTGTAATGATTGGCGTTGGGAATTTATCATTCTCTTTCATACCTGCAGGCATTTCAACTCCGCACAAAACACGTTTTCCTGTTGCATATTCACGTGCCGCATGACCCGATAAATATCCGCGGATAACCATTTCTACTTTAAAAGGTTCGCATAAATAGCCCACTGCTACGTTTGGATCTGGGTTTGCTACCAACCAGTTTGGAACGATATCCTGGGTTAAATGCATGAATTTTGATGCGATCTGGTTTAAGATTTGTCCTTTATATGGAATTCCTTTTGGCATAATTACATCAAAGGCCGATAAACGGTCGGTTGCAATCATTACCAACAAATCATCGTTAATATTGTAAACTTCGCGTACTTTTCCTTTGTAAACAGATTTTTGTCCCGGAAAATTAAAGTTGGAAGAAGTTATGGTTTTCATTATAATGTTGTGTTTGTTTTAAAACTGTAAAAGTACTAATAATTCTTTTTCAAAACGTTCTTTAGGTAAATATTGCGCTTCCAAATTATCCATAAAAGGTATAGGCGTTTCGATACTTGCCACACGTTTTACAGGCGCATCCAAATACTCAAAACAATTTTCCATAATCCAAGCCGACAAATCGCTGGCAATCCCACCAAACATTGAATCTTCCTGTAAAATAATTACCCGGTTTGTTTTTTGTACCGATTTTCTAATAGTTTCGTAATCTAAAGGCTGTAATGTTCTTAAATCGATCAAATCGGCAGAAATATTCGGGTTGTTTTCCAAAGTATCTAATGCCCAATGAACTCCGGCACCATAAGAAATAATAGTAACATCGGTTCCTTCTTTAATTAAGGAAGCCTGACCAAACGGAATGGTGTAATAATTAGCAGGAACGTCTTGCGATTTACTGCGGTACAGATTTTTATGTTCAAAGAAAATCACCGGATTCGGATCATTAATTGCGGTATTCAACAAACCTTTAGCATCGGCAGGAAAAGCAGGATAAACCACTTTTAATCCCGGCGTTTTAGTAAACCAAGCCTCATTTGTTTGTGAATGGAACGGACCTGCACCAGAACCTGCTCCACAAGGCATACGAACCACTACATCGGCATGTTCTCCCCAACGGTAGTGTTGTTTTGCCAATAAATTTACAATAGGATTAAAACCTGTTGAAACGAAATCGGCGAACTGCATTTCTACAACCGATTTATATTTATTGATTGATAATCCGGCAGCCGCTGACACAATGATACTTTCGCAAATTGGCGTATTACGCACACGATCTTTTCCAAAAGCATCAACAAAACCTTCAGTTACTTTAAAAGCACCTCCGTATTCGGCAATGTCCTGCCCCATGATTATTAAATTCTCATGACGTTCAAAAGACTGTTTCAACCCTTCGGAAATGGCATCGATAAAACGGATGTTCTTTGTTTCAGTAGATGCTTCAAAATGTTGGTAATGATAAGGTTTATACACATCGTTCAATTCCGTTTCCAGATTAGCTTCTAAACCGGCTTCGTCTTGTGTAATTTTCCAATGCGTATCAATTTCTTCTTTGATATCTTTTCTTAATTGCTCATCTTGTTCTTCAGACAAAATCCCCATTTCGCTTAAATAATTTTTAAATCGGGAAATAGGATCTTTAATTTTCCATTCTTCGAACAATTCCTGCGGAATGTATTTGGTACCACTCGCCTCTTCATGCCCGCGCATTCTAAACGTTTTCATTTCAATTAAAACCGGATGCGGGTTCTGACGCATATCTTCGGCAATTTCAGAAAGTTTTGTGTAAACTTCCACAATATTGTTTCCGTCTAAAATATGGCTTTCCATACCGTAACCAATACCCTTATCTGCTAAATTTTCACATTTGTACTGTTCACGAGTTGGTGTCGAAAGTCCGTAACCGTTGTTTTCAATAATAAACATCACCGGTAAATCCCAAACGGCAGCAACGTTTAATGCTTCGTGAAAATCACCTTCAGACGTTGCTCCTTCGCCTGTAAAAACAGCCGTAATTTTATTTTCTTTACGCAGTTTGTGCGCCAGTGCAATACCGTCGGCAATACCTAATTGCGGACCCAAATGCGAGATCATTCCCACAATATTAAATTCCTGTGTACCAAAGTGAAACGAACGGTCGCGTCCTTTTGTAAATCCGTTTGGTTTGCCCTGCCATTGCGAAAACAATCTGCTTAAAGGAATGTTTCTGCTTGTAAAAACACCAAGATTTCTGTGCATTGGCAAAATGTATTCATCGTTATGAAGAATCGATGTTACACCAACTGCAATAGCTTCCTGCCCCATTCCCGAGAACCATTTTGATACTTTTCCCTGCCGGATCAGTATCAACATTTTTTCTTCTATTAATCTTGGTTTCAGTAATTTTTTATATAAATCTAACAGTATTTCCTGCGATAAAATTTCAGATTGAAGCTCCATAAAACGGTTTAAAATATTTTGCCCTAAAAGTACTAATTTTATTTATTTCAACGTCTAAAATTTTTTTTTCACTATACCGTGAATTTTTTTGGTAGATTCAGGTTTTATATTTAATTTTGCTCCTAATCAACAATAAAACACTCATAAAAAATTTAACCGTATTTTAATTGACTATCACTTAAGATGTTGTTATATGAAAGGACTGACTTATAGATAAATATGAGTCAGTTTTTTTGTTTAAATTTATCCCGTTTATTAATGAATGTTAAGTTATGGAAGATGGATTAAAAAATCGCAAACGCACTTCGGGAAAATTGCGCGATAAGGAACGAACGAAAGTTAAAATGGTACAGTCTGTTGGCAAAGTTCTTTTGAAAAAAGGATATACCGGTTTAAACGCCAGTGCAATAGCAAAAGAAGCTGGTATTGATAAAAGTTTAGTTTGGACGTATTTTGGAAGTCTTAATAACTTGGTGGAAGAATACATTGCACAACGTGATTTCTGGAAATTTAAGGCAAAAGAATCTATAGAGAATTTAACAGTTGTAACCAAAGAAGTTGATGAACATGATATGGCGGCTTTATTACAATTTCAATTCAAAACACTTTTAGAAGATGAAATATTGCAACGTATTATGCTCTGGGGAATCAGTGAAAAAAAAGATTTCTTAAGAAATTTATCAGACGAACGTGAAATAATAGGCGAAGAAATTTTTAAAAATATCGATCCGCAATTTAAAAATTCAATTATAGACATTCGCGCTATTTTAGCTATTGTACTTGCCGGAATTTATTACCTTACTCTTCACGGGAAAACCAACGGAAGCCTTTTTTGCGGAATCGATTTAAACACTGACGAAGGCGAGCAACGCATAAAGGATAGCATTGCGCAGATTATTTCAATGGCTTATCAAAACAATACTAAAGTTTAAATTTTATTGAAACAGTTTACTTGTAAATACGTAAATTTGAATTTAAAGTTTTAACAATGCAAAATATACCTAGTGTTGACTTGCGTGATTTCCTATCGGATGATCCGGTACGCAAACAAAAATTTGTAAATGAAATAGGTAAAGCTTACGAAGAAATTGGTTTCGTAGCACTAAAAGGACACTTTTTAAGTGATGAATTGGTAGAAAAACTGTATCAACAGGTTCGCAGCTTCTTTAATTTGCCTTTAGAAATTAAAGAAAAATATGAAATTCCCGGAATTGGTGGACAGCGTGGATACGTTTCGTTCGGAAAAGAATCTGCTAAAGGACGAACAACAGGCGATTTAAAGGAATTTTGGCATTTTGGACAGTATGTTGAAAACAACGAGAAACTGGCAAAAGAGTATCCTGAAAATGTTATAGTTAACGAACTTCCCGAATTTATTTCAATAGGAAAAGAAACCTATAAAATGCTTGAAAAAACCGGTGTGTATGTTTTACGGGCTTTAGCTTTGTATTTAGGTTTGAACGAATTTTATTTTGACGATTCTGTTAAGAACGGAAATTCAATATTACGTCCTATTCACTACCCTCCTATTCTTGATGAACCAAAGGATGCTGTGCGTGCCGCTGCACATGGCGATATTAATTTAATAACCTTATTAATGGGTGCTCAAGGCAAAGGTTTGCAGGTACAAAATAACAAAGGCGAATGGATTGATGCTATTGCTGCCAATGATGAACTGGTTATTAATGTGGGCGATATGCTGTCACGACACACTAACAACAAATTGAAATCAACTATACACCAGGTTGTAAACCCACCAAGAGAATTATGGGGAACTTCGCGTTTTTCTATTCCGTTTTTTATGCACCCGATAAGCGAAATGCCTTTAAACTGTTTAGATAACTGTGTTAATGAAGAAAATCCTAAACTTTATGAAGATATAACTGCAGGTGAATTTTTAACCGAACGTTTAATTGAATTAGGTTTGATTAAGAAATAAAAAAGAGGCTGACATTGTCAGCCTCTTCTCTTTTAAAAAACACCATTTAACCTCAATAAATTAATAGGTGTTTTTATTTAATTTATATTTGATGTTTATAAATTTCATTTATCATCGTGTTTAAAAAGCATCAGCAAACCGCAATAGTTCTGGTAGTTTCCATTTTATTTTTTGGAATACCGTTTATAACATCGACCGATTTACAAAATAATTATTCCTTTTTTAATTCGCTTATTTTCTACAAACGCTGTATAGAAACCTTAATAATCGTTATTTATTTTTACCTGAATTATTTCGTTTTTGTTCCCTACCTGTATCACAAAAAAAAGTATGTGCTGTTTGTAACCGTATCGCTAATATTTTTATTGATTGCAGTAAAGGTTCCCGATTTAATTATTACCAATCAGGATATACACAATGCATTAATGGCAGACAAACCTAACAATTTCAAAAAACGCGGTCCCAGACCGGAACTTCCATTTTTTATGAAATTTTTAATTGATAAAAACGCATACCAATTTTATCTGGCACTGTCAATAGGTATTTTGCTAAAGACAAATCAATATATTAACGGTATGCAGCAAGACATGCTTAAAAGCGAAGTTTCTTATTTAAAGGCACAGATTAATCCACATTTTTTATTCAATACATTGAATTCACTATATGCTTTATCTTTGGTAAAATCAGACGATGCTCCAGATGCAATTTTGAAATTATCGTCGATTATGAGGTATGTGGTAACCGAAAGTTCTAAAGAAAAAGTGTCTTTAGAAAATGAATTAGGTTATATTTCTGATTATATCGATCTGCAAAAACTACGTTTAACAGAGAATACACAGATCGATTACAAAATCAAAGGTTCTGTTGAAAATCAAACAATTGCACCGCTTCTTTTTATTCCCATTATAGAAAACTGTTTTAAATATGGCGTAAATCAAACCGAAAATGTGGTGATAAAAATTCATATTTGGGTCAATAACAACGAAATTTTACTGGAAACCTTCAATAAAAAAGTTGCAAAAAATATCAGTGAACTTGAAAAAACCGAAACAGGCATCATCAATACTCAAAAACGTCTGGATATTTTGTACCTTAACCAGTACAAATTGGAAATCACAAATACCGATACCGATTATAAAGTACAACTAAAGATAAATTTAAAATGATAAAAGCAATTGCAATTGACGATGAACCATTGGCTTTAACAATTTTAGAACATTTGTGCGGTAAAAATGCCGATGTTGTTCTTGAAAAAACATTTACATCGCAACAAGAAGCTGTAAATTATTTAGAAAAATTTCCGGTAGATCTGATTTTTCTCGATATACAAATGCCAGAAAAAGACGGAGTTTCGTTTTATAAATCTCTTCAAAACAAACCTCTGGTAATATTTACAACTGCTTTTGACAGTTATGCGGTTGAAGGATTTAATGTTAATGCGACTGATTATCTGCTGAAACCTATTGCTTACGAGCGTTTTGAAATCGCTGTTGAAAAAGTCAAAAAACTAAAACAACAATCGGTTTCAACTTCCCAAGATGCTTTTATATTGATTCGTGCCGATTACAAACTAAACAAAATCTATTTGAAAAATATTTTATTTATTGAAGGTTTAGACGATTATATCCAGATTCATATAGAAGGAAAAAGCAAAATTGTAGCCCGCATGTCTATGAAAAATGTAATGGAACAATTACCGGCAACAGATTTTATCCGCATTCACAGGTCGTTTATTATTCCTGTGCAAAGAATTACATCCGTTCAAAGTAAATTTATATTCATAAATGAACAGGAATTTCCTGTTGGCGATACTTATAAAACCAATGTTTTACCGCTATTAACCGACAAAAAAATATAATTTTACCGATAAACATAAAAAAATATTTAAATATACTTGCAGAATAAAAAAAACTTTGTACATTTGTACTATAACTCATCTACTACAGGAAAAGTAATTAGAATGTTTTAGAATTTTTGAGTTTTTCATAAGTGTTTTTTTTGGTTATTAAAGTGGGTTTATTTCGATAAACCCACTTTTTTTATTCGTTCAAATCAATCAAAAACCGTTCGGTAATAAAGTCAATGTCTTTTATAGACTTTCGCATCCAATCTATTTTTTTCTCTAAAAGCTCTTCTTCTGAAAGTTTCCAATTTAATTTAGAATTTCTTAATTTATTGGTAATGCTGTTGATTACAATAGCTGCCGAAACAGAAATATTTAAACTCTCTGTAAATCCGTACATAGGAATTTTAATAAAAGTATCAGCCTGATCCATAATTTCTTTAGACAAGCCCATTTTTTCGGTACCAAAAAATATTGCCGATGGTTTGCTAATATCAAAATCCTCAAGTAAATGGGCATCGGTATGCGGAGTTGTTGCAACAATCTGATATCCTTTTTGTTTTAAAGTTTCCAAACAATTCTGTGTAGATGTATGCCGGTAAATATCCACCCATTTTTCAGCACCCATTGCAATTTCCTTATCAATTGTTTTACTGAATTTCTGTTCAATAACGTGTAAATCCTGTATTCCAAAAACCTCACAACTACGCATAACGGCACTTGTATTATGCAATTGGTACACATCTTCCACTGCAATGCAGAAATGTCTGGATCGGTTTTCCAAAACACGGTCAAAACTCAATTTTCTGTTTTCGGTAATAAAACCCTCCAGATAATTTTTATAAGTGGTACTTTTATATAAATCGGCTAAATTCATTGCTTTTGTTTAATTTAGTACAAAGATACTATTTGCAGATACAATGAAAAATTTAGTTTTTTTAACAGGCGCAGGCATTTCGGCAGAAAGCGGTATTAAAACCTTTCGTGATGCCGATGGCTTGTGGGAAGGGCACGATGTTATGGAAGTTGCCAGTTTGGATGGTTTTTTAAAAAATCCCGCATTAGTGCTTGATTTCTACAACCAACGGAGAAAACAGCTTTTAGAAGTTGAACCTAACAAAGCACATGAAATAATTGCCAGTTTACAGCAAAATTTTAAGGTAACCGTTATTACTCAAAATGTTGACGATCTGCATGAACGTGCTGGTTTTCTTTATTTGTAGTTCCAACCCAAATATACCTTTTATTGAAAGTGCAGATATTTTGGTTATTGCAGGCACATCGTTACAAATTTTAGGGTAATATATTACTTTTTATGAAGCTCTATTAAACCTTCTAACGGTTTTTGGTAAAACACACCTGCTAATAGATTATTTTTTTTAAGGATTGATTTAAATTCGTCCTGTAACAAAAAAGCTGTTGATCCTATAAAATGAACCGGAACATCTGAATGGTTCGAATATTGTTTGATGTAATGATCTACAAAAAACTGAAAGCTTTCTGCAATCATATCCTGTAAAAAAGAATGATCTTTATTGGCAATTAAAAAAGGAAGGAACGATGCCAAGTAAGCATTGGGATTGGGTTCTTTATAAAAATTCTTTTTTATGAAATCGGCGTTTAAATTGTAAGCTTTTTCAAATTTTTCCTTTAGATCCAACGGCATGGTGTTAAAATAATAAGCTCTAATTAAGCGGCGACCAAAATCTACACCAGAGCAATCGTCCATTGCCAGATATCCCAACGAATTTACAGCTTGTTCTACTTCTTTACCATTAAAAAAGCTACAGTTTGATCCGGTTCCGTTAATACAGACTATTCCAGGTTCTAAATTGTGACAGGTTGCATAAACTGCGGCATAAGTATCTTCGAGGATTTCGAAAAAATCGGCATTCATAAAAACGTCTTCCAAAGCATCTTTCATAACTTTTTTTGAATGAGTGGTACTGCAACCTGATCCGTAAAAATAAATTTGAGTGATTGAAGTTCGCAAATTGGCAATTTCTTCATTGCACATTATACGATCAACTAAAACCTGAGTAGCTAATACCTCTGGATTTAAGCCTAAAGTATTGTAAACACCTAAATATTGTTTATTATTAAAAAGTAACCAATCTGCTTTGGTAGAACCACTGTCAACTACAAATTTCATAAAAAATGTCCGAATTAAATTCGGACACAAAATACGTTATTTTATGTAATAATACCTAAACAGATGAAAGAAAAATGGATGAGGGGTGTTGGGTGCTTTTCTACTGTATAATGTTGAATCGTTCAACTGTTTCTTTTGGTATTCTACCTTTTATGAGCACTTGTTGAACATAAAAAAACAGTGTCAAAGTCCTAAACTTTAACACTGTTTAAAGAAATTATACTCTTAAATTTTAAATAAATATCCATAATATGTAATATTTACAGTATTTTGTCATTTCGACGATAGGAGAAATCTATTTTATAATCAAGAGATTCTTCACTTCACTACGTTCCGTTCAGAATGACAAAACCAACAATTATGAGCGATAACTGACTTTCCTTTATTTTTTTAGGGTTTAGGCTTTCAAATTATTTACATAAACGATTAAGTCTAAAAGTTTGGCAGAATAACCATATTCGTTATCGTACCAAGATACAATTTTAAAAAAAGTATCATTTAAAGCTATTCCTGCATCGGCATCAATAATTGATGTACGTGTATCCGAAAGAAAATCCTGTGAAACAACCGATTCGTTTGTAAAACCTAAAATTCCTTTATAATTGGTTTCTGATGCTTTTTTAAAAACGTTCATTAAATTATCGTAGGTTGTAGGTTTCGCCAGTTTTACGGTTAAATCTACCACTGAAACATTTGGCGTTGGAATACGAAATGCCATTCCTGTTAATTTGCCTTCTAATTCCGGAATTACTTTGGTAACCGCTTTTGCAGCACCTGTACTTGCCGGAATTATGTTGTTTAAGGCAGATCGACCGCCACGGAAATCTTTCTTTGAAGCTCCGTCTACAACCAACTGCGATGCTGTTGCTGCGTGAACGGTTGTCATTAACCCTTCTATAATACCAAATTCATCGTTTAAAATTTTAGCTATTGGTGCTAAACAATTCGTTGTACACGATGCATTAGAAAGTATGTTATCTTGCGCTGTAATTTTCTCTTGGTTTACCCCCATTACAAACATAGGAATATCGTCTGAAGGCGATGAAATCACTACTTTTTTCGCTCCTGCTTGTAAATGCAAACCTGCTTTATCCATTGTTTTAAAAACACCTGAACA
Source organism: Paenimyroides baculatum (assembly GCA_040391685.1). GTDB lineage: Bacteria > Bacteroidota > Bacteroidia > Flavobacteriales > Flavobacteriaceae > Flavobacterium > Flavobacterium baculatum_A. Next base: position 10,802 of record JBEBXJ010000049.1, read on the forward strand.
ATCTGCAATTACTTCTGCTCCTACTTCGTTCCATTTCAATAATGATGGATCTTTTTCTGCCGTAACTCTTATTTTTCTCCCATCAATAATCAGATTATTTCCATCAACCGAAATTTCTTTATTAAAAGTTCCGTGAACTGAATCGTATTTTAAAAGATACGCCAATAGATCAATCTCCATTAAATCGTTTACTGCTACAATTTCCACATCGTTACGTTCAAATGATTCACGTAAAACCAATCGACCTATTCTTCCAAAACCGTTTATTCCAATTTTTACTTTTTCCATAATTTAAATAGATAATATATCTGATATTCTAATTAATTCATCATCAATTTTTGCTTCGCCTTTAATGGCTTTTTCCAAGGGTGTGTAAGCCATTAAATCATTTTGAAGACCAATCATGATGTTTTCTTCTCCTTTTAACAACGCTTCAACCGCGGCAACACCTGATCGACTTGCCAAAACCCGATCAAAACAACTTGGCGAACCGCCACGCTGAATATGTCCGATTACCGATACACGTACATCGTATTCCGGCAGATGTTCTTCTACATAATCGCTTAATTCATAAACGTTTCTACCCGATTTTTCGCCTTCGGCAACAATAACAATGCATGATGATTTACCTGAAGCCTTGCTCCTTTTCAGTTTTTCTAACAATTTGGGTAAACCAATATTTTCTTCAGGTATCAATATTTCTTCGGCTCCTGCTCCAATACCTGAATTCAGCGCAATAAAACCTGCATCGCGACCCATAACTTCAACAAAGAAAATACGTTTGTGAGATGTGGCGGTATCGCGGATTTTATCAACAGCATCAATCACGGTATTTAAAGCGGTATCGTAACCAACGGTGTGTGATGTTCCGTAAATATCGTTATCAATAGTACCAGGAATTCCGATAACAGGAATGTTGAATTCTTTAGAAAAAAGCATTCCGCCAGTAAAGCTTCCGTCACCACCTATTATAATTAAGGCATCAATCTGATTTTTTTTAATGGTTTCGTAGGCTTTTTTCCGACCTTCTTCTGTCATGAAATCTTTTGATCTAGCCGATTTTAAAATGGTTCCACCTTTAGATATAATATATTTTACATCGCGTGGTCCCATTTCTTTTACATCGTTTTCAATTAATCCCTGAAAGCCACGAAAAACGCCAAAACAAGCTACTTCATAATAGGTACAAGCGCGCACTACCGCCCTAATGGCAGCGTTCATTCCGGGAGCGTCGCCACCGGAAGTTAAAACTGCTATTTTTTTAATTTTGTTTGATTTCATAACTCTTCTTAATATCGAAGTGATTTAAACTTTTTGCTATAACAATGACAACTTGTAATTTACTTTAAATAACTTTTTACCACATAGCTTCATAGAAATTTTATAGACTACATAAATTTACATACTTTTTAAGCAACGCTTAAAAAGTATGTGTTCCTAAAACTTCTTTGTAAATTAAGTCATAAACACTATTTTTCTATGTTGTTTGTTAAATTATCTTTTTTGTTTGATTTCATATCTGATCTTAATAACCTAAAGATACAAAATAAATTGAAAAAGCCAGAATCTATTTAGGTTCTGGCTTATCTTTTGGTTCATCTGTATTATCTTCTCGACGGTTTTCCTGAAACTTTAAATAGTCTATTCCGTAATCGTCGTCTGATGTATGATTGTTGTTTGTTTTGTTTTTCTCTTTTTCCTTTTGCTTGGCACGTTTGTCTGCACGAACCAACACTTTCTTTATCAATTCTTTAAACGTATTAAAATCAACTTCGTATGTTAAACCAATTCCCTGTGTATAATTGATACCTTCGCCTATATAATTGATATCGTTCTCACGGTTGAAAACTCGTGCCCGTAATGATCCATCGTCGTTTAAAAGCAACTGAACTTCCACATCTCCCACAATCACGTTTTCTTCGCGTCCACCGATTGGCACTCCTAATTTACTGTTTACCAAAATACGGTCACTAATCTGCGTTGAAAAAGTTACACCTACACGAGCTGCATCGGTATCATCTCTGAACGGATTACGCTCGCTCTGAGAATAATTCAAACCAACGCGGAATTTACCTTCGGAATCTGAAAACAAATCATCGAACAAACTACTGGCACGTTCAAACAAACTGCCATAAACGGCATTTCCGCCTGTTATAGATGTAATAAAACTACCTGTTGCCAGCAATGCCATAGCTTGGGTTTCGCGTGTATCTTTATCTGCCAGTTTGTACTCAATTTCTGATTTAATACTTGAACTTACGTTAGGAAAATCAATTAAGAAATCAATTTCAGGATTGCTTAAATTACCCTGTAATGCAATAGAAACTTCGGTGTCAACTTTACGGTTAATTTCAGAACTCTCTATAATCAACCCCGGATTTGACTGCGTTTTATAAACCGCCTTTAAATCTAATATGGCATTTAACGGTTCGCCATCCCAACGAATGGTACCGTATTTAACAACATCGAGCTTTTTATCAATGATTCCGCCGTACTTAAAATTGTATTCGCCGCTGTAAACCATAAAATCGCCCCACATGTTGAATCTACCAAGGGTATTGATTTCCATGGTAATAAAACCGGCACCGCTACCCTTCATTCCGTGACCAGAAGCGCGATCCAATAGAATTTCTATTTCGGCATCGGGTGTTATGTAAAACTCGAAATTTAACTGAACACCGCCAAAACGGGTATTATTCATCGGAGTTTCGATTCCTTTTAAACGATTGGCTTTTTCTTGTGGCGATAAAAAGTGAACGAAATTATTGTCGCCCAATCCACCTGCATCATCTAAAGGAATTTTAATATTCGTTCCTTTTTTAGATTCTGCTTCAATACTTACCACCAAACTTTCTACAGGACCTTTTATGGTTGCAGATCCATCTATAAAAGCGGTACCGTAATAAGGTGTTCCTTCTTTATAGTCAATATCGAGTGCCAATAAATTATCCGAAGACAGTTTTGCATCGATATTCCAGTTTTTTAGTTTATTGTGCGAAATTGTTCCGTTTAACAATCCTTTTGTTTTGTGTTTGGAATCGGTAATGTTTACATTACGCAGAATAAACTGACTTTCGGTAACATCGAGCGGTGCATTTTCATCAAATAGATAATCAACACCGGTAAAAACAGGACGCATTCCCGCATTTGTTAGATACAATTTCCCTTCTATATCTGGATCTTTATGTGTACCCTGAATGGTTGCGCGCCCCGAAGCATCGCCACGGACATCGGACATAATCGATGATAAGAAAGGAGCAATTGCTTTAAGGTTGAACTTGTTAAAACCGGCATCTAAATTTAAACGGCTTTGACCTTTGCTTACAGAAATTAATCCGTTCATGTAGAAATTCTCAGTAAAATCGTTTACAATGTTTGATTTTACATTGAAATTCTGCAGTGATTCATCGCCTTCAACTTCAAAATTAAACAAGCCGAGCAAAACATCATTAATTTCTAAATTTTCGATATTTAATTTCGATTTCGGCTTAAATACATTATTTTCCTGAACAAAAGACACGTTTCCATTGATTAATCCGGCAAAGGTTAAATTGGTTAAATCTGGAGTGATCTTGTCCAGTTCCACATTCTCGAATTCTAAATTTAGATCTTTATAGTTTTTGCCTTTCATGCTCCCGTTTAACAAAACCATTTGTTCGTTATGCGACAGCTGAATGTCTTCAATTACAAAATCATTGATTTCCTTGTTAAAGATAATTTGGTTTTTATCATTGTTGAATTCGTTTAAAAACCAAAGCGATTCTTTAAACTGAATTTCTGATTTTTCGATTCCAACAACCGATTTATTTTCTTCATCGATGGTATGATAAAAATTCAGATAATATTTGTCATTTGCTTCAGTTCCGCCTTTAAATTGTGTATCAACATACAATGTATCATTTTTCTTGGCATTGTTTAAAACAAAATCGTACGCTTTGTAAGCTTTTAAATCGATGGTATCAATGGCTATAAATGCATTTTGATTTTCGCGCAGACTGTTAACATCAATCTGGAGATTGGTAATTTTATTACCGCCATATTTAATGAATGGGGTGTTCATTATCAGAACAAATTCCCCGTTATCTGCAGTAATTTTACCTGAAATGGAAGTTTCGTTGGCAATTTCGAGTTTTGGAACAAATAAATCTACAATTTTGTTCTGAATATCCAGGTTGTATTCGATAAACTGATTAGTGGCAATTTTATTGGGCGAATAGTTTTTATACAGACTTCCCAACGAATTTTCTACGATATCTTTTAGCTGATCGTACTTAAAATTTCCACGAATGTAACCGTTTACAATATCGTTTGATTGAATATCAATTCTACGAATATTATTTTCTTGAAATTCAGATTTAATAGAAAGACTGTCAAACGTATAAGTTTTTTTAGAATTGGTGTACGCTGCATTTTGTGCCAAAATGGTTCCTTCAAACGTATCAAGATTTTTACCTGTCCCAGCCAATTCAAAATGACCTTTAAACACTCCTAACGAATCTTTCACAATATTTAAAGCATTCATATTCAGGTGTTCAATATCTGCCTTAAAATCAACTGCGGTTTTATCTTTTGATAGATCTAAAGTTCCGTTGAAATCAAGCAGCGCATTTGGATCTTTACTAACCAAACTTCCTGTATATGCAGGTAGTTTCAGATTTCCGTCGATCGAAATATCTTTATAGGAATAATTGTTAAAGGTAAACTGCTGCACCTGACTTTTAATGATGGTATTGAAATATTCAGGATCAAAACTTTTACCGTCTACACTTGCCGTTAATGTTGCTGTGTCAATTTTTTCGTTTTCGATTAATCCGCCGATATCAAAATTATCCAATGCAATGTCTCCTTTGTAAGTGGCATTTTGCTTTTGATTTACATTCCATAACTCCACATCTGCTTTAGCAAAACCAAGGTTTGTAATAGCTTCGACATCTGCATCAACATAAAAATTTTCGTAAGCCACAAACCCTTGCAAATTCAGTAAACCTAATTTTTCTAACTGAGTAGGTAAAGCATTTCCTAAAATATTCGGAAGCAGCGTCACCGCATTGGCACGTGTAATGTTCAACCGGTTTAAATTGGCTTCAACACGAAACGGATTTTTATTTACAAACAGATTTTTTAAAACAAAATTTCCAATGATTTCTGATCCGTTTTTGTCTGATAACTGTGTGTTTTCAAGCTTAAAGTCGTTTAAAACACCTGTGGCTTTTGTATTCAGATACAACATATTATCGGTACCAAATTCTTTATAGAAATATTTTAAATCGTTGGTAGCAATTTTAGATTTGTTGAAATCAACCGCCAGATTTACTTTATCGGTAAAATATTTTAAATCGCCTTCGGCATAACGCATGGCGATGTTTCCTTTTATATACGATTCTTTGGTTTCAACAGCAAACGGTTTTAAATCCATCGACGTTTTAGTCATAGAAAAGCTTGTAACCAAATCTTTCACATAAATACCGCGCTTGTCTTGTAAGGATAATTTGGTAATATCGGCATTAATATTTGGTCCTTGTACCAGCAGCTTGTTTAAAGAACCGTTCATTTCTTTAAAATCTATGGGATTATTGCCTGTATTGTCATCGGTAATTTTAAACCTGCCGTTTGTCAAATCCAAATGATCAATCTTCATTAAAAACTTACCGCTTCCGGGTTTACCGTCATCAAAAACAGCGATAAACTTGTCTAAATTGGTTAAGGTATCGCCTTTGTATTTGTGGATAAAAAAATTAACATCCTGAATTTCGGTACTTCCAAACAAAAGCTTTCCTTCGGTTAACTGTTTGAAATCGGTAATATCGGTATACAATCGGTCAATGTAGGCTAAATCGTTGTTGCGATCATCTAAAACATGTACTTTTTTTAACAAAACGCTTCCGTCTAACTGCACGGCAACCTGCCCGATCGACGTTCGGATATTGAATTGTTCGTTAATTTTTGTTGTTGCGTAATGCGCCAATTCTGTCTGAACTATAGGTGTTGTAATAATTACGGCTGCCAGTATAAAAACCAGCGCCAAACCCAACAACAATCCAAACAGTATTTTAAAAAGTTTTTTGATAGCCTTATTTGTTTTAAATTTGCCTTTTAAATTAAGAGACAAAAATACTAATTTATGTAAAGGTAATACGGTATTTAGTACACTTTATATACATAAATTATACCGATTTTTTACAATGGAACAGTTAAAGTACATTTTAGCCATTGAAAGTTCGTGCGACGATACCGGTGCAGCCGTATTATGCAACGATAAAGTATTGAGCAATGTAGTGGCAAAGCAGGAAATTCATGAGTTGTACGGTGGTGTAATTCCTGAACTGGCATCGCGAGCGCACCAGCAAAATATTGTGCCTGTTGTAGATGTTGCGCTACAAAAAGCCGGCATACAGAAAACCGATTTAAGTGCCATTGCTTTTACGCAGGGACCGGGTTTAATGGGTTCGTTGCTGGTTGGCGGTTCTTTTGCAAAATCGTTAAGTATGGCGTTAGATATTCCGCTGATTGCAGTAAACCACATGCACGC
>JBEBXJ010000050.1:0-17057 GCA_040391685.1 Paenimyroides baculatum
ACGCGATCGCGAGCTACAATAGAAGGGCTGTCAACTACAACTTTTCCGTTATGTATTATTAAAGTATTTGCAGTACCAAGGTCCATAGCGATTTCCTCGGTCATGAAATCAAAAAATCCCATATATTTTTTAAGATGGTATTAAGTTAAACTATTCCGTTATATTTTTAATGTTTAAAGTGACGAATACCTGTGGTTACCATAACCATTTGGTTTTCGTTACAATAATCAATGCTTAAATTGTCTTTAATTGATCCGCCTGGTTGAATAACAGCTTTAATGCCTGCATTTTTAGCAATTTCCACACAATCTGGAAAAGGGAAAAAAGCATCACTTGCCATTACGGCATCTGTTAAATCAATACCAAACGCATTTGCTTTGTCAATTGCTTGTTTTAAAGCATCAACACGAGATGTTTGTCCGGTTCCCGAAGCACACAACTCTTTGTTTTTTGCCAAAACAATAGTGTTCGATTTGGTATGTTTGCAAATTTTCGATGCAAATAATAAATCTTCAACCTGTTCAGCATCAGCTACTAAAGTTGTAACGTTTGTTAAGTGTGCTTTAGTATCAGTTACATTGTCTTTATCTTGAAATAAAATACCGTTTAAACAAGTACGTACTTGTGTTGTAGGTAATTTTACATCTTTTATTGTTAATATAATTCTGTTTTTCTTTTCTTGTAAAATGGTAACAGCATCGGCATCATAGCTTGGTGCAATTACAATTTCGCAGAACAATTTGTTAATTTCTTCTGCGGTTTCTTTATCAATGTTGCCGTTTGCAATTAAAACACCACCAAAAGCCGATGTTGGATCACCTGCCAAGGCTGCCAAATATGCTTCTTTCATTGTTGGTTTTTGAGCCACACCACAAGCGTTGTTGTGTTTTAAAATAGCAAATGTAGGCGCATCGCCCTTAAATTCGTTCATTAAATTAACGGCAGCGTCAACGTCTAATAAATTGTTGTAAGATAACTCTTTTCCGTGTAATTTATCAAATAATTCGTCAAAATTTCCGTAGAAAATTCCTTTTTGATGTGGGTTTTCTCCGTAACGTAATGTTTGCGCTTCACTTTCACTGATTTTTAAAACCGGTTCGTTTATTTCCTGATTGAAATAATTGAAAATAGCTCCGTCATAATGAGATGAAGTATGGAACGCTTTAGCAGCTAAATATTTACGTTGAGCCAAGGTTGTAGATCCATTTTCTTCTGTATAAAAATTCAAGAACGTTTCGTATTCTTCAACCGACGCTACAATCACTGTATCTTTAAAATTCTTTGCACCTGCACGGATTAATGAAATTCCGCCGATATCGATTTTCTCGATAATTGCAGCTTCATCAGCACCCGATGCAACTGTTTTTTCAAACGGATACAAATCAACAATAACTAAATCAATTTGTGGAATTGCATAATCTTTCATTTGCTGAACGTCGGTTTCATTGTCCTGACGGTTCAAAATTCCACCAAAAATCTTTGGGTGCAACGTTTTTACACGTCCGCCTAAAATTGATGGATATGAAGTAACGTCTTCTACAGGTACAACCGGAATTCCCAAATCTAAAATAAACGTTTCGGTACCGCCTGTTGAATAAATAGTTACGTTGTTTTTGTGCAATTCTTTAACAATAGGCTCTAATCCGTTTTTGTCAAATACTGAAATTAATGCCGATTGAATTTTTTTAGTTGTACTCATTATTGTTGTTCGTTGTTTTAAGCTGCAAAAATAGTATATGTTATTGATTTAATGAAAATTATTTGTGATGATTTTTTGCCTTTTTGAAATATTTTTTGGGGTTATTTTCAACACCTATTTTCACTGGAAGAATATTGACTGGTGTAAATTTTACTTAAAAAATGATTTTACCATTGTTGAATAATTACGCAAACATTGGTAGCATCTAACAAAGCAAATTCCTTTGCTCCCCACGGTTTCATAGTTACACCTTTAAGATTTGGATGTAGGAACTTTTTGTGCGTGCGTGCTACTTCTTCAAAAACCTCTTCAATATTGTTTGTGTGTAGCCTTATTTCAGGTCGATCTTTAACAGCATATTCTTTATTCTGATGCAGAAAAACCTGCAAATTATCTTTTTCTACGATACAGCAAGGATAAACAGAAGTTAAATTGCTATAACCCATTGTAAACGTTAAGCAGTCTACAAAAAGTTCAATTCCGTCCTGTATGTTTTCGTAGAAGATGTTGGGTACTAGTTTTGTGAAATTCATTTTGAACTTTTTTTATTTAAAAGTAAGAAAATAGTCTTTAAAACATTTCGATCAAAATAAAAAAAGCAAGAACTTATTTGCTTCTTGCTTTTTTTCTGTATAAACGTGGAAATGATTTAACGGGATACTGTCTTTTATGAGGAATATTATTGAAAATTAAAGCAGCAATAAATAAAATGGTTACACCGGTAAAAACAGGTGAAAAAACATATTCGTAGCCTAAATTAGTAATAGACGGACCACCTGTCACCGCAATTAAAGCTGTAGCACCACCTGGTGGATGCAGTGATTTTGCCATTTGCATGCCAATAATAGAAAGTGAAACCGCTAACGGACCTGCAATCCAGACATAATCTCCCAAAATTCTGTAACAGGTAACGCCGATAATTGCTGAAATTAGATGCCCGTTAAACAGGTTTTTAGGTTGCGCCAACGGACTTCCGATTGCTCCATAAATTAAAACGCAACTTGCACCGAAAGATCCTATCATAAGTGTAAGATCGTATTTTGACAACGCTTCGAAATGCAGGAAACTAATGGTTCCCAAACCAACGAATGATCCTACAAAAGCCCAAAAATGTTCTTTAAAATCAACTAATGTTTCTTTGTATAGCAAGTAACGTGTTCTGCGGTAGGTTTTGTTTTTTTTGATCGACATATTATAAAGTCAAAAGTCGTCTTAAAGTCGAAAGTTCTAAAGCTAAAAACCAACAACTAAAAACTATATTACTACTTCTTTTTTGAAACCATTTTTTTGATTTCGTTTAATTTCATCAAGGCTTCAACAGGAGTTAGGGTATTGATGTCTAAATTGGTGATCTCATCACGGATTTCTTCTAAAATAGGATCATCCAGTTTAAAAATTGAAAGCTGTAAATCGTCTTGTTTTAAAGCTTCGACAGTTCCTTCGGTTTTATGGCTGGCTTCTAATTTTTTTAATATTTTCTGGGCTTTTTGAACCACCAAATTAGGCATTCCAGCCATTTTTGCTACGTGAATACCAAAACTGTGAGCGCTTCCGCCAGGAACCAATTTTCGCAGAAACAACACGTTGTCTTTTAATTCTTTAACCGAAACATTAAAATTTTTAATACGATTAAACTGTTCGTGCATATCGTTCAGTTCGTGATAATGTGTTGCGAACAACGTTTTTGCTTTTTGCGGATGCTCGTGAATATATTCTGCAATAGCCCAGGCAATAGAAATTCCGTCGTAGGTTGATGTTCCTCGCCCGATTTCATCTAATAAAACCAGACTACGGTTGGTTAAATTATTTAGGATAGATGCCGTTTCATTCATTTCTACCATAAAAGTAGATTCGCCCATAGAAATATTGTCTGATGCGCCAACACGAGTGAAAATTTTATCTACAATGCCCATTCTTACAGAACTTGCCGGAACAAAACAACCCATTTGCGCCAACAAAACAATTAATGCGGTTTGACGTAAAATGGCTGATTTACCCGACATGTTTGGTCCGGTAATCATGATGATTTGTTGCAAATCGGTATCTAAATAAACATCGTTTGCAATGTAAGGTGTATCAACGGGAAGTTGTTTTTCGATAACAGGGTGACGACCATCTTTTATTTCCAACACATGGTTATCTTCTAAAGCCGGACGTATATAATTGTTTTCAACAGCCAGCTGCGTGTACGACTGTAAACAGTCTAACTGCGCTACCAAGTTGGCATTCATTTGTACCGGCTGAATGTATTGGGCACACCACATCATGAATTTTTCGTAGATTTCAGCTTCTATTTTAGAAATGCGTTCTTCGGCACCTAAAATCTTTGCTTCGTATTCTTTTAACTCTTCTGTAATGTATCGTTCGGCATTAACCAGTGTTTGCTTGCGTATCCAAGTTTCGGGAACTTTATCTTTATGGGTATTTCTAACTTCGATATAATATCCGAAAACGTTGTTAAAAGCGACTTTCAAAGATGTTATTCCGGTGATTTCGCTTTCTCTTTTTTCTATTGCCTCTAAAAACGATTTTCCCGAATGCGATATGTTTCGTAATTCATCTAATTCTTCATTTATTCCGCTTGCAATGGCATTTCCTTTATTCAAGGCAACAGGCGCATCGGCAGAAATGGTTGTTGCTATTTTTTCACGAAGTAGTTCGCAGGCATGTAAATTATCGCCAAGGACTTTCAATGCATCGTTTTTAGAATTTAAAGCGGTTTCCTTTAACGGAATAATAGCATCTAAACTTTCCTTTAAAATAACAAATTCACGAGGCGATATTTTTCCGGTAGCAAGTTTTGAAATCAATCGTTCTAAATCAGAAATCTGTTTGATCTGATATTGAAAATCCTGTAAAACTTCGGTGTTCGATTTAAAATAATCAACCACATCAAAACGCTTGTTAATGGCATCAATATCTTTTAAAGGCAAAGCCAGCCAGCGTTTTAACAGGCGCCCGCCCATTGGAGACAACGTTTTATCGATCACATCTAAAAGGGTAGTGGCATTTTCGTTTGCAGAACCGTAAAGCTCTAAATTTCGAATGGTAAATCGATCCATCCAAACATACGCATCTTCGGCAATTCGCTGGATATTGGTTAGATGCTGAATTTTATTGTGTTGTGTTTCCGATAGATAATACAAGATTGCTCCGCACGAAATAATTCCTTCCTGTAACTCATCAATTCCGAAGCCTTTTAACGAATTGGTTTTAAAGTGATTGGTTAAACTTTCGCGGGCATAATCGTCTTTAAAAATCCAATCTTCTAAATAAAACAGATTAAAATCGCTACCGAAATGATGCAGAAAATGATTTTTATTTCCTTTTTGAACCAAAACTTCGCTCGGTTTGAAATTTTGAAGCAATTTGTCAATGTATTCCTCGTTTCCTTGTGATGTAAGAAATTCTCCGGTTGAAACATCTAAAAAGGCAATTCCAATATTTTTCTTTCCAAAATGCAAAGCCGCCAAAAAGTTGTTGCTTTTAGACTGTAACACTTCATCGTTAATAGCAACGCCGGGTGTAACCAATTCGGTGACGCCACGTTTTACAATGGTTTTGGTAGTTTTAGGATCTTCTAATTGATCGCAAATAGCCACACGCAAACCTGCTTTTACTAATTTTGGAAGATATACGTTTAAAGAATGATGCGGAAAACCAGCCAGTTCGGTTTCACTGCTTGAACCTGCACCACGTTTAGTTAAAGTAATACCCAAAACTTTTGCGGTACGAACAGCATCTTCGCCAAAGGTTTCGTAAAAATCGCCTACGCGAAACAACAGACAAGCATCGGGATATTTTGCTTTTATCTGATTGTACTGTTGCATTAATGGCGTTTCTTTTTTCTCTTTTTCCTTTGAAGACATTCGTTCTAATTTTTATAAGATTACAAATATACCATATCTAAAACACAAAAAAAGACAGTTTAAATAGGTTAGGTTAATTTTATTTAAATTTTTGATAATGAATTGATGTTATAATGTTTTCGTAGCTTTTTAATAACGATTGATGTTGATACCGTTATTGTTAAACCAATAAGGCAACCGCTTGCTACGGTTAAAAAACGAAAAATTGGTGCGATGGATTCGTCTAAAGTGTGTGATTGCAGCATAACGATTAAAAATGCGACAATTGCCACGCGACTCATATTCATTACTTTAAACAGATAGCAGATAATCACGGTGGAAATAATACCAATTACCAAAACATACAAATTTGTCGAATAAATCAAATGACATAATAAGCCAACGATAGATCCTATAAAATTAGACCGAACCCGATCAAAAGTCAGTTTTTGAGAATCTTTTCCTTCGGGTGAAATTACTAGAATTATCGATAATAATGTCCAGAACAATTCATATTTTGGGAACTGCAGCATTAATAAATATCCAACTAAAAAACCAATAACACACCGAACGGTATATATAATAATTTGCGATGTAATAATATGTTTTACAACGTTAGCGAACATATTTTAGATTTTTCGTGCAAAGGTATTGTCTGAAAAACAGATAAAAAAGAAAATCGTGAGAATATTTTTTAAGACAAAAGTTACTTTCAAAAATGAAATAGTTGCGGGAAAACTTTATAAAATGGTATCTTTAGGGCTTTAAAATTTTAAAATGAAAAAATTAATTTTAGACGAATTAAACCGCAAAAATACAGAAGAATTTAAGCAGGCAGAAAAAACACCGATTATCGTGGTGCTTGATGATATTAGAAGTTTGCATAACATTGGTTCTTTCTTTAGAACATGCGATGCTTTTTTAGTTGAAAAGATATATTTGTGCGGAATTACTGCAACACCGCCAAACAAAGAAATTCATAAAACAGCGTTAGGTGCAACCGAAACCGTTGCTTGGGAATATGCAAAAGAGGTGATGCAAGTGGTTGATCGTTTAAAAGAGGATGATGTTAAAATTATTTCGGTAGAGCAGGTAGAAGGATCTGTAATGCTTAATGATTTTAAAGTTGAAAATAATATAAAGTATGCTTTGTTTTTTGGGAATGAAGTTAAAGGTGTTAACCAACAGGTTATTGACAACAGTGACGCCGTGGTTGAAATTCCGCAATTGGGAACAAAGCATTCTTTAAACGTATCGGTAAGCGGCGGAATTGTAATTTGGGATATTTTTCAGAAAATGCAATAAAGTAAATGAGAAAGTATAAAGATATTTTAATAACTTTATTTTTATTGATACCCATTATTGCTATTTCGGTTATAATGAGTTTCAACAATTTCTCGTTAAAAATAATAGTAAAAGAATTGTTGTTCAACAGTTCAATTTTAGTTTTTATTTTGCTTTTGTGGTACTTTATTAAGCAAAAAATAATTAAAAAAATTATTGCAGTAATTTTATTAGTACCGTTTTACAATATTCTATTTGTAAAAATTTTTACCTTAATTGCTTTTCTTAATTTTATAGACAACGCGGTTCTGTATACTGTTTTTGAAACCAATTCCAGTGAAATTTCCGGTTTTTTAAATAGTTATTCAAAATGGTATTATGTTTTAATTTTTGCCGCATACATTTTTTCTCTTCTGCTGTTAATTTTTAAAACAACTATAAACTTTAAGGTTAGGCAAAAGTTTTATATTGATATTGTTATTTTTATCTGTGTTGCATGCAGTTATAGATTTTATGAAAGAAGCTTGTCTTTACTGGTATTTAATACTTTTATAGAGTACAAAACTTTTTCAGAAGAAATTACGAAAGAAATTACAAGACCCAGATCAAAATACTTTACAAATGTTACAAACGAAGATGAAGAAGCGTTGTATGTAATAATTATTGGAGAATCAACCACAAGAAACAATATGGGTATTTATGGTTATTACAGAAACACAAATCCTAATTTGCAAGCAATTAAAGAAGATCTGCATTTGTTTAATAATGTAATTAGCCCGCACACACATACTATTTTGTCATTAGATAAAGTTTTAAGTATGGGAGATTATTACCATCCTGAAAATAATAAATTAGGAACAGTTATACAATTGGCAAATCAAGCTGGGTTTGAAACCTATTGGTTATCCAACCAAAAACCTATTGGAGCTTATGAATCGTTAATTTCATTATATGCAAAGGCAAGTAAAAATCAGTTTTATGTTTCAAGTTTTTCGGTAAATAATGATAAATACGATGAAGATTTACTTCCTAAATTACAAGAAACAATAAACAGAAGATCTTCTAAAAAAATGATTTTTTTACATTTAGAAGGCAGCCATATCAGCTATAATAAAAAGTATCCTGACACTTTTCAGTTTTTTGATGATCAGCCAAAAACTAAATTTACCAGTAATGAAACGTATCAAATAATTAATGAATACGATAATTCTATCAGGTATAATGATTTTGTTGTTAGCCAAATTATTGATATGGTTAAAAAGACCAATAAAAACAGTTACGTGGTTTATTTTTCAGATCATGGAGAAGAAGTTTTTAAAGATCATGAGTATTTTGGACATAACGAAGTAATAGGATCTAATGCTATGTTTGAAATACCTTTTATTGTATGGACATCGGATAAATACAATGAAAATTCAAAAATTAATTTTCAGGATAAGTTAGATAGAAAGTATAATTTAGAAGATTTTATTTACAGTTTTTCTGAACTTTCACGAATAAATTTCGATCAGTTTCAACCATCAAAAAGTATTTTCAATGCCGATTTTAAATACAAAAACAGAATGATTTTAAAAGATATAAATTATGATGAACGCCTTAAAACGAAATAGAATATTAACGTTTATATTTTTAATTGCAGCTGTTGGGTTAATTTATATTTTTAATCCTTACAAATTAGAATATGCCGGTTATCAATCAAAAGTTTGGGCGCACAGAGTTAATAGTATAGAAAAATTAAATTATACTCAGAAATTTTATCAAGGTGTAGAATTAGATTTGGTTTTTGATTCTATAACTAAAACGTTCGATGTAAACCATCCGCCCGCAAATTCTATTCATTTAGATTTAGATACCTATTTTTCACACATAGAAAATAAAGAAATTAAGTTGTGGTTAGATTTTAAAAATCTATCGGAAACCAATGCAGAAACTTCATCAGAAATATTAGATAAACTCACAAAAAAACATTCGCTTAAGAATGAAAATATTTTGGTTGAATCAACAGAAATGCACAATTTGTTGGTCTTTAAATCGAAAGGCTTTCGTACAAGTTTTTACTTGCCACCATTAGTAGGTTTAGCCGAAGAAAACAAATTATTACCAACTATTGATTCTGTTAAACAATTATTGCTGAAATACCCCACATCAGGAATTTCCTGTAATGTTAACGCTTATGAAGTTGTGAATGAATATTTTAAAAACGAACAAAAATATTTGTGGCATATGTACAAACCCTATTCACGCCATCAGATTAAAAACTATCGCGATTTTAGAAAATATGTATCAGACCCGACTGTTGAAGCGGTTTTAATTCAAGTAGCTTTACCTGTTGGAAACAGATAATATTTTGGAATTAATGATGTTTAATACCTCTAAATAATCTTGGTGGTTTTCTACAAAATTTTTCGTAGAAACATCAATAATCAATACATTTTCTTGCGGTAATGTTTTAATAAATTCGCTGTAGCTTTGGTTGATGTTATCTAAATATGTTGCTTGGATATTCTCTTCGTACGTACGCCCTCTCTTTTTTATGTTTTGCAACAGATTTTCGGTGTTTTGATACAGGTAAATGTATAAATCGGACTTTGTAGTTTCTTTATTTAATACCTCAAAAATGTTTCTGTACAGCACGGCTTCGTCAATATCCAATGTCACTTGGGCAAAAATCAGCGATTTATAAATGTAATAATCTGCAACCACAAAATCATTAAACAAATCGTACTGACCCAATTCGTTGTTTAATTGTGTATATCGATCGGCAAGGAACGACATTTCCAGCGGAAAGGCATAACGTAACGGATCTTCATAGAATTTAGGCAGAAAAGCATTGTCTGCAAAGCGTTCTAAAATAGTTTTGGCATTAAAATCCTGTGCTATTTTTTGAGTCAGCGTAGTTTTGCCCGACCCAATGTTTCCTTCAATTGCCATGAATTTTACTTTCCGGAAAGCAAAATCATCTTTCGGCAACTTAATGACATCAACCGGTTTAATTTCAGACAAATCTTCACAAACGGCTAACATTTCCTGTGTCGTTTTCTGTAAAAGGGGATGTTTCCAGTCAAAAAACAAATCGTTTAAAGGCACCAAAACAAATTTTCTGTTTTGGACTTCTTTATGCGGAATCTGCAAATCAACCGTATCAAAAACTAAATCATTAAAATAAACAATGTCAATGTCAACGGTTCGTGCTTCGTAATTATTGGTCGTTTTTTCGGTACGCCCCAGTGTCTTTTCAGTTTGCTTTAATTCAACCAAAAGTTTTTCGGGAGATAAATACGTATGAATTAGAATGCAAATATTGTAAAACGGAAAACTGTCAAAACCCCAAGAAGGCGTTTCGTACACAGCCGATACCTGCACAACAAATCCTATGTTATTGTGTATGTGGTCTATGGCGTTTAAAAGATTACTTTTCTTATCGCCTAAATTGCTTCCTAAAGCTAAAACTACTTTATTGTACGTGTGCATGGTGCAAAAATAACCAATGTTTTAAAAAGTATCGCACTAAAAAATCATTTGAAATTTTTTGTAACATTTTCTACATTCTGCATACTAACCAAAATATAGATTAAAACGATAAAAATGAATTTTATAAAAAATGTACTGGCAACATTTGTAGGAATTATCCTATTTTGCATGATGTCTTTCTTCTTGCTGCTTATTATTGGTGTAGCGGTATCGGCAGGCGGATCATCTTCGTCAAAATCAACAAAAAACAATTCCGTTATTAAGTTAGATTTAGAAAACGTTTCTAACGATTACGGCGGAAGCATTTACATTGAAGATTTTGATTATAAAGAAACCAATAACAATGGTTTGATAAATGTATTGCAGGCAATTGATTATGCAAAAACCGATGATAAAATCAAAGGAATTTCCATTGAAAACAATGCCACAAGTTTAGGATTAACACAGCGTAAAGCCATTGTTGATAAATTGGCCGAATTTAAAAAAACGGGGAAATTCGTGGTGGCTTATGCTGATTATTATTCGCAGGGCGAATATTATCTGGCATCGGTAGCCGATACGGTTTACATGAACCCGATGGGTATGATCGATTTTAAAGGATTGGCTTCCGAAATTCTGTATATGAAAGATTTACAGGAAAAAACCGGAATCCACATGGAAGTAATCCGTCACGGAAAATACAAAAGTGCCGTAGAGCCATTTTTACAGCAGAATATGAGCGATGAAAACCGCGAACAGTTAACCGTTCTGTTAAATTCAATTTGGGATTCTTATGCTGGCGATATTTCTAAAAACCGAAAAATTGCGGTTACAAACTTAAACGATATCGCCACAAACCTTAATGCCCGAAATGCAAATCTGGCACTTCAGAATAAGCTGATCGATAAAATTGCATACATAGATCAATATTACAATGGAATTAAAAAAGCATTGGATATTAAATACGATGACGATATTAACGAAATTGAAATTTTAGATTACATAAAGGATGTTAATTTAAACATCAAGAAAATTTCGGCTAAAGATCAAATTGCAGTTATTTTTGCGCAAGGAGAAATTCAGGGTGGCGAAGGAAATGTAAACACAATTGGAGAGGGGTCTATAAACCGTGCATTGAAAGAAGCACGTAAAAATAATAAAATTAAAGCGGTGGTTTTACGAGTAAATTCTCCGGGTGGTAGTGCTTTAACTTCTGATATTATCTGGAGAGAAATTGAACTGACCAAAAAAGTAAAACCGGTAATTGTTTCAATGGGTGATGTAGCTGCTTCGGGCGGATACTATATTGCTTGTAATGCCAACAAAATTTTTGCAGAACCGGGAACAATAACGGGGTCAATAGGTGTTTTTGGAATGGTACCTAACTTTAAAAAGGTGGCAGACAAAGTTGGTGTTAATGCCGAAGCTGTTAAAACGCATGAAAACGCAACAGGTTACAGTGTTTTTGAAGAAATGTCACCGAAATACAAGCAAACCCTTACAGAAAGCATTGAGATTATTTACGATACCTTTGTTTCGCGTGTTGCGGAGGGTAGAAAAATGGATAAAGCAAAAGTCGATGAAATGGCTCAAGGTAGAGTTTGGACAGGAACTATGGCTAAACAATTAGGTTTGGTTGATGAATTAGGAAGTTTAGACGATGCCATTGCGTACGCAGCAAAATTGGTTAAAACAACCGATTATAAGGTTTCTTTATACCCAGAATACGAAATTGAATTAGCCGATTTGTTTCGCAAGTTTTTAGGAATGTCGGTATCAAATGTTAAAGAAGATGCTATTAAAAGTGAAATTGGTACAGAAAATTATGAGTTGCTGCAACGCATGAATTACCTTAAACAAAATAAAGGTGTTCAGGCAATGATGCCTTATCATTTAAATATTAAATAGTTGAGTGTTAATTAAAACCAACGCCCTTTACAATTTGTAAAGGGCGTTGGTTTTAAGAAAATCTCTTACTATAAAACTTTAAAAAATCCTTCTTCATAAAAACCGTAATAGGTTGCATCTGCAATGGTTTTTGTAGTATCTAATCCGGTAAGTTTGCTAAAAGCGGGTAATATAATTTGTGAGGATTGTACTACAAAACACGGAAGTTTTTTAAAACTGTTTCTTAACAGTGGAATTTGAATTCCCGGATGGATATGGCCTGAAATTGTTGGTAAGGTATTATCTGCAATAGGTTCATGAACAAACTGAATAGTATCAATAACTAATTTTTCGGTTACAGAATTAATTCCTAAATCTTTGATGAATTTTTCTGAAATACGGTCGTGATTTCCTTTAACTAAATGGAAATCTGAAGTAGAAAAAGTAGAAATTATTCGTTTTAAATCAATCACTTCTTTGTTACTGGCAGCGTGTATTAAATCGCCTACAATAATGATTTGTTTGGGTTGATAATGTTGAATTAAAAATTGTAAACGTTCTAAATCGCTGTAATGCAGATACGACGGTATTGCCATGCCGTGCTTTCTAAAATGGGCACTTTTACCCGAATGTAAATCCGAAAAAATCAAGGCGTTTTGTGCCTGCCAATAAATACTTCGCTGGTTGTTAAACAGCAAATCGTTACCGGCAAAACAAACAGGTTGTTCAATCAGATTCATTTTTTACGTTTCTTTAAATTTCGTTCAATCATTCGGTTAATGCGCGTTGTAAGGTCTTCACTTGAAAGCGATTGCCTTAAACTGTCTACTTTTATCGGAAAGCTCAAAGGCGTGTATCGGTCTGTAAATTTAAGGACAATTTTGTTTGATGCAATGCGTTTGAAAGCATCAACCAAACGGACTTCTTGCAACTGTTGATTAAAAACTTCGTTATAAGCTTGTCGAACCAAAAGATGCGATGGTTCAAATTCTTCCAACACCTTAAAAATGATGCTCGACGATGCCTGAAGCGATTTATTATTTCGTTGTTTACCCGGAAATGTTTGTATTACCATGCCTGCAATTACGGCGATATCTCGGAATTTGTGTAAAGCCATTTCGGTTGCATTGATACTTGCAACAACATCGTCCATTAAATGATCTAACTGAAATAATTCGGTAAGAAATTCCAAGTCGACAGGTATTGGCTGATCTGAAAATAATTCAAAACCATAATCATTCATAGCTATAGAAAAACTGATTGGGAAACGCTTGCTGATGCGATATGCAATAACAGTTGCCATAACTTCGTGCACCAATCGCCCTTCTAACGGATACATAAACAAATGATAACCTTCGCGCGTATGAATCTGTTCTACCAAAAGTTCGTTGTGTAACGGCAGTGCAGAATGAGTTTGTTGATAATTTAAAAGTGGATTTAAAAATTGAATTTCTTTACTTTTGGATTGATTTACCGCTGCTTCTGATAATTTTTGACGTAAAAACATACTTAAATCGGCACTTAATGGCAATCTGCCGCCTAACCAGCTTGGTGTAATTCCCTTACCCGAACTGTTGCGAACGTAAACGGTTAGTTCTTTCATTCGCACATATTCCAAAACTCTTCCTGCCAAAATAAATTTATCGCCCACCTTAAGTTTTGTCAAAAAATATTCTTCGACCATACCAATGTAACCGCTCGATGTATATTTTACCCTCAGCATGGCATCGCTTACAATTACGCCGATATTTAAACGATGAAGCATTCCGATACGTCGTTTTTTTACTTCGTAAACTCCGTCTTCGTTTATATCAACCCGATGAAATTCCTCATAATTTTCGCCCAATTTTCCGCCTTTTGTAATGAAAGCCAAACACCAGTTCCAATCTTCCTCCTGCAGATATTTAAAGGCATGTGTTTGCTGAATAATCGGAAATAGTTCGTTCGATTTAAATCCGCCGCCCAAAGCAATGGTAACCATAAACTGAACAAGCACGTCGTAGGTAAGAACCATTGGATCTCGTTTTTCTACGATTTTATTTTTATAAGCATCTTTAAGCGCGGCAACTTCCAATAATTCCAAAGTATGCGTTGGAACAAAATAAATTTTCGATGTTTCGTAAGGCGAATGACCACTTCTCCCGGCACGTTGCAAGAAACGCGCAATTCCTTTGCTGGATCCAATTTGTACAACGGTATCCACAGGTTTAAAATCGACACCCAAATCTAATGATGAGGTGCAAACCACGGCTTTTAACTGTCCGTTGCTCAAAGCATTTTCAATCCATTGTCGTAGCGCATGATCTATAGAACCGTGATGCAGCGCCAACTGACCAGCCAAATCGGGATCGGCATTTAAAAGCAGCTGATACCACATTTCACTCTGGCTTCGGGTATTCGTAAAAACCAAAGTAGATCGGCTCAATGAAATAATTTCGGCAACTTTATCTGCCAAAGTTCCACCTAAATGACCAGCCCACGGCAATACATCAACTTTATCGGGATAAACCGGAATAATTTCTATCTGCTTTTTTTCTTTCGATACTATTTTTATCTTTTTTGATGTATTGGGAAGAAGTACTTCCATTGCTTCATCAATATTGCCGATTGTAGCTGTAATTCCCCAGATTTTAAGGTTCGATACTTTACTTTGAAGATATCCCAAAGCCAGTTCAACCAATATACCGCGCTTGTTTCCCATTAATTCGTGCCACTCGTCAACAGCGATACATTGCAGGTTTTTAAAGAAATTATCGCGATTTTTTTGTGCCAGCAACAAATGCAGACTTTCGGGTGTTACAATAAGCACATCGGGCATTTGCTTGGTTTGCCTTGCTTTTTGTTGAGGATCGGTATCGCCATTACGAACTTCAACAACCCAGCCGATTCCTATACTGTCAACGGCTCCCTGCATGGCACGCGCCAGATCTTTTGCAAGCGATCGGATAGGGGTAACCCACAGAAGCTTTAAACCCGACTGCATTTTTTCGTATTGATTGATGTAATTGATAACAACGCCAAGAAAGACCGAAAATGTTTTGCCAAAACCCGTAGGCGCAACCACCATGCCGCTGTAACCTTTGTGATAGTAATCCCAGGTTCGCTCTTGAAATTCAAAAGGAACTTTGTGGTCGGCAGTCATCCAATTATTTATGATCTGATAACCTTCGGATGTTTTTAAGTTTTCCATAATCAGGTAATCAGTTTTTTAACTTCGTCTATCGTATCAATATCGGCAACGGTTTTGTCTTTACGCCAGCGCAAAATTCTTGGGAAACGCAATGCCACGCCCGATTTGTGCCGACTATTGTAACCAATTCCTTCAAAAGCAATTTCGAAAACCAGCTCGGGTTTTACCGTTCTAACCGGACCAAACTTTTCGATCGCGTTTTTATTTACAAATTTGCTAACCTCTTGAATTTCTATATCAGTTAAGCCCGAATAAGCCTTGGCAATGGTAACCAATGCGTCACCACTTTTAACGGCAAACGTATAATCGGTATAATAACCGCTGCGCCGACCACTGCCTTTTTGGGCGTAAATAAGTACGGCATCAATGGTTAAAGGATCGGTTTTCCATTTCCACCAATCGCCTCGTTTTCTTCCGGTATGGTATGGCGAATGAACGTTTTTCAACATTAAACCTTCGCTGTTTATTAAACGTGCATTGCTGCGAATTTCGGACAGTTTTGTCCAATCGATTTCTTTGATAACGGGCGATAAATGAAGCGATGGATTTGTATTGATATTAAAATGATCTTCTAAAATTGATCTTCTATAAGAAAGTGGTTTTGTGCGGATGTCTTCACCTTTCCATTCTAAAACATCATAAATATAAAGCGATACCGGAAGTTCTTCGAGCATCTTTTTAGGCAGATTTTTTCTGTTCAGCCGTTTTTGAAGTTCGCTGAAATTATACACTTCGTTATCTTTAACGACCAACAGTTCCCCATCGATCACAAAATCATCAGGAAAATCAATTAAAGCTTTTTCGATTTCGGGAAATTGAGCCGTAATTAATTCCTCACCGCGCGACCAAATGAAAAATTCGCCTTCCCGTTTGATAACTTGAGCCCGAATTCCGTCCCATTTATATTCAATCTGCCAATCATCAATAGTTCCTAATTCTTCCAAATCTTTATCCAATGCATACGCCAAGCAAAAAGGGTAGGGCTTACTTTTATTAATTTCGGTATAATTACCTTTTACCAAACCTTCAAAATCGACTTTGGTTCGATCCCAATCGCCCATGATACTATGCGTTACCGCAGCAGCTTCCAAGTCAAAGTGTTTAGCAAAAGCATTGATTACCGTTTTTGCCGACACACCCAAACGGAAACTTCCACCCAGCAACTTATTGAAAATAAAGCGTTCGGTAGTGTTTAAAGCTTGCCAACTGTTAACAACGTAGGTTCTTTTTTCGCCTTCAGTTTTGTCTTTTAAAGCAATAATTTCGTTCATCCATTCAGAAAGTGGTTTGTCCGAAGGATGTTCGTTATCGGGTAACAACAGCGCGATGGTTTCGCCTAAATCGCCAACAGCCGCGTAGCTTTCTGCAAACAACCATTCGGGCAGCTGTGTTTCCTCTAAAACCCATTGTTTTAAAAGTTTTGTAGTAACGCTTCTTTTCGGGCGTTTGCCTGTGAAAAGTGATAGAAACCACAATTTGTCGTCGTTACTTGCGGTATCAATAAACAGTTCAATAGCAGCGATTTTCTGCAGATTTTTATTGGTGCTGTCTAACGAATTTATCAGTTGCGCAAATGCTTTCATAGGCTTTCGGGTGTAGATTCGTCTTCTTCTTCATTTCCAAAAGCAGTGTGCAGTTCAACGGCTTCAATTCCGTTTTCGTTCAAATATTTAGCAAATACAGCAGTTTGTCCGTGGGT
>JBEBXJ010000051.1:0-16886 GCA_040391685.1 Paenimyroides baculatum
ACAGGTTTTCTCGATTGGTAGGATACAACGACAAAGGAACAAAAATCAAAATAAGTAATGCAACTAATCCAAATACACCATGTTCTGCTAATAATCGAGTTACTTCGCTATGGGTAACTAATTCTATTCCTGTTTCTTCTTCTCGGATTTCTTTATTTCTTCCTACACCAACTCCAAAAAGTGGATTGTCGATAAACATTTGAAGTTCAGTTTCCATAAGATTTTCTCTTCCAGTTAGAGCGCTTTCCTTTTCTCTTCCTAATGCGTCTTTATTAGCATACCTATTTTCAATTAACCCAGAGGTTTGAATTGAACTATAGGTCCAAACTCCGATTCCTAATATAAAAGCTCCTATGATAATAGATAAAATCTTTCCTTTAGCTTTAAAATTTACACTAAAATAGATTACACTCGTTAAAATAACAATCATAGCCAAGCCAGTTATAATTCCCCCTCTTGAAAATGTAATAAGCCCCCTATATGTAGTAACTAGTAACAAACAGATATTAGTTATTAGTAAGAATTTATTTTTAGAATTTAATAAAACTTGACAAAACAATAAAAACATACCCAGTCCTAAAACTGTAGACACTTGATTTGGACCAAATCCACCCGAAGCAGCCGCATTCGAAGCAGTGTTTTTTACCAGTTCACTTATACTTGAGGGAGTATATACAAAAATATAAGCAATCATTGAAACTATTGGGTAAACAGCGATAGTAAGAAGTTTCAAGATACTTTTAATGGTGATTTCTCTTCTCAAACAATATATAGCACAAATACCTAAGCAGATAGGTCCCGATAAATTAAAAGCTATAGCTTTTCTAATATTAGTCTCATGACTCAAGTTCTCTGTTGAAATAAATATGGAGGGAATAAGTAATAGTATATAAAAAAAATAAATGCCTGAAAATTTAACAAAACTACTAAAAAAGATACCCAATAACATATAAATTATAACGGCATATTTACCCATCTCGTAGAAAGGTATTCCGTTGGTCATTCTCATAAGAACTTCTGCTCCTACTATATAAGCGGAAACGTGCAAAGCTTCATTGTTTTTGTTTTTATTTATGATAATATAAAAAGCTCCTATGATAAATGCTGTAATAGAGTATAGTGTAGAAGTAAAAGGTACATAATATAAAGCTATCCCTAAAATAACATGAATAATTATAAGTGATAAATAAGAGTTTTTTTCTTTTTCCATTAAAAAATATACTTATTTAATTTTAATTTGTAATTATCAAAAGTAAACATTTTCGCCAAAGCTAATAGACTATTTGATTTGTCTTTTAATTCATTATTCTTACGGTCAATCGATTCTCTTAAAACCGAATTAAAACTTTCAGAACTATTTATGTTCCACAAAAATCCGTTCGTGGGAGATATGTAATGTGATATACTACTAACATCAGAAACAATAGGTAAAGTTCCATAACAAGCAGCTTCAGCAATCACTTTCGGAAAACCTTCCGAAGCCGTTGAAGGTAACAAAAAGAAATGCGATTGAGCTAAAATAGCATGCACTCCTTCTTTGTCTAAAAAACCATGAAAAAAAACCTTATTTCCTAAAAATGAAGTTTCACTTTTATAGTGTTCCATTTTATCTCCGTTGCCTACAAAATGAACTTCCTTAATTTTATCAGCAGGAATTACTCTCAAAGCCTCAATAATCCTCGAAACTCCTTTAGCATCTTCTAATCGCCCGACAAACGAAAAAACATAACTACCCTCAAAGGTTTTCTGTTCAGCCACTTTTCGTCCTCTAATAATATCTTCTTGAGTTAAACAAGGATTCTCAAAAGAATGACAATGCGAAGGTTGGTCAGACCAAAAGCCATTAATAGTAACCTTACATCGAGCAAAGTTTTTTTTAAGCCACCAACGTTGTAAACGGTAGGAGAGAGGTGGATGCTCTTGATTCCAATTCCCAGCATATTTAACCCAAAAAATAAACTTTCTCGGTATAAAAAAACTAAATAAAGGCAATAAAAATAAACCCATACTTGTAGGAAGTCGGAGTTGAACCTCAGAGGCTCCTCGAACACTTTTAATAACCTGATAAATAATTTTAGGGATTTTCAGCAATATCAAAAATTTATCTTTCAAAGATTTACCTCCGTACGGAGGTATCGCTACAAAGGTGATGTTTTTTCGAGTGTAAGCTAAAGAACTTGGAGGTGTTTTTTTGTTATGCAGGCACCCTACATGCACAACTTCTTCCCAATGGTCTGCAAGATAGTTCACTTCGTTTATAGTTGGTCCCCAACCTCTTACAGCTCCTTTACTGTCCTTATAATGTTCGGTATGTGATATAATAACTAGCTTTTTCCTTTTCATTTTTCCAGAGTCTCAATATAGGTTTTTATGACATGTTCCCAACGGAAGTTTTCAGACCATTGTTTTGCCCCAACCGAATAGCGCTCATAATCATCTATGATTTCAGTAAACGCCCTAGTTATTTCAGTCGGGTTATGAGGGTCCACTAATTTTCCGGACACTCCATTTTTTATAGCATCAGCAATACCTGAATTTATAGAACCAATTGCAGGTAACCCCAAATAATTAGCTTCTAAAACAGCAATGCCAAATCCCTCTACATCTCCGTTGGCTAGATGCTCGCTTAACATGCAAAATACTTTTGATTCCGAGAGTCTCTTATGAAGTACCTCATCCGATAAAGCTCCATGAAAAACAACCGATTCATCAACCTTGAGATGTTGTGCCAATTGTGCAAATTTCTGCTTCTCGGTGGGCAATCCGACAATGTGATACACAAGATTAGGAAAGTGCTTTTTTAATTCAGGCAAAGCTTTTATGACATTCTGCTGCCCTTTTCTAGAAGTTACGTTTCCTACTGTAATAATTGATAGAGGAACTTGTTTTGACTCCAAATCTGGATTTATAGTTTTGGGAGCAAATCCGTTGTTGATAACAGTAATAGTGGCTTTAGGCTGTCTTTCGAGAGCCAATTTTTTAGTAAAGTTAGATACAGCAATTAGTTTGTGGTATTGCTTTAAACTCCATTTAGTAAGTAGTCTTCCTATTTTTCCTCCCGCTCCTAATTCAGAACCATGGAGTACGGCTACAAATTTTTTACTAGTAAAAAAAATACGCATAAAGGCGATAAGCCATAACGGGAACTTACCCGAAGCGATGATAACATCATTTTTTTGAATAAGACCACAAACCTTTTTAATTCTTTCGAGATAAGTAAATACAGCAGGATTTTTTCTTTTGATTCGAGTAACTTTCAACTCAAGTTGAGAATCAAACTCTATATCTACATCAATATTTTTATTTCTCTGATCCGTAACAACCGTTACATCATATCCGTTTTTTTGAAACTGAACAGCTAAATGCAAAGCATGATTACCTATCCCACCCGGCAAAGGAGGAAACTCGGAGGTGAAAATCAGTATTTTTTTTCTCATAGATATTCAACTTTAGCTCCCTCTTTTAATTTACTCCCCGCCATATTCCAAGATTTGTTAACTTGAAATAAAATCAAAGGCAATAAAAACGGAATTAATAAAACTGATAATAATTTTAAGTATCTATTTCTCTTGAATTTATACGGGATATAAGAAGGGAATACGTTTGTCAAAATCATCAGCATACTCAATTTAGTATCAAAATATTTCCGAGACAGATACAGCACACTGGGCACAGGTCTCGGAGCATTCCATTTCTTTGGTCTCCATCCATCCCAACTCCCCATTTGACGAAGCCCTCCTTCACTTACTTTTAGGTGAATTCTTTTAGCTTTCGGATTAGAGATATTTTTATATCCAGCTAAATAAGCTCTCAATCCAAACTCTCCATCTCCCATACGTTGTTTTTCAAACTGTCTGTCAAACAAACCTATCTTTCTGAAAATTTCTTTTTTGAGTAATACATTACCCGTATCTAATTGATCACTCCATCTAAAATAACTGTAATGAACAGGTACTTCTGCTCCGACAGTACTTATCGATACTCCGCTTGATAAATCGGCTTTAAAAAAATCAAGAGTTTTCAGGTGGTGTGTTATCCAGTCATGCTCAACTAAAGAATCATCATCATACAATAATATATAATCTCCTTTAGCCGACTTAATAGCTTCATTTCGTGCTTTCCACAATGCTTTTTCTTCTTGATACCAAAACTGAAGATTTAAATTCCAACCTTTATAAAAATCTTCCTTAAAATCATCTGTTTGGTCAACTACGATTACTTCAAAATTCTTATAAGTCTGACGTTCTAAATCCTTAAAAACATCCTTGAGATACTCATAGCGGTTCAAGGTAGGTATGATTACAGACACTAAAGGGTTTTGTTGGATAAGCTCACTTTCAAAAGAGTCATATTCTTTATAGACCATAAAATTTTTAGAAAAATCTTCTCGCTTGACTTTTCTGGACTTTAAAAATCCTGAAACTTCACGGATAGGATTTCTCAAAGCAACTAACCGAAAAAACAATATATATAAACTCCAAACCTTATGAAAGTTCTTGCGAATAAAGCGGTATTCATCTTCCGCAGGAAGTTTGGTTTTTTTCCATACGTCAATTCCGTTTTTAGGTTGGTCAGAAATAAACCCTAGCTGAAAAGCCCTCCAAGTCAAATCCCTGTTTTGAGCTTCACGGCTTGTATAATGAGTGTCTCTTTCTAATGCTATGCCACGCTCTTTAAGAATTTCTTCCGTAGGAAAATAAGCATAATCCTGAATAGGTTTCAGATTATAGTACCAAGTAGGTTTGATGTATTTTAAAAAGTTAAATATCATTATAAATTAAATATAAACTAGATTTTTATTTTGATTTATATTTTTAATCTCCTTTTTAACCCCTTTAATATGTTCTTAAATTTTAATCTATTTGGACTGATTTTCATTGTTAATATTCCCAATCCAGGTATAAAGACTCTTCGTCCTTTTTTATTGTTTAATTTTAAACCTATTTTTTCATATTTTACTGGAGGTGTAATCCTATTTTCTCTTCCAAATCTTCCATGAATAATTTTAGCTTTACCTTCTAAAAATAAGGGACCTGTAATGGTAAGATTGTATTCTTGAGGTAATACATATAGTCGTATATCGGAAAAATAAATTGCTTCCCTAAATGTAGGTTGGTCAAGTTTTTTACGAGTAGTGTTATATAATTCAAGCCATTTTTCAAATAAAGTTGTAGTATTTTTATTTTTATTATAAAAGATAACACCACTACTTAATTCAATAAAAGAATCAGGAATTAAGTCACTAATTTGAGTTTTTGATATTTTACTAGGACCAAACTGTATAGCTGAATGAGTACATGCAATATCAAATTGGTCTAGTAATTGAAATCCTGATGAAATATCACCTAAAATGAAAGTATCCGAATCAATAAATAAGGTTCGGTCAAAAGGAGATTGTATAATAGAATTTATCTTGTAATTGCGATTTTCTAAAGGTTCATTAAATATTATAAGTTTATCAAATACAGAATTCCCATAATCTTTGTCACAGAAACAAATACATGGTAAATTATTATGTGTTTTCAGACTCTTTGCGGAATTTTGGGCTTCAAGAAAATAGTCCTTTCCATAAGCTACATAAATTACTCCCCAATTGTTGCTTTCTTTCATGATTAATAGTGATATGAATTATTTAATTATTAAATTTTGTAAAATTCTAAAAACTCTTGTTGCTGTTTTTCTAAATTAAATTCTTGTTGAACCCTACCGGTAGCATTAGTCCTTATTCTGTCTTTTTCTAAAGACGATAACAACATTACTTCTTTTATTTTTTGTGCTAGTAGTTCTGGTTTTCGTTTTTCAACCACCCAACCCGTCTGTTTATCCAAAACATTTTCACTCAATCCTTCCGCATCGGATACAATGCACAAAAGCCCTATGGCCTGTGCCTCTAACACCGCATTGCAAAAACCTTCTTGAATGCTGTATTGCAGATAGATATCCGTTTTTTCTAATGCTTTTTTTACTTCTGTTTGCGGAAGTTTGCCAACAAAATTAACATTCTCTTTGATACCGAGTTGGTAAGCAGCAAATAATAGACGTTCTTTTTCAATTCCATCGCCTATAATGGTATATTCAAATTCAATCCCTTCATTTTTTAATTTACTTAATGCTTCTAAAGTGTATTCTAATCCTTTAATCCAATGTAATCTTGCAATAGTTGTTATTTGCAGAATATTTGTTTGAGGTTGTTGATTTCGATTGAAGATATTTACATCAATAGCAGGCGTAATTTTAAATATGTTATTTTGTTGAACTCCAAATTCAACTAGACCTTTTTTCATTCCATCCGAAAGCACATGATAATGTATGTTTTTTTTAGAAAATATTTTCGTATAACAGTTTTTATGTTTTAAAGGGTAAATATAATAATCAAACCCTCTAAAGCTAACGGCCATTTTTGCTCCAATAACTTTGGCTATATTTTCTCTACCCAATGCCATAGTGCCGAAACCAAAATGCAACCAGTCTAACTGTTCGGTCAACAGAAATTGATTAGCAATAATGTTTTTAAGATTTTCTTTCAACGAAATGCCGTCTTTTCGGTTGAGCTTATAAAGACTTAAACTCTTTTTCGGATGAACAAAAACAGCCTTTAAAGTTTGTATCAAACTACTAATCGCAACCCGCAGTTTATTACCACTTAATTTAGAAGCTCTAACAATTTTGCAATTCAGATAATTACTGTTTTCAGGTGTTGAGTTTACAAACAATACAACCTCGTGACCATTTTGTTGCAACCCCAAAATCTTATTCCTAAAAAAAGTTTCAGAATAAGCAGGTAAATTTGGTAAAACAAGACCTATTTTCATTGTGCTAAAACAGTTTCGTACAACGACAACATATCCGAAACCATTTTAGCTTCAGTATGATTTTGTTGTATGGTGAGTTGTGCTTTTTTAATAATTTCTTGTTTCTCATTTTCCGAAAGTGATATGATTTTCATGATAGCTTCAGCCATCTTTTGAGGATTCCGAATAGGAACAATAAAACCATTTTTCTCGTTCTCGATTACCTCATTCATTCCCCCGCAATCAGTCGTGAGTACCATAGTTCCTAATTGCATAGCTTCTAAAATTACATTAGCAATACCTTCTTCTACACTCGGTAATAAGACCAAATCAGCATCAGACATCATTTGCTGAACTTCCGAAAAACCAACCTTTGATTTAAAGATAACAGAACCTTCAAGTCCTAAATCCACTTTCTGAAACTCCAATTCTTCAGCATCTTTAGCCCCGATAATAGTATATTCAAAATTAATTCCATGATTAGACAAAATTTTCATACCATCCAAAGCATAATGATAACTTTTTACCCAATGATTTCTTCCAACTGACAAAATTTTAAAAGTTTGGTTTTTCGATTTTGATGTTGTAACAAAATTACTTTTAGGCAGTCCGCTATATACCACTTTTATTTTATCAGGTGAAGCTCCATATTTTTGAGCCTCTATCGCAATAGCTTTTGATACCGCATGAAATCCATTTATCTTTGGAAAATGTGTTTGGTAGTTTTTTTTTAGATTGGAATCAGCAATAGGAGAAATAGTAATATGTGTTCCCCGAAGGCTTACAACTAATTTAATCTCAAATTGCTGTACCCATATCCAATCTTTGACACTTTTAGACCATTGGATATGGAATATATCAGGTTTATGCCATAATACGGGATAATACTTTAATTTTGATAGGGTGTTGTTTTTTGAATTTTTATAAATATAATCGTCTAGAATTTTCTTTTCTGAACTTTTAAATAAGAACAATAAAAGAGTATATTTTAATAAAATAAATAATTTATGAAAACGATTATCAGAATAAGCTTTTATAAAAATATTTTTGTTAGTATAGTTTACTTTTTGATTTTGATAACCAAATAAATATATAGGATAATCTTCTTCAGAAAGCCCTTGAATTAAGCGCTCAATAAAGGTTGTGCTTGGAACTGCTCCTGAATATATAGCTATTTTAGGTTTCATAATTGGTTATGTTTAGCAAAAACCGACAAGGTTAGTAACATACTCAATGGATGAGAATAAGTTACTGGATCAGAATTATTAAATTTATCCAAAATAGTTATAGCTACTTCAGGTGCTATAAAGTTCTTGAAGTTTGGATTATCAAACAACCACTGTTTTAGTTGTTGTTGATTTTCATCACCTAAAAATTGTAGTTCCCAATTGCGTTGTACCATAAAATGAGATTTTAAGGTACGTTTTGTTTTATCAAATACCCTATAGGGTAGATTATAAGGTACTTTGTTTAAATGGTAATTATATAAATTAAAAGGACGATTAGCTTGCCAAGTAATACGAGCTAATTTTGGGTTTCGCATCTTAAGATAAGCAATCTGAATTTGTCTGTCCGCCAAGTATTTCTCTGGAACTGTACATATAAACTCACAGATTCTATCGTCATAATAAGGTAATTCCATCGGTCGTTGTGATTCAAATACACTTAAATTAGTATTAGTCCAACGTAAACACCATTGAGTACTCTTAAATGCCCTAATTTGAGCATTTGCATTTTCAGGGATATTTATTTCTTTGAGCGAACTAGCAATTCGCATGCGAATATATTCTACAAAATTGCCTTTTAAACCCCAAGACTCCCAAAGCATTTTCCCAAAAGGAATACCTCCTTTTTTGACAACTATTTTAAATAAATGATTCACTTGTTCTTCAAAAGACAAATCATCTGCTACACCCATATCATCAAAGAATACATCACCCCAATGCCCTAAACTAAAAACATCTCCTAAATCTTTGTATTTATCGATAAAAGCCATTTGACGAGGATTTGTAAATTCAGAATAGCATTTATTTAATTGAGCTAAATCCTCAATAACTTCCCATAAATATCCTTTAGGTACTTCCCAACTTTGAAATGGAAATTCGCACACTTTGGCAATTTTACGAGAATATTTGGTTTCATCGTGTCCGTTACTAAAACTGTAACTATAACTATTTACTTCTGCTTTTAAGTGAGCTAGGGCTGCTGCTTGGGTTCGACTATCTAAACCACCAGAAAGAGGAAGAATAACTTTTTTTCCTACTGTCTGTTCAGCAATAATGGTTTCAAAAATTGTAGCAAATTCTTGAACTACTTGCTCAAAAGGACGTTCAACAGGTGAATAATGCCATTTAAAATAAGACTTTTCCTCTTTAATAGTTTTGCTGTCATCGCTTAATGTATAGTTGGTAGCAGGACGTAAAACTTTAAGTTCTTTATAAAAAGTATCGTTATCTAAAAAAAAACCTATTGCAGCATATACACAAATAGCCTCCAAATTAAGTGTAAGCTTTTCTCCCACAAAATCAGTGCGATAAGGTATAATACGGGTTTTAATATATTTATTCATTATATGATTTTTAAGAAATATTTTGCCACGACTCTTGTATAAAATATGATAAAATCCAAATTTTTTCCCTTCTTAAGACTTAAATACATTGAAGAAGAAATCTTTTTAAACAATATTTTTTTCATACGCTTACTGACTTTTTTGTTTTTATATTTTAATGAAAAGTGAAAAGTGTTTATTAAACAAATTAAACTATTTCTTAAATATGTGCTTGATTTTTTTTGAGATATTCCTCCTGTATGTATTCTATATGTCCCCATGTCTTCAGAAAAAATATAGCAATCTCCAAAAAGCAATAGTTTATGAAATAATAACCAGTCACCACTAGTAGAGGAGATTTTTTTTAAAAAATTATAATTAAAATATTTTTCATTTACATATTCTGATTTAAATACAACAGTTAATGTCTTTATTGTTTTTTTCTTTAAATAGTCTTCTAAAGTTATTCTTGTTTTTTTGGTTAAGTAATTGTTTTTTTGTTCTTCTCCTTTTTTGTTATTACAGTTGTTAATATCTCTTATGATAGTATAGGTATGGCAACATAGGCTATATTCAGGATTCTCCTCCAAAAAATCTACTTGCTTTTGCAGTTTCAACGGATCTGTCCAATAATCATCCCCTTCGCACAGCGCAATATATTTCCCTTTGGCTCGTGAGAAATTAAATTTAGCCATAATTCCCCTAACTCCTTGCGACCATTGGTTTTCCGTTTGTATTATGGGTTTTATAATTTCAGGATACTTCTCTTGATATTCTCTAATAATATCACTAGTTCCATCTGTTGAGGCATCATCGTGAATCAATATTTCATATTCAAAATCACATTCTTGCATCAAAAAACCATCCAAACACTGTCGAATATAAGGGGCATGGTTATAAGTTATACAGGATATTGAGACTAAAGGATTACTCATTATCTCGGGCTTATTTTTTTTGCAGGGATTCCTATGTAGGTGCTGTCAATGTCACAATCTTTATTTACAAAACTCATAGCTCCTACAATTACATTATTACCGATATTAATGCCGTGTTGCAAAACTGCATTAGTCCCAATAAAACAATTTGCTCCTACTTTAGCACCTCCAATTTGGTGTCCGTCCGTATCCAGATTATTGGTCATCACTCTAGGGCAGATATAGGTGTTGTCTCCAATTTCGCAACCTCTAGCAATAATAGAGTTATAGCGAAGTGTGACATTATTACCAATCTTACAATTTCCAGAACTCGAAACTCTAGAATCTATGATACAGTTTTCTCCGATAATAGTCCCTTTGCGGAGTTCCACATAATCTTTTATTTCTGTATTATCTCCAATTTCTACACCTTCGTGAATTACACAAAAATTTCCGATTTTGACATTATTTCCAATTTTAGCATTTGTGTCAATAATGTTGAATTGACCAATGATGATGTTTTTATTTTCCATAAATAAATTATTTTAAATGTAATGGTTTAGGCATTCCGCTTGGAGTTTCTTTTGTTTCGGTTTCTTTAGCAGGGCATCCTATTAACGTTTTAAAAGGTGCTGTAGTGTTTTTTACTACAACGGCTCCCGCAGCAATTATCGTATTATTATGGATACGCACTTTAGGTCTGAATATGGCACCAGAACCGATAAAAGCACCTTCTCCTATATGGACATTTCCTGCTGTAATTACGTTATTAGCAAGATGTGCATTTTTCTTAATGATGGTTCCATGCCCAAGCCTACAACCAGGAGACAGCATAACATTATCTTCTATGGTAGACTTTTCGTTTAAAGAACCTCTAACTACAATGGTATTAGCACCCAGAAAACAGTTTTTTCCGATACTAACGCCTCCCAATTGGGGTTGTGCTATTTTAGTATTTTGGTCTGCCCAAATCCATGCCACACCTTGGGTTCCGATAATAGAGCCTGCCTCTATAATAGTATTATCTCCAATTTCTACATGGTCATGAATTTTACAATTAGAACCGATAATACAATTGTTGCCAATCTTGGCATTTCCGATACTGCAAAAAGAATCTATCTGAACATTTTGACCTATTTGAGCTTTAGAATCTATTTCGGTTAAGGAGTTTATTATACCAGTAGAACGTTGTTTAAAATAAGAACTTAACAGCTTGTAGTAAATAAGTTGTACATCTTGGTTTTCTACCACAATAAATGTGTTAAACGAATTGATAGCTTGTTCCGAATTTATCAGTACAACGGAATCTTTAATTCCTTCCGGAAAGCTTTTCACTCCATTATAAAAATAAAATCCTTGATCGATTGGGCTAAACAAAGACGCTATCCGAAAAGACGACTCCGAGAGCGAATTAATCTGTCTAAACGAAATATGTTCTTCTTTCAGAAATGCCTCTATTTGATTCCAATTGATTTGCATACTTTAAAGATTGATTAAGTGTATAATTTTTAATTGGTCTTCATCATTCAAGTCTTTATACAACGGCAGACACATCACTTTGCTGGCAATACGTTCTGATACGGGCATGGACGAAGGTTTTACAAACGGTACGGTATTCAAAGAAGGGTAAAAATACCTTCTGGGGTAAATATCGTTTTGGTTTAACAAAGCTTGAACTTCTAACAGTCGAGCTTCACTATCAAAAACAATAGGGTAGTAGCTGTAATTCCATTGAGTGTTTTCTCTGATTTTTAGCTTTTGTATTTTACTAAAATCAAGAAGAGAATCGTAGGTTTGCGTTATTTTTTTTCGGGCATCCAAGATTTCCTGCATATACGGAAGTACAGAAAGCCCCATAGCTGCTTGTAATTCGGATATCTTGGCATTAATCCCCAGCCCATGAAAGTCCAGAGGTCCGTCATGACCAAAGTTATGGCTGTAATACAATTGGTGTCTTAATTCCAAGTTATTAGTAAACATAGCTCCACCTTCGGCTGTATGAAACAGTTTGGTAGCGTGAAAACTACAGGTGCTCACATCGCCATATTCAAAGATGCTTTTTCCGTTATATTCTACTCCAAAACAGTGTGCTGCATCATAGATAACCGCCAAATTATATT
The DNA here is from genome assembly GCA_040391685.1 of Paenimyroides baculatum. Lineage (GTDB taxonomy): Bacteria > Bacteroidota > Bacteroidia > Flavobacteriales > Flavobacteriaceae > Flavobacterium > Flavobacterium baculatum_A. Next base: position 12,374 of record JBEBXJ010000051.1, read on the forward strand.
TTTGGGCAATTCGCTCTATTTCTTCAATATTACACGGATTTCCAAAAACGTGAGTGGCTAGAATAGCAGTAGTTTTATCAGTAATGGCAGCTTCTATTTTACGCTCGTCTATAGTCAGGTATTCTGGGTGTATATCCACAAAAACAGGAGTGCAATTCTCCCAGATAATAGCAGAAGTAGTGGCAACATAACTAAACGGAGTGGTGATTACTTCGCCTTGTTTTCCGAGTAATTTAAGAGCAATCTGTAGGGGCATAGTACCGTTGTTCGTAACAGTAAGCCAGTCAATCCCTAAATAGTCTTTTAGTTGTGCTTCCAAAAGTTTAATAAGCTCTCCTCTGTTGGTAAGCCATTGGTTATCAAAAGCTTTTTTAACCCAATTGTTGTAATCTTCAACAGGCGGAAGAAATGTTTTAGTTACTGGAATCATGTAGTTTATATTTCATGCAATTCACTATAGGGTGTAAATGCTCCGATGAATATAAGTTAACGTCGTTCTTAAAAAATATTAACCATAGCCTCACTCTACAAAGGAGGAGACAATATATCAGAAATTACCTCGATCAGTTAGTGTTTTAACAAATCAACGCAAATATACTCTTATTCTGTTAATTTTTAGGGATAATACACATTTTCTAAAAATTATTTTTAAGTTATTTTTAAAGTATTACGTTTATTAACAGCCTTTTAGTGACCAAATTCCCGTAATTTTTTAATAACTCGTTCTTCATTCAAAGCAAAATACTCACAGAATTTAGTAATACAAACTTTCTGATGAGGCAACAAACCGTATTTCTTACGGAGTTCCCTAAGCTTTATTCTGGCTGTATTCTCACTAACTTGCAGCACTACAGCAGCCGTTTTGACATAATAATTACCATAGTAAAAACAAATAAAAATCCTACATAACACAATAATAGCTTAATATTTTGTTAAAAACAAAAGTATGTGCTTGTGTTTAGTTATTATTATGTTTTCTGTATATAGTTTTAAGATTTTATATATCTATTTTGTATTCTGGTGATTTGCTCTTTGCTTCCCCGTCAGTTTGAGTGTTTTAACGAAGTGAAAAATTGTATCGAGAACCTTCATTCCCGTCAGTTCGAGTGATTTTTACGTAGTTTTACAAAGTAAAAATTGTATCGGGGAGTATAGTTTTGAATTTTAAGTTTCTGTTCTCCATTTTCCGTCAGTTCCAGTGATTTTTACGTAGTGCAACGCAGTAAAAATTGTATCGAGAACCTTAATTCGTAATTCAAAATATCTCTTTCTCCGTCAGTTCGAGTGATTTTTACGTAGTGCAACGCAGTAAAAATTGTATCGAGAACCATAATTCAACATTTAAAACTCCCCCTCCATTCTCTCTAACCCACTATTAGGCAACCTGTAGGCAACCGCTGACTCAATTAGGGTAGATCATTTTGCTAGTTATTACATCAAACATATTCAATATACTCTTTTATAGGGGCTTTTACTATAAATTTTATAAAAAATATCAAAATCAATATATAGTTAACTATTTTGTATTCAATGATTTGCGGGTTAAAAACTTCTGGTTTAGTTTTGGGCATGTTTAATTTTTAAATCTATTAGATTATGGCAAAACAAGAAGCAATTATTCCGTTAACGGGTACCATTGGTAACCTGAACTTTTACAAAAAAGACGGAGAGTATCGTGTAAGGCGAAAGGGGGGAGTAAACAAGAATAGAATTCTCAATGACCCAAAATTCGCAAGAACACGTGAGAACATGGCACAGCTAGGGCTGGTAGCTTCAGATCTAAAATTATTTTTAGAATCAATCTCCAAATTCCGAAACAGGATGAGTGGGAAAGTGAAAGTAAATCCGCTATCAAAGTTGTTTTTTAAGGTAGCTTATTTAGACGGATTGTCTCAAAGGGGTGACAAAAAAATCGCAATAGGGATTAAGGAGCCAAGGGGAATAGCCTATTTCCGAGGGCTGCCCCTAACAAATCATTCGGTAATGCAAAACCTAAACGTATCATTAAATGTGGATAGGACAACGGGTATAGTTTCTTCAGAGGAGTTTATACCGGCAACACAAATGGTTTATCCGCCATCGGCAACACATTTCGAGATGCAGTCGGCAGTGGTAGCGGTAGATTTCGAAGGGAAAGAACACAAAATTAGTTATTCAGAACCATTAATCTTACCGATTGACCAAAACCCGTTAACCTTGTCCTTCGATCAGGTAACTATTCCTGACCCAGGGGGCGACCCAACTTATTTCGTGTTGTTATCGCTCATATACCATCAACACGATAACGGAGACTTGTATCAGTTAAATTCTGAAAACTGTATGACTTTAGACATTCTCGATGCGTTTAACCTGTAACATAAGTTCAAATTATTTTACTATGAATTGAACCCATGTTCCAAACAAAAGAGGTAGTTCATTATTAGGACTACCTCTTTTATCTATTCCAGTTAGTTCGAGTGTTTTTCAAACAGTGAAAAATTGTATCGAGAACCTTCATTCCCGTCAGTTCGAGTGATTTTTACGCAGTGTAACGAAGTAAAAATTGTATCGGGGAGTATAGTTTTGAATTTTAAGTTTTGAGTTTTGAGTTTCTGTTCTCCATTTTCCGTCAGTTCGAGTGATTTTTACGAAGTTTTACGAAGTGAAAATTGTATCGAGAACCTTAATTCGTAATTCAAAATATCTCTTTCTCCGTCAGTTCGAGTGATTTTTACGCAGTGTAACGAAGTAAAAATTGTATCGAGAACCTTCATTCCCGTCAGTTCGAGTGATTTTTACGAAGTTTTACGAAGTAAAAATTCTATCGAGAACCTCCATTCACAACTCACAACTCACAACTCAAATCTCCTGCAATTCCACCATTTTCCGAAACCTATCGGAAGAAGCAATAAGTTCGTCAAAGTTTCCTTGACCGATTATTTTTCCTTTATCCATCAGGTAGATAACATCTGCATTTTTGATAGTAGAAAGTCGGTGAGCGATGATGAGTATGGTATAATTTCCTTTTAGGGAGTCGATATTATCTTGTATTTCTTTTTCGGTCTCGGAGTCTAGGGCAGAGGTAGCCTCGTCTAATAGTAAAAGGTCGATGCTTTTATAGAGTTCTCTTGCAATAGAGATACGTTGTCTTTGTCCTCCGCTCAAGTTGATTCCGTTATTTCCTAGAAGAGTATTTTCTTGTAGTTCTAATTCATTTACAAAATCCCAAATAGAGGCTTGTTGGATGGCTCGTTCAAAACTTGCTTTGTTTTCTGCTGTTGGTTCGGCCCAGAAAGTGACGTTATTAAAAATGGTATCGTTAAAGATAACAGGTTCTTGGGCAATGTAACCAATTCTTTTTTGGTAGGTAAACTGGTTGTAGGTGTCAATGTCTTCTCCATCAATTAGGATGTTACCTTTGTGAACACTTAATAATTTGGTAATAACATTAATCAAAGTAGTTTTTCCGCTACCACTTTCTCCAACAAAAGCAACTGTTTTGTTTTTCGGAATTTCTAGAGAGATTCCGTCCAGGATAACGGTTTTACCGTATTTAAACATAATGTCTTTCAGCTGAATTGAATCAGTAAAAGAATGGTACGTTTTTTTACCGATATGTTCCTTATGGCTTTTAATTTCGTTCAAAAAGCTAAATATATTATCGATTGCCCCTTGATTCTCTAAAGTCTTGTTATAGTTGTTCTGCACAGCAATAACGGCAGTCAAAGCTCGGTAAAAAAGAAGAAGACTAAGCAGTATAGCAGAGATGGTTGTGTCAAAAAATGATATTTGAAGCAGTATTACAAGCACTACAATACCAATCAGGAGTGGTTCTCGAAAGGCGCTTACTTTTGAGTTCAACACACCCATCTGTAAATATTCGTGCTGAACATTATCGATAGTCCGCTCTACTTTATTTCTGTAGTCTAATATTTTTCCGGTAGATTTCAAGTATTTGAAATTCTGAACATACTGAATAAGGATGTTTGCAAATTGATTATTGACCGTAGATATGTTTTTAGATTTTTGTTTGGTGAGCTTGTTGATACGGTTAAAAACAAGGTTAGAAATCAATCCTCCTCCACAAACCAACAGTGCAAACTGCCAATCTACCATAAACGAGAAAATCATGTACACAACAATCATGATAGCGCCTTGTATCATGGAAACATAGTTTTCGAATGTGTTGGAGAGCCTGCCAATTTCGCCTAAAAAAATATTTTGAATTTTACCGATATCTGTCTTTACAAACTGGTTAAACTTGAATCTCGGGAACAGGTTAACCACGCTCATCCTTACTTTTTTAGTAAGCATTTGTCGGGTCTTTATTTTATAGACATTTGCATTATAAACAACAATTCCTTTGATTAAGAAGATTGAAATCAAGAATAAGAGTGCTTTATAAATAGTTAGTTTGATGCCTATACTATCCAGAAAATCAGTTATAAAACTTAAATTACCTAAATCAACATTATTGCCTCCGTCTGCCAATTGGAGCAGAGGCAAGAACATGGTTAATCCGATACTGTCTAAT
>JBEBXJ010000052.1:0-16797 GCA_040391685.1 Paenimyroides baculatum
CTATTGATACGTATTCTTTTGAAGATCCTATCGATTCTTCTGATATGAATCCGGAACATTGGATTACGATTGCCGAAGTTGTCGAAAAAAACTATCATGATTTTGATGGTTTTGTGGTTTTACATGGATCAGATACCATGTCGTACACCTCATCGGCATTAAGTTTTATGTTGAAGAATCTTTCAAAACCGGTAATATTAACCGGATCGCAACTGCCAATTGGCGATCTTCGTACCGATGCCAAAGAAAATTTAATTACCGCAATACAGATTGCATCACTTCATAACAACAAAATTCCCGTTATAAAAGAAGTTGGTTTGTACTTTGAATACAAGTTGTACAGAGGAAACAGAACCACAAAAATTTCAGCCGAACATTTCAACGCCTTTACATCGCCCAATTTACCGCATTTGGCAGAAAGTGGCGTGCATTTAAAAATAAACGAACATTTGTTGGACGATTTTTATGAATCGAACCAATTAATCATTAAGAAAGAATTAGATGCCAATGTGTTTATTCTAAAGATTTTTCCGGGGATTACTCAAAACGTATTGGAAGCAATTTTAAACATTCCGAATTTAAAAGGAATTGTGTTAGAAACCTTCGGATCAGGCAACGCACCAACGCAGTTTTGGTTTATAAATACGCTGCAAAAAGCAATAGACCGCGGCGTAAAAATTGTAAATGTCACACAATGTTGGGGCGGAAGTGTAGATATGGGCAAATACGAAACCGGTACTGCTTTAAAACAGATTGGTGTTATTTCGGGTTACGATATTACCACCGAAGCCGCCATTACCAAACTAATGGTTTTACTTCCAAAAGATTTACCGGCAAAAGAATTCTCCAAAGCTTTTCAAACGCCTATTTGTGGCGAACTGATTATAGAAGAATAACTGAAACGAACTTTAATAGGTTCGTTTTTCATTTTTGAATGAACCACATTTGAATGAAGAATCACTGTTTTTTAACTTACGGACAGAAATATTTTGCGTAAATTAACCGTTGAAGTATAAATACCTGTTTGCTATGAAAAATACAGTCACCCTACTTTTTAGTTTGCTTTGCTTTAATGGATTTGCACAGGAAACAACCGATTTTTCTGACGATAAAAATATGGTTAAATGGAATGTACTTGGTTTAACATCATCAACCATTTCTCTGCAATACGAACGGTTAATAGCTTCCAAAACCAGTATCGCTGCCAATATCAACATTATGCCCAAACGCAGTATTCCATTTTTTGGCACGGTAGAAGATATTGTGAAAGACAAAGGTGCGATCGATATTTTAAAAGATGTAAAAATGAACGCGTTTTCGTTTACGCCCGAAGTCCGATTTTATTTAGGAAAAGAAGGCATGCGCGGTTTTTACATTGCACCTTTTTTACGTTACGATCGTTTTTCTGTCGAACTTCCGGTAGAATACATTTATAAAGAACAGTTGGAAAGTGTTACCATCAACGGAAATGTAGATGGTTTTTCTGGCGGATTGTCTTTTGGTGCACAGTGGCGATTGGCTTCACAATGGTATCTAGATGTTACTTTTGTAGGTTTAAGCTACGGTTTTGCATCGGGCGAATTAAGTGGTAGACGATCTTTAGATGCCGGAGAACAAGACGAAGTACGCAAAGCGATGAACGATGTAGAATTACCTGTTGTAGATTATACTTATAACGTACACGAAAATGGTGTAGATGTTAATATTAAAGGTCCGTGGGCAAATGCCAAACTAGCGGTTGCTGTTGGGTATAGGTTTTAAAAAATCCCAAACATTGTTAGGGATTTTTTTGTTGTATAGAAAACAATGCAGTTTATCTGAATTTAACAATACACAAACGTATTTTAAAAAGTTAAAAAATTTCGCAAGGTTTTAATAAAGAAACAATTGTATATATTTGTGCAAAATAATTAATTAAAATATTTAAGAAAATGAAAAAAATTACTTTATTAGCAGGTTTGTTATTGACAGCGGTAGCGGTTAACGCACAAGACTATTATACTTTTACTAAAAGTACTTCAACCTATGCTGACCTTACAGGAGCTACCAGTATGAACAACGGACAAGTTTGGGATTGGGACGATTTTGGACCGGTAGCATCTCCCTTCCCAATTTCTGTCTTTGGAAATACATATAATGATTTTGGATTTGATGATGATTATTTCTATTTAGGTGATGTTTGGAATAATTTTGATGCGGTTTTTCTTTATCCAGTAACAACGTTCATAATGGATAGAAATTTCTCTTTTTCAGGTGCTTCTCAATCTCCAATTTCTTATAAAGTAGAAGGGACTGTAGGAAGCCGTATTCTAAAGTTAGAAATCAAGAATGCAGGATTGGAAATGGAAGAAATGATAAGTACAACATCTACATTATATCTGAATTACCAGATTTGGTTTTACGAAGTTGATAACAGCATTGAATATCATTATGGAGATCATAATATTACTGATTTAAGTATGTTGAATGATGAAGCTTATTCAACAGTAATTTTGGCATATATGACTGATACTAATTTTCAAGGTGGTTACATAGACGGCACTATTGCAAATCCAACCTACACAGAATCAAATGATCCAGATGATGAGCCTGTTGGATTAGATGCTGTGCCCGCACCAAATACCGTATATCGTTTTGAGGTAAATCCTTTGTCAATTAAAGATCAAGAAAAAATTGAGTTCGCAATGTTTCCAAACCCGGCAAACGATATTTTAAATCTAACGTTTCCAGAAACTGTAAACAAACCTTATTCGGTTTACGATTTAATGGGTCGCGAAGTTTTAAAAGGTTCTGTAAACAATACCACTCAAACGCAAATCAATGTAAGCACTTTACAAAAAGGGTCGTACATATTAAGAATTGCCGGCAGCACACAGAAATTCATAAAAAACTAATAAACAAAACATACCATTTAAAAGCAATCCAAAAACGGATTGCTTTTTTATTTGTTTAGAAATTAAAAAAATACGTTGTTTAACCTAAATTCCTTAAATTCGCACATTGAATTTAAAAACAGTATCATGAGCACCAAATTCACAGAGTATAAAGGATTAGATTTACCAACCGTAGCAAGCGAAATGTTACAGTATTGGAAAGATCAGTCCATCTTTGATAAATCGGTTACTTCTCGCGAAGGCAACCAGCCGTTTGTGTTTTTCGAAGGTCCGCCTTCTGCAAACGGAAAACCTGGTATTCACCATGTGATGGCTCGTGCTATTAAAGATATTTTCTGTCGATACAAAACCCAAAAAGGTTTCCAGGTAAAGCGTAAAGCTGGTTGGGATACCCACGGTTTGCCTGTTGAATTAGGTACCGAAAAAGAACTGGGAATTACCAAAGAAGATATCGGAACAAAAATATCAGTAGAAGAGTATAACGAAGCGTGTAAACGTACCGTAATGCGCTACACCGATCTATGGAACGATTTAACAGAGAAAATGGGTTATTGGGTAGATATGAACGATCCGTACATAACCTACAAACCCAAATATATGGAAACCGTTTGGTGGTTGTTAAAGCAAATTTACACTAAAGATTTGCTGTACAAAGGCTACACCATTCAGCCGTATTCTCCAAAAGCGGGTACAGGTTTGTCATCGCATGAAGTGAACCAACCGGGATCGTATCGCGATGTTACTGATACCACTATTGTTGCACAGTTTAAAACCATAGAAAATTCGTTACCTGACTTTTTAAAAGGTTACGAGCAAGTAGATATCATGGCGTGGACCACCACACCGTGGACGTTGCCGAGTAATACCGCGTTGACCGTTGGTCCAAAAATCGATTATGTGTTGGTAAAAACATTCAATCAATACACCAACCAACCAATAAATGTAATTTTAGGAAAACCTTTAGTTGCAAAGCAGTTTGCGGGAAAATTTGTAGCTGTTGAAACCGAAGCTGAACTAGCAGATTATAAAGAAAACGATAAAAAAATTCCGTACTTCATTGTAAAAGAGTTTAAAGGAGCTGATTTGGTAGGTATCCGTTATGAGCAGTTATTGCCATACACGTTACCGTATCAAAATCCTGAAAATGCATTCCGAGTAATTGCTGGAGATTTCGTAACAACAGAAGACGGAACGGGTATTGTACATACCGCTCCTACTTTTGGTGCCGACGATGCCAAGGTTGCCAAAGAAGCAACACCTGAAGTGCCGCCAATGTTGATATTGGACGATGCCGGAAACGCAGTGCCGTTGGTAGATTTACAAGGTCGTTTTGTTTCGCAAATGGGCGATATGGCGGGTAAATATGTTAAGAACGAATATTACAATGACGGCGAAGCACCTGAAAAATCGGTCGATGTTGAAATTGCCATCCGTTTAAAAGAAGAAAACAAAGCCTTTAAGGTAGAAAAATACGTGCACAGTTATCCGCATTGTTGGCGAACCGATAAACCGATCTTATATTATCCTTTAGATTCTTGGTTTATCAAGGTTACCGAAGTGAAAGATAAAATGTTCGATTTAAACGAAGAAATCAACTGGAAACCTAAAGCAACAGGCGAAGGACGTTTTGGAAACTGGCTGAAAAATGCTAACGACTGGAATTTATCGCGCTCACGTTATTGGGGAATTCCGTTGCCAATCTGGAGAACTGAAGATAAGACTGAAGAATTAATCGTCGGGTCGGTAGAAGAGTTGGTTGCCGAAATCGAAAAGGCAATAGCAGCAGGCGTTCAAACACAAAATCCGTTTGATGGTTTTGTAGTGGGCGATATGAGTGAGGAAAACTATGATAAAATCGACTTGCATAAAAATGTGGTTGATGCTATTACGCTGATTTCTCCATCGGGCAAACCAATGAAACGCGAAACCGATTTAATTGATGTTTGGTTCGATTCTGGCGCCATGCCGTATGCACAATGGCATTATCCGTTTGAAAATAAAGAATATATCGACAATCACGAAAACTTCCCAGCTGATTTTATCGCAGAAGGTGTCGATCAAACACGTGGTTGGTTTTACACTTTACACGCAATCGGAACGTTGGTTTTTGGCGAAAAAGCGTATAAAAATGTGGTGTCGAATGGTTTGGTTTTAGATAAGAACGGTATCAAAATGTCTAAAAGTAAAGGCAATACCATTGATCCTTTTCAAACAATCGAAGATCACGGTCCAGATGCTACGCGATGGTATATGATCATGAATGCCAATCCGTGGGATAATTTAAAATTCGATTTAGACGGAATTACCGAAGTTCGCCGTAAATTTTTCGGAACGTTGTACAACACCTATTCTTTCTTTGCTTTGTATGCAAATATCGACGGATTTACCTACAGCGAAGCCGAAGTTCCTATGGAAGACCGTCCGGAAATAGATCGTTGGATCTTATCGGAACTAAACTCGTTAATAAAAACAGTTGATGAAGCTTATGCCGATTACGAACCAACCAAAGCAGCACGTGCCATATCAGACTTTGTTCAGGAAAACCTGAGTAACTGGTATGTACGTTTATGCCGACGCCGTTTCTGGAAAGGCGAATACGCGCAGGATAAAATTGCCGCTTACCAAACATTGTACACCTGTTTAACGACGGTTGCAAAATTATCGGCGCCCATTGCACCATTTTTTATGGACAGGCTTTACAAAGATTTAACACAAACAACTGCAAAAGAATCGTTTGAATCTGTACATTTGGCAGATTTTCCGATTTACGATGAAAAAGTTGTTAATAAGTCGTTAGAAAGTAAAATGGAAAAAGCGCAAACCGTATCATCTTTAGTATTATCATTGCGTAAGAAAGAAATGATTAAGGTACGCCAGCCGTTACAAAAAGTAATGATTCCTGTTTTAGATGCAAATCAAAAGGCAGAAATAGAGGCAGTTGCAGATTTGATCATGGCTGAAGTGAATGTGAAAGAAGTGGAATTGTTAAGCGATGCTTCGGGCATTCTGGTAAAACAGATCAAACCTAATTTCAAGGCATTAGGTCCACGTTTCGGAAAAGAAATGGGAAATGTTGCAAAAGCCATTCAGAATTTTACGCAGGAACAAATCGGTGAAATAGAGAAAAACAGCGAAATATCCTTGGAAGTTTCAGGGAATTTTGTTAAATTAACAAACGAAGACGTAGAGATTTCTTCACAAGACATAGAAGGCTGGCTGGTAGCAAACGCAAACGGAATTACGGTTGCTTTGGATATTACCCTGACCGATGATCTAAAGAAAGAGGGAATTGCGCGCGAACTGGTTAACAGAATCCAGAACATCCGCAAAGATTCAGGATTTGAAGTAACCGATAAAGTAGAAATTAAAATACAGCAAAACTCGGTTATCCAAGATGCCGTTACAGCAAACATTGATTATATTAAAGCAGAAACCCTGACAGAAACGCTTGAATTTGTTGATGATTTAGAAAATGGTACAGAAATTGAGTTTGACGATTTAGTAACCAAAATTAGTGTTTCAAAATAAATTGTTTAGTTATGGAAAAGGAAAATGTACAAGTTAGATACTCAGACGCAGATTTAGCAGAATTTAAGGAAATCATCTTAAAAAAGATAGAGAAAGCACAGGCAGATTTAGATTTGATTAAAAGCGCTTACATGAACGATTTAAATAACGGTACCGATGATACATCGCCTACATTTAAAGCGTTTGAAGAAGGCAGTGAAACTCTTTCTAAAGAAGCAAACTCGCAATTGGCGACACGTCAGGAAAAATTTATTCGTGATTTGCGCAACGCTTTGGTGCGCATTGAAAGCAAAACCTACGGTATTTGCCGCGTAACAGGTAAGCTTATTGAAAAAGAACGCTTAAAATTGGTTCCACATGCAACAATGAGTATGGAAGCAAAAATACAGCAACGATAATTTATAAAACGCTCTTAATTAAGAGCGTTTTTTGTTTTAAATAACTTACATTTGTGCAAATTTTTGCATATTATGTCGTTTAACAAAGCTTTATTTTTAGCGATTGTAGTTATTATTATCGATCAGATTTCAAAGATATACATCAAAACAAATTTTGTGATTGATGATTTTGTAAAAGTATTGGGTTTTGATTGGTTTCAGATTCGTTTCATAGAAAATGACGGGATGGCGTGGGGAGTTGAACTTCCGGGTGATTACGGAAAATTACTCTTAACCGTTTTTAGAATTATTGCAGTAGGCGGAATTTTATACTGGCTGAACGATTCGGTAAAAAAGAAAGGTTCTAATATTTTAATAGTTGCCATTGCCTTGATTTTGGCGGGTGCGGTTGGTAACATTATCGATTCTGTTTTTTACGGCGTAATTTTTAGCGACAGCCATGTACAAGTTGCCACATTGTTTAGTGATCAGCCTTACGGAACCTGGTTTCACGGTAAAGTGGTAGATATGTTTTATTTTCCTATATGGAAAGGGTACTTACCTAACTGGCTTCCTTTTTGGGGTGGCAAACATTTTACGTTTTTCAACGCTATTTTTAATGTTGCCGATGTAGCCATTTCAGTAGGTGTAGGTTTATTGATTCTCTTCAACAAAAAAGTTTTTAAATAGGATTTCTGTTCAAACAGAAATCTTTTTTTATCTTTAAAATATTAAACTAAAATAAATTTTATGGAAGCATTTCAGTTAGCCGCACAGGCAACCAAACAAGAACAAGCTACTTTTTATAAAAAAACGTACCTTAATTTAGCATTGGGGTTGGTAGCCTTTGTAATTTTAGAAACTATCTTTTTACGCATTGAACCTTTGGTAGGTTTCATGTTAAGTTTAACGCAGGGCTATTTGTGGTTAATTTTGTTGGGCGGATTTATGGGCGTTTCGTATATCGCACAAAAAATGGCTTATAATGATACCAGTTTGGCAAAGCAGTATTTAGGATATTTTCTGTACATTATAGCACAAGCTTTAATTTTTGTGCCGATACTTTACATTGCCATTTATTACACAGGCGGTGCCGAATTATTAACACAGGCAGCAATTATTACAGGCAGTTTGTTTTTAGGACTAACCTTTGTGGTATTTAGTACCAAAGCCGACTTTTCGTTTTTACGAAGCATTTTAGCCATAGGGTTTTTCGTAGCAATAGGCGCAATTGTTGCCGGTATGTTGTTTAATTTTGATTTAGGATTGTGGTTTTCTGTCGGAATGATTGTTTTGGCATCGGGATCAATTTTATACAACACACACCAGATTAAAAACAACTTTGGAACAAACCAGTACATTGCAGCTGCATTGTCTTTGTTTTCATCGTTAATGCTGTTGTTCTGGTATGTACTGCGTTTGTTAATGAGCAGAAATTAAACATTTTCTTTCGATATGAAAAATAACAATCGGTTAAACGATTGGGATAAAATAGTTGCGATTGCAACTATTTTATGTTTTGTATTCTGGGTATTGGCAAAAATTCCGATAGTATGGGATTTTGTGCTATTTGGTGTAATCTATGAAATGGGTGTTTTGATTTCTATAGTTGTAACCGTATTATGTACACTTTATTTTTTCATTAAATGGATCACTGTACTTACGTTGAAAATGATTTATCTGTACGGATTTTTATTAGGTGTGCTTACCCTATTAATTATGCGTTTGGTTTATAGTATTACTTTAGATGGAATAACATTAATACAAGATTATAAGAACTAAAAAGTCCCGCAATTTGCGGGACTTTTTACAACTAAACTAACCAAAATAAATTTTCCTTTTCATAACTTATGTCGATTAATCAATTAGTATGCCAGAAATATTATTTCAGTAGAAAAACTAAAAATATTGTCGGTATAAAGTAAATTACAATAGTTCGTGCCCCATCGTAATCTTTTGCAATGCGTTGGCCAAAAAGTAAGAACAGCAACGTAACACAAGAAACAATTCCCGAGTATAAAGCAATTTCTTTACAGTCGTTAAATAAAAACCAAATTCCTGCAAGTGCTAAAATTCCAGCAATAATTTCCAGAATCAAAATAATTCCTAAAGAAAAGGGAACTTTATCACCCAAGAAAGTATTTGCAAAATGCGATTTTAACCATCCAACATTTCCTTTCCAATCTGCAATTTTATCGTAACCCGATTGTAAAAAGGTAATTGCCAAGAACAATAAAATAAGTATTTCTGTAATGTAATTCATATAGTTTTGTTTTAGGTAAAGATAAAATATTTTATGGATACAGTACATCAAAAAAACTTGTGTTTAATTTAAATAGTTATATATGTTATATTTACCCGTTGTGCATTATGATAGAATCATAAAAAGTTGCGCCCATGTTTATAATAAGTAGTAAATTGAAGATACGTCCCAACAATTTACCAATGAACAACTTGGTTGCAAATTATAAAAGTACCTTGCTATCCTACCAAAGACGGAAACCAAAACTCAACGATATTGAATTAATAAGTATCTGTTTAACAGCATAGTATTTAGGTGTTTATAGTGAGAACTATTTATTTAAACAATTGCCAAACGAGTTAAAAAATAAATGATTATCGGAAAGCTTGTACCAAAGAGAATGTATCAACTCCTCGTCAGTTCGAGCCTGTCGAGAACTTAAAATTAACAACTTCTCGATACGCTTCACTGCGTTACGCTACTCGAAGTGACGTCTTAATCTACATACTAAGTCGTACTAAAATATACTTTGGTACGAAGTTCCAGATAGTCATTAAAAATAAAATAGAACGTAATGTTTTCAATAGAAGAAAGAGTCGTTTATTTACTTATATTGAAAACCTTGAGAAGTAAAATAGCAAGTTTAATAAATGAAAATCAGACACATTTTATTATTGACAGTATGTCTTTACAAATCTGTAAGTTATCAAGAAGCACAAGAACTAAAAATTTTTAAAGAAGAATATAAAACTTGTTCTAACCGAGGATATTGTGCCTCTCAATCGTCATTTTATGGCTATAAATTAGATGCTGTTTACTCTTTTGATGCTGTTTTCATAGCATAGATTTAACTAAAGTCATCTGTATATGATATTCATTATTTACAAGATGTAAAAGATCAACTTAATGATTGTGTACTAGTTGGAAACAAAGGATATCTATCAAGTGAAATTCAACTAGATCTATGAAGTTACCAATATTAGATTAAGTACTCCCAAAAAAAAAGAATCAACACCATTATAAGCCTCAATTACCTCTATACAAAAAAGCAAGAAAGAGAATTGAAACTCTATTCTCACAATTATGTGATCAATTTATGATTAGACGTAATTATGCTAAATCCTTTAAGGGATATAAAACCAGAATACTAACGAAGATAACTGTTTTAACAACAATACAGTATATTAATAAATTTATCCTTATTAGAAATCTTAATACATTAAAGCAAACGATCATTTAAAATGCACAACGGGTAAAAGTAACATTAAATTTTACCATGTGTTATTTATATCCGAAATTTGCCAGATCGTTTCTGTAACGTAAAAATTGTATTTATTTGCATTTCCAGTAATTATGCCATTAGCTAAAATTTCTAAATTCAGTATCTTATCCGCATACGCTGTTGTTTACTTTGTATGGGGGTCTACTTATTTCTTTATCGAAAAAGCGCTGCATTGGTTTCCGCCATTTGTATTGGGGTCCATTCGTTTTATAATTGCCGGAAGTGTTTTAATGGCTTATTGTTATTTTAAAGGATACAAACTTTTTAATAAACGCGATGTAAAAAGAGCGGTCTTTATTGGTTTTTTACTGCTTTTTGTTGATATGGCTGCCGTTATCTGGGCAGAACAATACATATCAAGCGCCATAGTATCTATACTGGGAGCCGCGGCTGCAATTTGGTTTGTTTTACTTGATAAACCAAAATGGAAAGCAAATTTTGGTAGTATACCTATTGTTTTTGGTTTGATACTGGGTTTTGCCGGGGTAGTGATGCTTTTTGGTGAGCAATTAATTAATTCAGAAAGTGGTTCTGGCGGATATAACGTTATTGCAATGATTGTAATGATTTTTGGAACTATTGCCTGGACTGTAGGATCACTCTACACAAAATACACACAGGACAAAACAACAACAACGGAAGATCGAAAAATAAAACCATTAAATGTAATGGTTAAAACCGCATGGCAAATGATAACTGCGGGTGTTGCTTTTACTGTTTCTGCACTAATTACCGGTGAATACTCTACTTTTAGCTTTGCCAATGTATCTTTAGAAGGCTGGGGTTCTATTACTTATTTAATAACAATGGGATCTATCTTGGCATTTAGCTGTTATATATGGTTGTTACAGGTTCGTCCGGCAACAGAAGTAAGTACGTATGCTTATGTAAACCCGGTAGTTGCTTTGTTTTTGGCTCATTTTTTTACACGACATACTGTAACCGCTTTGCAAATTCTTGGCTTAACGGTTATATTGGTTTCGGTATTACTAATGAACTGGAATCTTTACAAAGACAACAGAACGTTACGTGTTATTCGTGCATGTAAAAAACAGAAACGTTTTAAGTATATGGCACCAAAAAGCAGTATTCCGCGTATTGTTGAGGTTGCCGATTTTAATGAGCGTGAAAAACAAAAGGCATCTAAAAGTTAAAAAAGAAGTTCTCTTAGAATAAAAGAAAAAGAGGCTGAAGTATAAAACTTACAACCTCTTTAATAACCAAAAAAAACACTTATGAAGTACAAATGTAATAAATAAATTTATTTATTCATAGTATATCTGTGTATAAAAATTTGGTTAGATTTTTCTAGATAAAATATTTTAAGGGAATCTAGCATTTTTAATAGTAGATCAAATGAACTGGTTCTGAAAATATATAAAAACCAAATCCCTATTGTATTGGTTTTTAAACGTTAATGAGTTAAGATAAAAATGGTTAGGATTTTTCCTAACCATTTTTTAATAATAGAATATCGAATAAGGTATAAAAAAATCCCTTACTTGATTTCGGTAACAAATTTTTCTTTTAGTTGGCGTACTTTTTTCATTCCTTGTAACCAGTCACCTTCTGTAGCGCGGTAACCTAAAGTTAAAATTGTTTGCGATTTTAATCCTTTTTCTTTTAAACCTAACAACTCATCTAATTGTTCGTTTACAAAGCCTTCCATTGGTGTAGTGTCAACTTGTAAAATGGCCGCCGCCGCTACGGCTGTACCAAACGCAATGTACGATTGTTTACTTGTGTGGGCAGCTTGTTGCGCTTCGGTCATAGAAAACAATTTTTCTTTTAACCCGTTTTTGTAATCGTCGGTCGCATTTAAAGGCAGGTTACGTTGTGTATTCATATGATTGAACATAGCATCAATTCTTTCATCGGTATATTTATTCCAAGACGCAAAAATTAATAAATGTGACCCATCAACAATTTGTGATTGTCCGTAGGCTATAGGTTGTATTTTTTGTTTTAACTCTTTATTGCTAACAACAATAATTTCAAAAGGCTGTAAGCCCGATGAAGTAGGTGCTAAATGTGCAGCTTCTACAATTTGTTGTACTTTATCTTCTGCAACACTTTCTCCATTCATTTTTTTTGTAGCGTATCTCCAGTTTAATGCGTTGATTAATTCCATAGGTCGGTATATTTTTTATACTACAAAGATAAGAGGGCCTGTGTTTACTGCGCTTAACATAGATTAATAAAAAAACACGGAGTTATCTCCCGCTTTTGTGATTTTTTTATTTTCATATTATTTCCCTTTCAGCATTTTTGGTAATGCTTCTTTTTTGTTGTGTGAATGCGTACCGTTTGCCGTACAGTTTTTTATGATACCCTTGGGGCAGACATTTATGTGGAGTATGATGTATTACACAACTTTGTTAACGAAAACGCGATAAGTAACAATTAAAGTGCTTAAATAGCTGCTGTGCTACTAAACAATAATTTTCCTAAACTAAAATTTAACTATAGTATCAGGTGTAATACAATAATCGAGTCGTATATCTTCTGAATAGACATCGGATATTACAGGTTCTGCTTCAAAAAAAGACAATCCTATTTTGACTACATCAGGTTTACATTTCGAGAGAAAATTATCATAAAACCCTTTACCGTAACCTACGCGGTTTCCAAAGACATCATAAGCAAGCAATGGAACAAATACCACATCAATCTGTTCATCTGCTACCGAAAACCCGTTTTGTGGTTCGGGAATGTTCCAATCGTTCTTTTTAATGGTTACATTATCGGTTAGTAAAACATGATCCATTTTCCGAGTTTCAAAATCAGATCTTGATACAATGACGTTTTTATCTTTTCCGTTTAAAATGTGCAGAAAATAATCGGTCTGAACTTCTTTATGTTCATGAATAGTCAGGAATACATGATAATTCTCAAAATTCCAGATAGGCAGTTTTAATGATTGGTTGGCAATTTGCAGACTTAAATCTTCAATTTCATCAAAACTTAAATCGTTCCGTAGTTCTTTATATTTCTTGCGTAATTCTTTCTTTGTCATTTTTTAATTTGGTTGAAATATGATAAACAGCATCACCCTGAAAAACAATGGCTGCCTGATTTTCGCAAATGATGTAACCGTTGTTTGGTGCTACGATCGATTCTTCTACCAAACCATACGGATCGGTAATTTTTCCTAATTGCATACCTGCTTTTACAAAGGTGCCGTGAGAAACAAAATTATGAAGAAGACCCGAATATTGCGCACGGATCCAGGTTGAATTTTCGATACAGATCATTTTTTGAGCCGGATCTTTTACAGAAAAATTGCTGTTAAGCATTTGCAGTTTATCCAGAAAACGAATCGTTCCCTGAATACCTTCTTCAATAACATCGTTGTTAATATCCAATGCTTTTCCGCCTTCAAACAACAAATATTTCTTACCTAACTTATCGCACGCAGCCCTGAAAGATCCTTCAATATTTTTTGAATACAGAATAAAATGAGTAGAAAAAGCTTCTGCCAGCGCATCTAGTTCTTCATTATTTGGTTCGATACGAATTTGCGGCACATTAAATCGACCGCGACCGCCGGCATGAAAATCAATGACATAATCAACCATCGGAATAATATCCTGCATAATGCGGTATGCAAACCGGCTTGCCAAAGAACCATTTGCCAATCCGGGAAATACCCTGTTTAAATCGCGTCCGTCGGGAAAATCACGTGATTGGTTTACAAATCCAAATACATTCACCAACGGAATACAAATAACTGTTCCACATTTTGGATAGTTGATTCCGCGACGTATAATTTGCCGGACAATTTCAATTCCTGTTAATTCATCGCCGTGTAGCCCTGCTATAAACAAAACTGTCGGACCGTCGTAAACAGATCGTGAAACAATAATCGGAACCTTTAATTCCGTCATTGTATGTAAAGTAGCAATGTTTAATTCTATGGTTTTTGTTTCGCCCGGTATAACCGATTTGCCTAAAATTTCAAAATTACGTGTAGTAAAGTGCATTTATTAAATTTTATGAAAATCATAACTTAAAGATACTCTTTTAACCTTTAAGTATTACAAAAACTTAATGTAAATTTGTTGTGCAACCCAATGCCACTATGACAACAAATTCCGATATTTCTTTACAATTGCAAACTTTACCCCAATTACCAGGTGTTTATCAGTATTTTGATAAAGATCAAAAGTTGCTGTATGTGGGAAAGGCAAAGAATTTAAAAAAGCGGGTAGCATCGTACTTTAACAAAACGCACGACAATGCACGTTTAAATGTTTTGGTTCGAAAAATTGTGCTTATAAAGCATATTGTAGTTAAAACCGAAACCGATGCACTTTTACTGGAAAACAATTTAATTAAGAATCTCCAGCCGCGTTATAATATTTTGCTGCGCGACGATAAAACCTATCCGTGGATTTGTATTAAAAACGAACGTTTTCCAAGAGTTTTTTCTACCCGAAATTTTATTAAAGACGGTTCGGAATATTTTGGACCCTACACCAGCGGCAGAACGTTGCATACTTTGTTGGATTTAATTCGGGAACTGTATCCTTTGCGGAACTGCAATTATGATTTAAGCGTACAGAACATTAAAAACGGCAAGTATAAAGTTTGTTTAGAATACCATATAGGCAATTGTCTGGGGCCGTGTGAAGCATTGGAATCAGAAGAAGAATACCTGCACAAAATAAAAAGCATCCGCCAGCTTTTAAAAGGAAATTTTAAAGAAAACTTAAAAGATTTCAAAAAGCTGATGATGAATTATGCCGAAGAGATGAAGTTTGAAGAAGCCCAGCAAGTAAAAGAAAAAATACAGATTTTAGAAAATTATCAGGCAAAATCTACCATAGTAAACCCAAAAATCACCAACATTGACGTGTTTTCTATTGTTTCTGATGAAACGATGGCATACGTCAACTTTCTGCAAATTGCACACGGAGCAGTCATTCGCTCGCATACATTGGAACTCAAAAAACGATTGAATGAAATCGATGAAGAACTGTTAACGCTTGCCATTATAGAGATTCGCGAACGCTTTAAATCGTTAACCAAAGAAGTTATTGTTCCGTTTGAAGTTGATTTGGGCGAAAAAATATCGGTTACTGTTCCAAAACTCGGCGATAAAAAACAATTACTCGATTTATCCGAACGCAACGCCCGTTATTACAGATTGGATCAGTTAAAACAGATAAAAATTGTAGATCCGGAAAGGCATACCAATCGAATTATGGCACAAATGAAATCGGATTTACGATTGAATAAAGAACCGCGACATATCGAATGTTTTGATAATTCAAACATTCAGGGAACCAACCCGGTGGCTGCCTGTGTGGTTTTTAAAGACGGAAAACCCAGCAAAAAAGAGTACCGTCATTTTAATATTAAAACCGTAGAAGGACCCAATGATTTTGCTTCTATGGAAGAAGTGGTTTTTCGTCGGTACAGAAGATTGTTGGACGAAGGCGAACCATTGCCCGATTTAATAATCATCGATGGAGGAAAAGGGCAGTTGAGTGCTGCATTAAAGAGTTTGGATATTTTAGGCTTGCGCGGAAAAATAGCCATTATTGGTATTGCCAAACGCTTGGAAGAATTGTTTTATCCGGGCGACAGCATTCCACTGTATCTGGATAAAAAATCAGAAACATTGAAAATAATTCAGCATTTGCGAAACGAAGCACACCGCTTTGGAATTACCTTTCACAGAAACCAACGCAGCAAAAATGCCATAGATAGCGGTTTAACCAAAATTCCGGGCATTGGTGATAAAACAATGGAAAAATTAATGATTCAGTTTAAATCTATAAAACGTTTAGGCGAAACTCCCGAAGAAGAAATTATAAAAATTGTTGGGAAATCAAAAGCAGAGAAAGTCAGAGCATTTTTTAATTCGTCTGAAAAAAAGGATTAAAAATGCAACTTTGGTTTAATTGGTGTTCTGTCTGTTGAATGCAGTATTTTTATTTGTTTATGTGTGTTTTGAAAAGATTTGATGTTCCTTTGGCTATCAATCTTGTTTTTTCTTCATTCCAAATTTCACATTGAGCATTTATAAACTGCTTTCCCTTTTTTGTGATTTTTGTTTCTGCTCTAATTTTTTGCCCTTCTTTGGCAATAGATAAATAATCGATTGCATTGTTGATAGTAGTATAGAAAGAGTCTTCATTTAATGTAAACATTGTTGCTCCAATTATGTCGTCTATAATGGCTGCTGTAACTCCCCCATGTAGATTTCCTATAGGATTAAGCCATTCGGATCTGATGATGTATTGAAACTCGAGCTGACCTTCTTCTGCTGAAATCACAATAGGATTCAGCCATTGCATAAAAGGTGATGGTGAGGCTGAAAATTCCTTTCCGATAAAGGATTGTAATTGTTCTAATCGATTCATTTAGTTCTGTTTTTTTAAGGATTAAATTCTATTTTTTGGTTATCGGGTAAATCATTCACATGGGGCATTTCCCCGTTTCGGTATTCTTTATACAACCGAGTAA